>JAQZAX010000125.1 GCA_029239455.1 Anaerocolumna sp.
TCAAATGCTTCCTTCATTAACCCAAACGGAGCATCTGCATTGGATAAATCAGCAAATAAATAGGATGAAATATTATAGAAAATATCAAGACCTCCAAGGTCTGCAACCTGAAAAGGTCCTAGACAGGCATAACGAAAACCTAGTGCGTATTTCATAACATCATCGACGCCCTCTGGAGTTGTGATGCCACGCTCTACAATGTTTAAACACTCGCGCATAATCGCAAACTGAATTCTGTTTAGCACAAAGCCCGGAGCATCATTTACATATACCGGTTTTTTACCTAAAGTAAGGGCCATGTTATAAACAGCCTCTGCGTTCTCCTTAGTTGTTTTTTCTCCGCTGATTACTTCAATTAACGGAATAATGTGGGGTGGATTAATCCAGTGCATTCCAGCAAAGCGCTCAGGGTTCTTAACAACCTCAGCTATTTTTGTTATGCTAAGCCCTGAAGTATTACTAGCTAGCACAGCATCGGCTGGAACTATTTCAGAAGCTTCTGCCCAGAATTTGTGCTTAATGTCTATTTTCTCCAAAATAGCTTCTACCATAAAATCTGTGTTCTTAAAATCCTGAATGTCTGAAGTATAATGAATGCGACCTAAAACTGCTTTCGCCTCGTCGGCGGTGATAATACCATGTTCTACCTCAGTTTCATGGTTGATGGAAATGAGGCGTTTTGCCTTGTCAAGTGCTGCCGGGAAGATGTCATAGAGGGTAACGGTGTAGCCAAATTTCGCAAATGTCTCTGCCATGGAAGCTCCCATGGTTCCAGCACCTGCAATTGAGATATTTTTCAGTTTTCTCATTGTTTCACTCCTTTTTCTCCAACTCGCTCCTTATGAGCAGTTGATATTTTCTTCCATAATAAAATACTGATTTTCCATATAATAAGGGAATGTATCCACCCAAATTATTAGAAAATAGAAGTTACAAATGTAATCCTCTTGTATTCCATTATACGTCGGAGTTAATTCGTGTGTCAATAAGAATCAATATCTGCTTTTGTCAGAAAATTAACAACAATGTATAATTATTATTAATAATTATACAGATTTATCTTATTTTATTCATGCATTTTTCACCTAAAAACCATGCTATTCTAATGATAGATTCCCAGCAGTCTGATCAATTACTTTAGATAACCTCATTGGACGCGTTATATTCCTTTCAAATCTCATCATCTGCAGGAAAGTAAATTCCTGCTTTTTGTCTTGCCATTGTCTGTACTTTACTTACCGAAAGGCTATGGTCGAGCATTTTATTACATTCTTTTATTTTCCCATTATCTATCATATTGATAAAATTTTCAAATTCTGCCATCATTCGATGTCTTCCATTATTTTTATCAAATGTCTGCTCACTGCCATCATTCAAATGCAATATAATTTCACCGCAGGAATTTGCCGGAGAATTTTGAAGGATGTACCCTTTCGTTCCCTGAATCGCTATTCTGGCTGGTGCTGCACAATCTTTTGCCGCGATACATACCGCTTGAAAGGTTGTATATTCCATAACTAAAACTCCACTTGTGTCAATACCATGTTCAATGTTTGCATAATATTCCACATTAAAAGGTTCTCCAAAAAGTCCCACAACATAATGAATATGATACAAATTCAAATCCATCAAGGCTCCTCCCGACTTGTTAGGATCAAACACAGGGAGTATATTACCTTCACGGAAAGCATCGTATCGACGGGAATATTGACTATAATTACACTGAACCAGTTTAACTTCCCCAATGAGCGGAAGTAACTTTTTTATCTTCTGATAGTTTTCCAGATACTGTGTCGTAATCGCCTCAAAAAGAAAGACTCCTTTTTCCCTTGCAAGTATTGCTAACTTTTCTGACTCTGTGACATTACTTGTCATTGGCTTCTCTACAATTACATTTTTGCCTGCATTTAGTGCAGAAAGACAGAAATTATAATGTAAGTAATTTGGTGTTGCAATATAAACAGTGTCAATATTTAGCTTCAGCATTTCCTCGAAATCTGTCACACCATATGGAATATCATATATCCCACATAACTCATCTACTACCGCCTTTGACTTAGAAGTACCACATAGTGCTACACATTCCAAGTTCTCTATTTCTTTAAATAATGGCAAAGCCTCACGTACGATTAATCCGGTTCCTACAATTCCTAATTTCATATGTTCATCCTTTTCTCCTCATCCCTTTTCTTAATTATACATCTGTTTTCGTTATAAAACTAGAACAAAGAATGTGCCTTGGCACATTCTCGCGCCGAGCGCGGCCAGCAAAGCTGGCATATACTTTACGTGCGAGTGTGCATCCTGCCTGGAGGGCTTTTTATTTAATAGGAAAGTTCGAAAAACTTTCCTATTAAATAAAAAGAGATAGCCCTGTTACTGCTATCTCTTTTACAGACATTCTCTGCCTAATTATAAATGAAAGTCAGTCACTTATTGCCACTTTCATAAGTTACCAATCTGCTTCTATCGCAATTATCTACTGCAATTTATCTACAGCAATTATCTACTGCAATTATCTACTACTATTATTTGCTCTTCTGCCTTAACAAAGGAAATTCTCCACTCTCTTTCAACTTATTAAATCTATTCTGCAAATGGGTTTTAAAATTTGCAGCATCTTCATTTTGTATAACGCCAAGTTCCACTAATTTATCGATTACTTTGTCATCAGCCTCCATCTTGCTTTCAATTAAAGAATATATTTCTTCTTTTTCATCAGCTGAAAGACTGTTCCATTTTTCGTTTGCCTGCTCCATCTTTTGCTTCAATGCAGCTTTTTTATCTTGCTGATTATTTGTTTTATCTGATTGTGTTATTATTCCTGTATCAGTCTGAGCCGCCAAAGTAGTAATTGGCTGAATACCAACGAAACTTAGCATGCCTGCAATAGCAAAACTACATAATTTTGATTTATTCATACAGCATCCTCACTTTCTGTTATGCAATAAGTTATCTGACTTTCAAAGTTAGTATTACCAGCAGATGTGAAGAATTTGTGAAATGTTAAAAATAATATTAAAATAATATATGGTTATCATTTGCAAAAATAATTTAAAATGAACACAATTTTATCATAATTATAATGTATAATGACTAACAGTATAGGCAAAATTCACTTTCTTCCTAGATTGAAATGCTAATACTTCAATATTTGGCTGCAGAACAGATAGTTAAGTTCTGTAATTTATAAAATTAGTATTTAAATTAATTAACAGAAAGAGGTATGATGAGATGGGAAATCAAAATGAGAAAACTATGATGAGTAAGGGACAGATGAAACGTGTTGCAAGGAAAAAAGAAGTTAAAAAATTAAAAAAGCAAGCTCAATTAACCAGAATTATTACATTCAGTGTGGTTGCACTGTTAGCTGTAGGTATTGTATCCTTAATTGGCTATTCAGTATACACAAATATCACGAGAATTAAACCTAGTAGTGATTATAGTAAACTTCTGACTGAGGATGGTTCTATTAAAGATGTAACTGCCACTGATTACATAGAGTTAGCAGATTATAAGAACATTACCGCGCCTTTAAGCGAAATAGAATACTCTGATGAGTCCGTAGATACTGATATTGAGACTATATTGGGAGATTACAAAACTCTGGATACAAAAACAGATGCATTGATTGCAGACGGTGATACTGTAAATATTGACTATGTTGGAACCGTAGATGGTGTTGAATTTGATGGCGGTAATACAGACGGCGCTGGCGCTGATTTAGAAATCGGTTCTGGAAGTTATATTGATGACTTTGAAGATCAGTTAATCGGTCATGGTGTTGGTGATGAGGTAACCGTAGAAGCTACCTTTCCTACGGATTATCAGGATGAAAACCTGGCAGGAAAAGATGCCATTTTTGAAGTTGTAATTAACGGAATCTATATTTTACCGGAATTTACAGACGCTTTTGTACAGGAAAATCTATCTGAAAATGCTTCTACCGTAGAAGAATACAGGGAATACTTAAAGCAATCAAATTATGAGGACAACCTTACAACCTGGTTAGAAGATTATTTGATGGAAAATACTACAGTAACATCCTATCCTGAAGAATATACAAATCACTTAAAATCTATTAAAAAATATGAAGATCAAAGTACTTATGAGTCCATGAATGAGTTTTATGCCTCCATGGGATATGGCAGTTATTCAAGTTTTGAAGAATATGTTGGTATGTCAGAATCAAAATATGATGCTGGTTTAACAGAATTTGTACAAGAACAGGCGAAGAAGAATTTAATATATCAGGCTATTACAGAATCGGAAGGTCTTACAGCAACCGAAGATGAGTTTAGCACTTATCTCGCGGATTCAAAAGATGATTACGATACTCAGGTTGAAAAATATGGTAAAGGTTATGTAATACAGGAAATATTACAGGCAAAAGTTTTGAAACAATTAAAAGAAAGCATTACTGTAAATTAGGGATACCTTTCACTTTAACAAAAACCTCCTAAGATTATATTTTTATCATAGGAGGTTTTTTGAACCCTTTAAAGCTGTGTAAAAACCAGTCCTTAGAGAAAGTTACAATAAAGGAGAATATTTGCAATCCACGATTGCCTCATATACTCATTTCCTATTATTTATTCCCAATGTCTCCTTTTCCGCCAAGTAGGTGGATAGATTAAAATTTCTGAATTCATAACCTGTATCACATTTTCTATACGCCATATGAATCCGCTCATAATAATCTGCTTTTATTGTATCGAACCAGTCATCGGTTATATCTTTTGAATCTTTTGAATAACTCTCTTGATTATAGCGATCCTGATCGTTTCTTTCATTCATGTTATCTATTGTAGTTTCCTGATAAGTAGTGATTTGCTCCAAATAGGGCAATACGACAGAAACAGCGTCCAGTGACAAATCCTCCGTTAAATAGAGAACATCCCCTATTTTCATTTCTTGATTCTGTCTGACATAGTAAGAAGCAATCAGGTAATCCGGTTTCCCAAAGGAAAATATTAAGTAAAATACAGAAGTGACTGCTATGCAATATTGAAACAAAGGAAAACCTTTTTTATATACGGTAAGAATGACTCCGGCTAAAACAAAGGAATCAATTGCTAAAAATAATAAAACTATAAGCCTTAAAAAGGTAAGGTTATAAGCTCCAATATATAATAGCATGCGATAAACTGCAGATCCAATCATAACATAGGTACTTACCGTGATACACGTAAGTAAGAACCGTGTAACTTTACTTTCTTGAAACCAGGTAGTACTAATAATCATAAGTATTATATTGATAACGGTTACCCATAAAAGTTCAAAAAAACCTCTCCTTGCATATTCTGCAAATGTAAACTCTTTCGGCAAGACGAAAAGTCCATGAGCAAATAAATAAAATATCTGAATACCACAGAATATCAAATATACAAAACATAATAAACTCAATACAGTGATTGCAATGGAGGAATCTGCTTTTTTTACCTGACCTGATTTCTCTGTTAGCCCTGCTCTGGCTGTAAACCCACACAACAGAAGGTAACAGGCTGCATATCCTATTATTATCATAAGGAGTATCCAGATAATATCTGATGAAAAAATAAAAGTATAGATAGAATCTGTTAATTCACTAAAAAGTAAGTCGGCGCTGGAAAGAAGACCTATAATCATCCACAATAACGGAACTGCTATGACAATTCCTATAAAAACACTTCTTATTTTGTCATGTTGAAACAATCTCGTTTTTTTCAGATATTCAAAAAAATCTTTCAGTGGCAAGTTAAGTGATGCTATACTTGAAATTACAGTCAAAAACATATAGGAAAAATGCTGATAAAAATCCCACTGTTTGTCATCAAACAATTGATGAAGTAACGCAAGTTCCAGTAATATTAACATGCCTACCGTATTGAGAAATAAAATTGCACCGTTTGCAGTCAGCATACTAGATAACCCCAGTAAAATTGCACCTATAAGATATGCCCAGGTCAAATTTTTAATAGGAATAGACAATTGTTTCATAGCCACCAAGATAACTAAAACCGTTAAAAACACAAAAAGGAACATATTCAATCCTATGCCTGCTTCATAAAAACAGAAAGCAAAAACACCTCCAAATAACAGGCTTAAACCACCAAATACACCATAATTTTGACGCACTTTATTAAGCAGTGGTAAATTCGTTTTGTTTTCCGAAGGATTCCCTTCTGCAGGATGATTCTCTTCCTTAAGTTCAGGAAGATCATTATTTAATTGATTCATTTTACGAATACCTCCTATGATATATTTATTTTCCAGAACAAAGAATGTGCCTTGGCACATTGTCGTGTCTGGCGCAGCCAGTAAATCTGGCATATACTTTACGCACGAGTCTGCTTTGCAGACATCTCAAAGCAAATTATATTTCATGTTTTAATTTCATCTTCTGCAAAGGCCAGAATGTCTCCCGGTTGGCAGTTTAAAGCCTTGCAAATCGCCTCTAAAGTACTAAATCGGATTGCCTTTGCTTTATTATTTTTTAAAATAGATAAATTGGCTAAAGAAATATCCACCTCTTTTGCTAACTCAGTTAATCCAATTTTTCTTTGTGCCATTACAACATCTAAATTAACTACTATCATTATGGCCCTCCTAAATGGTTAAATCGTTCTCTTGTTTGTAAGTAACCGCTTGGTCAAATACCTGGGATAATACTAAGGAAAAGAGCCCGGCTACTAAAAATACTAACACCAAAACTGCAGCTGCCGGCGTAAAAACTAGGATTAAGCGAATCGCCATAATGCCTGATATAAGAAATGCACAAAATCCCATTCTCTTTAAAGAGATTACATTCTCTTTTACAAATGGATCCTCATTGATTACGGTTTTAAGCATATTGCGTAAGCTCCACAGAATAACCAGTGCAAATAAACCAGCTACCATAAAAATTACGCTAAAGGCAACATAATATTCTTGAAATACACTAAAATACTTGCCTACCTGGCGAAAAATTACCGGTACTCCTGCACAAATCAAAATTCCCGTAAAAAACATGAAATCAATTAGATATTTTGTAAATTGTACCAATGGATTTGTCTTCATAAATTTAAGTCCTCCACTCAGATATAATATATTATTACTTGATCCTACGTTATCACAATATGCATTGAATGTCAATAT
>JAQZAX010000126.1 GCA_029239455.1 Anaerocolumna sp.
GGCATATATGTTTGTATATGGTAGAGTGGACTTTGTCAAATTGAGTGGTACCGCGGATTATATTCGTCTCAAGTATATTTATACTTGGGGCTTTTTTTATTTCATAGGAAAGTTCACCGAACTTTCCTATGAAATAAAAGACCCTCCAGGCAGGATGCGCATGACGCGCCAAGGAAATTTGTCACTGAAGTGATTCGCGTCAGCGCTAGAGTCTGGCGAGCCAAACTCTAGCTAATTTCATAGGATTTGAAAATCAAAATATCTGGGAAGAAAACCCATAGAAAAGAAGGAGAATAAGTATGAAGAAAAGTATTTTAGTATTAGTAGTATTAACAATTGCAGCAAGTGTTATGGCAGGATGTAGTTCAAAAGAGGAAGATAAAGTTACTATCGGTATTGGGCAGTTTGCAGAGCATGGTTCTCTTGATAATTGCAGAGAAGGCTTTTTAGCCGGATTGGCAGAAGGAGGCTATGTGGAAGGAGAGAATTTAGAAGTTAGTTATGAAAATGCACAGGCCGATGGCGGAATTGCAAACCAGATTGCAACTAATTTTGTGGCAAATAAAGTGGACTTAATTGCTGCCATAGCAACTCCAATGGCCCAAAGTTCCTATGGCGTGGCAAAGGATGCTAACATACCAGTTATCTTTACAGCAGTAACTGACCCAATTCTTGCTGAGATAGCGAAAGAAGATGGAACTCCTGTTGGAAATATCACAGGAACAAGTGATAAACTCCCGGTTGAAAAACAATTAGAAATGATTCGTGCTATCTTACCAGAAGCTAAAAAGATTGGTATAATGTACAGCACCAGTGAAGTTAACTCCGTATCGGCTATTGAAGAATATAAAGCAGTTGCAGCGAATTATGGATTCGAAATAGTGGAAAGCGGCATCTCTACGGCAGCGGATATTCCCCTTGCAGCAGATAATTTATTACAGCAAGTGGATTGTATTAATAATTTAACAGATAATACAGTAGTTAGTTCTCTTCCAATTATTTTAGATAAAGCTGCTGGAAAGAATATACCTGTATTTGGAAGCGAAGTTGAACAGGTTAAAATTGGATGTTTAGCTACCGTTGGTCTAGATTATTATGATCTTGGAGTACAAACCGGTAAAATAGCAGCCCAGGTATTAAGTGGAGAAAAAGCAGCCAGTGAAATTAACTTTGAAATTATTGAAGAAGCTTCCTTCTATGGCAACACAGCAGTAGCTGAGAACCTTGGAATAACACTTCCTGAGGAATTAGTTAACTCAGCAAAAGAGATGTTTTCAGAAATTGCAGAATAAGCTTACATGAAATATATAGTCTGAGAAGTTTTAGTCTAGAAAGGCAAGGGTTAGATGGATATGACATTAGAAGCTATTTTAACTATTTTATTAGGTGTATTGGAAGAAGGATTTATCTATGGAATAATGGCTTTAGGTGTTTATATAACCTATAAAATATTGGATTTTCCGGACTTATCTGTCGATGGAACATTTCCCCTTGGCAGTGCTGTAACAGTAGTGCTTATTATAGCTGGGGTAAATCCTCTTCTGACCATGGTTGCTTCCTTTTGTATCGGTGCTTTTGCTGGTATGATTGCGGGATTAATACACGTAAAGCTAAAGGTCAGGGATCTATTTGCTGGTATTATAATGATGACGGCGCTATATTCCATTAATCTTAGAATTGCCGGCAAAGCAAATGTTGCAATTTTCTCTAAAGAAACTATATTTGAGAATACTCTTTTCGAAAAGTATGTGCCTGCAATAGTTGGTCCCTTCCTGGTAGTTATCATCTCGTTTCTTATTTTACTTCTTATGAAGGTCTTACTGGATATGTATTTACAGACGAAATCAGGGTACCTTCTTCGTGCGGTTGGGGATAATGAAACCATTGTTACTTCTTTAGCTAAGGACAAAGGAACCGTTAAAATAATTGGTCTTTCCATAGCCAATGGTTTTGTCGCTTTAGCAGGGGGCATTCATAGCCAAAAGAATGGTTTCTTTGAAATATCTTCCGGAACAGGAACTATGACCATTGGACTAGCAAGTGTTATTATTGGCACCAACTTATTTAAGAAGGCAAACAAAATAAAGGCCACAACTGCAGTTATGATGGGAGCTGTTATCTACAAGCTATGTGTATCACTGGCAATTGCCCTTGGCATGGAGGCTTCAGACCTAAAACTCATAACTTCGGTGTTGTTCCTAAGTATTCTGGTAATCAGTAATGACCGAAGAAGGAGGAACAAGACAAATGCTTAAATTACAATATATAAGTAAATATTATAATCCTGGTACGGTAAATGAGATGTGCCTGTTTGACAACTTTAGCCTTACGGTACAAAACCAGGAATTTGTTTCTGTCGTCGGAAGTAATGGTTCCGGTAAAACTTCCATGCTAAATATTATTTGTGGCAGCATTCCAATCGATGAAGGTAAAATAACCATAAATGATGTGGATATTACGAACATGCCAGAATTTAAACGGCAAAAGAGAATTGGCAGAGTATATCAGAATCCTGCCATGGGAACCTGTCCTACCATGACTATTCTTGAAAACATGGCATTAGCAGATAACAAAGGGAAGCCTTTTAATCTTAGGAGAGGCACCAATAAAAGCAAAATAGATTTTTATAGAGAGAGTCTTCGCATGCTGAATCTTGGTTTGGAAGATAAGATGGAAGTGTCTGTGGGGTCATTATCCGGTGGGCAAAGGCAGGCAATGGCATTAGTTATGTCTACCATGACACCCATAGAATTTCTAATACTTGATGAACATACCGCTGCTCTGGATCCTAAAACTGCCGAGTTAATTATGGAGTTAACGGATAGAGTGGTAAGGGAGAAGAAATTAACTACAATTATGGTTACTCACAATCTGCGATACGCTGTTGAATATGGCAACCGACTAATGATGATGCATCAGGGGAATATTATTATTGATAAAGCAGGAACTATCAAAAGCAATGTTCAAATTGATGATATCATTGAAAAATTTAATGAAATAAGTATTGAATGCGGTAATTAAGGTTACTGAATTAATGAAAGCTGTTGTTAATGAAATTATGTGTTTGATTGTATTTTTAAAAATACACAAACTACGATCATTGGCAGCAGCTTTTATCATGGGAAAAGTGCATTTAATGTAGCATTTTAATTGTTATACTATTTTAAATTACTATAATATTGGTATTTATTATAATTTTTAATAAACACTATATATAGTATTTTATTCTTATTAATCACGATATATTGTGGACAACCATAAGGCTAAGTGGTATAATAATGATTAAGATTTTATTTGCCAGGATATACCAGATTACATAAATGTAATGTTTCCTAAACAATACGGTTTCACTATGAGACCATAAAAATTATATAATTACGAATCTTGAGGAGGACAAATTAGTGGAAAGTAAGAACAAAACGATTATTAAAAGAAACGGCAAAGTTGTAGATTTTGACAGAAGCAGAATTGCCAATGCTATCTACAAAGCAATGATTTCAGTTGGTGAGGAGAATAAGAAAGTTGCAGATGACATAGCAGCAAAGATAGAGGAGAACTTTCTGGAAGGAATGCGGGTAGAAGATGTTGAGAGACAGGTTGTAAAGGAGTTATTTCTTGGGAACCTTGATAAAGTTGCAGATTCCTATGCTGATTACAAGGCCCAGCGTAAATTGTTCCGAAGCCGTGAAGCGAAAGATAGTGGAAAATTTTTATCCGGTAGTTTTATTGCAAAATACAAGCATACACCGGATCCATTTCCAAATGAACTTGGTAAATTCGTATACTATAGAACTTATAGCAGACCAATTCCAGAAGAAAGAAGAAGAGAATACTGGTGGGAAACTTGTTTTCGTGTTGTAGAATTCAATGTAGGATTGCAATTAGATGCCATGAGAAGACAGGGAATTGAAGTTACAGAAAAGCTGATGGCGCAGTTAACGAAGGAAGCAGAAGAAATCTATGAATTAATGTATCATTTGAAATTATTCCCTTCCGGAAGATCCTTATGGATCGCTGGCAGTAAAGCATCCTATCTTTATCCGTTAAGTAACTTTAACTGCAGCTTTGTTACCATTGATGACCTGGAGAAATTCTCTGAAATCTTCTTTGTTTTGATGTTAGGAACAGGTGTGGGTTTATCAGTTCAGAGGGAATATGTTTCAAAGCTTCCGAAAATTAATAGTAAGATTGATATCATCCACAAAGCTTATGAAGCAGTTCCTGCAAACCTGCGTAAAGAATATACGGAATTAAAATTAATGAACAACAATGCACTTGAGATTGAGATTGGTGACAGTAAATTTGGATGGTCCAACGCAATTAACATGTTCTTTGATGTTTTATCTTCAAAGCAATATATTGGAATTGAATACATTTTCTTTAATTATAACAATGTAAGACCAGAAGGAGAACGACTTAGGACCTTTGGCGGATACGCTTCCGGTCATAACAATATTAAACAGATGTTTAGTAAGATTAATGAGATATTTAAAGAAAAGAGAAAAGTAAACCATCTGCAGTGGCAGACCATTAAGCCCATTGATTGTCTTGACATTGCAACTATAATTGCAGAAAACGTAGTTTCCGGAGGCGTAAGACGTAGTGCAGAAATTATTCTTTGTGATAATGATGATGAAGAAGTTTTAAATGCTAAGGCTAATTTATATTATCAGGACGATTCAGGTAACTGGATTGAAAATAAGAAGATTCTTAACCGTTCTCTCTCAAATAATACAGTCATTTACAAAGAGAAACCTACCAGAGAAGAGCTGCATGACCACTTTAGTAAGTTAAAGGTTTCCGGAGAGCCTGCCTTTGCAAACTTTGAAGAAATGAGAAGGAGAAGAAATGATGTACAGGGCGGTAATCCATGTTTTGAGATTCTACTAAGAGACAGAGGGGTATGTAACCTCACAGAGGTCAACCTTATGGGATTTGTGAAAGAAGACGGAACTTTTGATAAAGAAGCTTTATTAAAGACCCAAAGCTATTCCGCTCGTATCGGCTATCGTATGGCCAGTATCGAACTGGAACTTCATGAGTGGAACCTTGTAAATGAAGAGGACAGATTAACCGGGTGTTCCCTGACAGGAGTTATGGACTTTAGAAATGCGACGAATATGTCCGATGAAGATTTCATAGCCCTGTTAAAAGAATTAAAGCAAACAGCGAGAGAAGCTGCCTTTTTATTAGCGGATTTCCTTCGCATGAATCGACCAAAGCTTGTTACCACCGTAAAACCTTCCGGAACAATCAGCCAGCTGCCTACGGTATCCAGTGGTGTGCATTTTTCACACTCACCTTACTATATCAGGCGTGTACGTGTAAATGCTAAGGATCCCCTGGCACAGGCGTTAGCTGCAGCAGGTTTTAGGTGGAATCCTGAAGTTGGTCAATCTTTAGAAGAGCATAAAACAAAAGTATTTGAATTCCCGGTGAAAGCACCGGAGGGAAGAACTAAATATGATGTTTCTGCCCTGGAACAGTTGGAATTATACAAAATGATCATGAAAAATTATGTGGATCACAATGCTTCTAATACAATTCATGTCAGACCAAAAGAATGGGATGAAGTAGAGCAATGGGTATATGATAACTGGGACGATATTGTTGGAGTAACGTTCCTCTCCCTAGATGACAGCTTCTATCAGTTATTGCCTTATGAAGCTATTACAAAGGAACAGTATGAAGAACTATATGCAAAACAGCCAAGATTTAACCCTTCTATCTTAAAACAATACGAGACATTTGAGGAAGAGTTTGATATTTTAGATGCCGATTGTGACAGCGGAGTCTGTCCGGTTCGATAAACTTTTGACAAGTACGTATAAAAATAAAATCTCTAAGTATAATGAATTTATCTGTAATCACTAATATTACGAAAGATTGAGGTAATAGTATGGAAATGAATGATATCAAACTAGAGAGTAAGAAAAAGGGAAGTAAAACGTTAGTAAAATGTCTGGTTTGCGGGGAAATATTTGATTCCTCACTGGAGAAATGTCCTGTATGCGGAGTTGGCAGGGAACATTTTGTTCCCTATGAAGAGGAAAGTATTGCATTTAAAAACGACACCGAAGATGTCTTTGTAATCTTAGGTAATGGTGCAGCCGGAATCAGTGCTGCGGCTGCCATCCGAGAGCGAAATAAAACCTGCTCTATTCATTTAATTTCCAATGAGGCGGTTCTTAGTTATAATCGTCCTATGTTGACTAAGTCTCTGATTACATTAACAGATGCTGGTCAAATCGCAGTTCATGAGAGAACATGGTATGACCAAAACAATATTATCAATCATCTAAACGTAAATATCTATCAGATAAAACCAGAAGAAAAAGAGATTTATTTAAGCGATGGCAGCAAGGTAAAGTATGATAAATGCATTTATGCCCTAGGTGCAGAATGTTTTATTCCCCCAATTGCAGGAATAGAGAAACCGGAAGTAATTGCAATTCGCAAAATTACTGATGCCAAGAAAATAGTGGAACTGATACCAAAAGTTAAGAATGCCGTGGTTATTGGCGGTGGTGTACTTGGACTGGAAGCTGCCTGGGAGATTAGTAAAGCGGGTTGTAAGGTTACAGTATTAGAAATGGCGGACCAGCTTATGGGAAGGCAGCTAGATAAAGAAGCTGGTGAATTTCTGCTAAATATTGTAAAAGAAACAGGGATTGAATTAAGATTAAATGCAGTGGTTACAGAGATTACCGGTGAATCCTCAGTTTCCGGTGTAAAACTGTCAAAGGGTGAATTTTATCCTGCCCAAATGGTTATAGTATCCAGCGGTATTGTCCCGAATATAACCCTTGCAAAAGCATCTGGAATAGAAGCCGCCCGTGGGATTATTGTAAATGAATTTATGGAAACGAATGTGCCAAATATTTATGCCTGTGGAGATTGTGCAGAATATCAAGGTGTCAATTTTGGAATATGGCCACAGGCACTTGAGATGGGTAAAGTAGCAGGTGCCAATGCTGCGGGCGATGCTTTCGTTTATGAAAAAATAAATCCAATGTTAACATTTACCGGAATGAATACCTTATTATTTG
>JAQZAX010000004.1 GCA_029239455.1 Anaerocolumna sp.
CTTAATTCTTCCTTTGTGGATTTGAAAGTTGACAATGATGGTTTTATTTTTGGTCTTGACTTAACGAAAGGAAGAATATTTGAAAGAGATCAAGAAGGTAATTTACTGGCTGTCTTTGGCGGGCTGGGAAATCAAAAAGGTACATTTTTAACACCTGCAGCAGTTGAATATTATAACGGAAATGTGTATGTTCTGGATTCTATGAAAAATAATATCACAATCTTTGAACCTACCGATTATGAAGCCATGATACGCAGCGCAACTATTCTATACAGTGAAGGAAGATATCAGGAGTCCGCCATAATTTGGGAAAAAGTTCTGCAACGAAATATTAACAGCACTTTGGCCTATGTAGGAAAAGGTAAAGCATTAACACAATCAGGTGATTACAGTGCTGCATTAGAAGCCTTTCGCTCCGGCGCCGACCGTTTTGATTATTCTCGTTCTTTTATGAAATACCGACTGGTTGTAATTAGGGAGCATGCACCGAAAGTTTTAGTAGGTTTTATTCTTCTTAGTATCTTAATAAAGGGAACAAACATTTTTAGGAAATACAAAAAAAGGAGGAAAAAAGCTTGAAAAAAATTAGTCTAAAGAAAACAAAAGCTAGTAATCCTTTTCATGTTATCTTTCATCCTTTTGATACCTTTTATGATGTGCGGGTTAAGAATGAAGGCGAAGTAGTATTTACAGTATTAATCCTATTGGTGTGGTTTCTGGCAGGAATATATAAACGACAAAGTACCGGTTATATCTTTAATTATAATAAATTAAGCGAACTAAATATATTTTTACAAACTGCGATTGTAGTTATTCCATTTACAGTGTGGGCATGTGCCAACTGGGTAATGAGTATATTCATGAATGGAATTGGAAGATTCCGGGATATTTGGATTGTAAGTGCCTACTCAGCAGTACCTTACGTTTTGGGAATATTTTTATCGGTTCTATTTAGTAATGTACTTTCTAGGACGGAGCCATTTGCAGATTATGTAATGTTTTTCGGAACTGCCTGGAGCTTGATTCTATTATTTATTGGAACAATGGTAATACATGATTATAAATTTACTCAAAATATACTCTCTACTATACTTACGGTTGGTGTAATGTTTGCCATTTTATTTTTGGCAATGCTGTTCGGAAGTTTATGGAGTGAACTGGTGTCTTTTATTAAGACGGTAACTAGGGAAATTTTATTCCGGTTATAATGAGGAAAGGAGGGAACAAGTTGATTAAGAAAGTTATTGCTTCTATTTTACTAACGGGTGTTGTTCTGGGCGTATTTTTCGCAGCCAAAAATATTATGATTATGGATTCAGATAATGCAGAAGAAAAAAATATGACATGGCAGGCCGAAAAAAATGAGGCACTTGGTTCAAATAAAATAAAAGTTACGGAGAATGACCGTTTCACCCTCTATTTCTCAGAAGATTCTGGGGAAATTTCGATTGAAGATAAGGCTACAAAATCTGTTTTATTATCTAACCCAGTAGGGATTGACGAAGATCCTATCGCTGCTGGTATGAATAAAATGAATATGCATTCTCAACTTTTGGTAGAGTACGTAGACCCGCAAAGCAACACGTATATGGTGAATAATTATACCGGCAGTATAAAAGAAGGTACTTATACTTATGAGCTTAAAGATAATGGCATCTATATTACTTATGCCTTTGGTAAAACTGGTTTTGAAATACCAGTTTACTATGGTCTTGGCAAAGATTACGTAAAAACTCAGATATTATGCGATAAAATTAAGCAGCACGGTACATTTAAAATATCAGCAATTACCTTCCTGCCATATATGGGCAGCGCCACCGCAGATGAGGAAGGCTACCTGGTTATTCCTGATGGTTCAGGTACTTTAATACATTTTAACAATCAGAAACAAACTTACCTGAATTATTCTTCTGTTGTGTATGGTAGAGATAAAGCTTTAAATGCGAATTCCCAAACAGAAGTAAAAGAAGAGATTACCATGCCGGTATTCGGTATCAAAAAGCAAAGTGGTGCCATGCTTGCTGTTATTGATAAGGGTGAATATCAGGCGGAAATCAAAGCAGAGGTTGGAGGTAAAAGCAGTGTTAATAACACGGTTTATTCCCAAGTTCGATTTATTCAAAGTGAACGAAGTACTTTATTAGAGAATAGTGCCAATGAACAGGAAGCCACTATGTTATCTGAACAGCTTATGAATTTTACATATGAAGTTCGTTATTATTTATTGGAGGATAAATCAGCAGGTTATTCCGAAATGGCCCTACGGTATCAGAAGTACTTAATGGAAGAAAAGGGAATGACTTCCCGTATGGAAACAAAAACCAATGAAGTTCCTATGAATATAGATTTAATTGGTTCTGTTAAAAAGCAAGCTACCTTTTTAGGAATACCATATAAAACGGTAGAAATATTAACTACCTATCAGCAAGCTTTAGACATGACCAAAGAACTGAAAGAGAAAGGTACTAGTATTAATTTACGATATATTGGATTTATGAACAATGGACTAAAAGATAAACTTCCGGCAGACATTACCTATGAAAGTAAGCTGGGAGGTAAGAAGGATTTTAAAGAGTTACTTACCTTTACCCAGGAGAATGGAGTTGGTTTTTATCCAAGCTTTGACTTGATTAATATGTATAAGAATGGTAATGGATTTAATTCCATCTTTGATTCTGTTAGAAATGTCAGTCGAGCTGCTTCTCTGCAATATAGTTTTTTACTTAGTTCCGGGAAAAAGGACAACAGCATATCACCCTGGTATTTACTAAAACCTGAAAAGTTGTCAGAAATTGCAGATAAACTTGTTAAATCCCTAGAAAAAAATGGAATTAACACCATTGGCTTGGAGGGAATATCCAATGCAGTTTATTCTGATTTTAAGAAAGACAGTGTTTCAAGAAATGATGCGGGTGCTTTCTATGTAAAAGCTCTGGAGAACATTTATCAGAAAAAGGATTCGATTATGCTGGATAAGGCTTATGCCTATGCGTTCCCCTATACGGATGTTATAGGAAATGTTCCAACAAATTCAAGTGGTTATGATATTACCGATGAAGATATTCCTTTTTACGAAATCGTAATGTCAGGTTTTGCAGCCCTATATGGGGAACCTGTTAATATGAAGAGTAATACCAGAGATTATCTTTTGAAATTAGTGGAATATGGGGCATGGCCCAGCTATTTATTCGTGAGTAATAATCCGACCGTGCTTGTGAATACAGACTATTCCTATCTTTACGGCGTGGAATATGAAGCATGGATGGAACAATTACAGGAGACCATAGCATTTTTTAATCCTTTAAAAGAACTGTTTGGAAAATCAATTTTAAACCATGAGAAGATTCTAGACGGTGTTTATAGAATTACTTATCAGGATGAAACTAAGGTTTATGTAAATTACAATAACTATGATGTGAATACAGATAACATACTTGTAAAAGCGTTAGATTATACAGTGACTGGAGGGGAATAAATTGAAGCAAAAAGTTAGACGTAAAATGTCCTATCAGACGAAAAAACAAATTTATGGTTTCTTATTTATACTCCCTTGGTTTATTGGCTTTTTATTGTTTTTTGCACAACCATTTGTAGAATCATTTAAGTATGCTTTCCAAAAGTTAGAGCCATCCTCTCAAGGATTTGTTGGAACCTATGTTGGGCTTGATAATTTTAAGTTTGCAATATTTCGAGATACGGCTTTTTTAAGAGAATGTGTTAATTCTCTCGGTAATCTAATTCAGGTTCCCCTTATTCTTATCTATAGTATAGCATTTGCACTATTAATTAAGGGTAAATATACAGGAAGAAGTTTTATGAGGGCAGTTGCATTTTTACCAGTTATTATTGGCTCCGGAGTTTTAATGCAGATAATCAAAGAAGATGTTTTTTCCCAAGGAATAAAAGGAGGTAATTCCGTGTATCTTTTTGCTTCTGGAGGAGGCTTGCAAGATATCTTTGTTGCCATGGGGCTCAATCAGGGAATTATTAATTTTATTAATCGAATCATTAGTCAGATATTTGATTTGACTTGGAGATCTGGTGTACAAATCATGTTGTTTTTAGCTGGATTACATAACATACCAGAATATGTATACGAAGCTGCTTCCTTAGAGGGAGCAAGAGAATTCGAAAAATTCTTCAAAGTAACTCTGCCGTTACTGACTCCAATGATTTTATTAAATACCATTTACAGTGTGATAGATTCATTTTCCGATTATGGCAATCAGATTATTCAGATGATTTATTCCACTACTTTTGATCAGGTAAGACTAGGATATGCCAGCGCACTATCTATTATATATTTCTTTATGATTATCATGGTATTAGGACTTGTTTATTTCATCATTCGGAAATATATTGTTTCACCGGACGAATAGGAGGGCATCATGAGGATACGAAAAATAAAAACTATATTATTTAAAATTGCAAAGTATATGGTCCTTGCTGCATTAGCATACCAATTGTTGTATCCGGTTCTTTATATGATTAGTATGTCTCTTCGTGCACCTGTGGATGCTTACGATCCAAGTATTATCTGGATTCCGAAGAATTTAACATTTACTAGTTTTAAGGAAGCTTTTCAAGCTATGAAATACCTGGCTGCACTAAAAACAAGTTTATTGATTGGTGTAGGATGTGCTTTATTAGATGTTGCATCCTGTGCACTTGCAGGCTATGGTTTCGCACGTTTCAATTTTAGATTTAAAAATATTTTCTTCGGAATGGTAATTTTAACCTTAATTGTACCCACACAAACAATTATTCTTCCTTTCTTTTTAAATATGAGATATTTCGATTTAAATGGATTGATAGGAGTAATTGGTAGGGCAACGGGAGGACCGGATAGTATTAATTTAATTGGCAATAAAATTAGCTTTTATCTACCTTCCTTATTAGGTGCCGGCATACGCTCTGGATTATATATATTCATATTTCGCCAGTTTTTTGCATCTATGCCGTCAGCGCTTGAGGAAGCAGCGTATGTGGATGGAAGCGGACCATTACAAACCTTTTTAAAGATTATGTTACCTAATGCCAAGAACGGTATTGTTACTGTATTTCTGTTTTCCTTTGTTTGGCATTGGAATGATTATTATTTATCAAATCAACTTCTTGGAACGGCAGCTAGAACCATGACGGTAGCATTATCCTCTCTTCGTGTCGATTTGGCAGCTTATATCGGAGGGCAGACCATTAGTGATCCTATTGGAATTGTTACCAGAATGCAGGCAGGTGCAATTCTTACTATATTACCATTATTTATTTTATATTCATTTACACAAAGATTTTTTACAGACAGTATTGAACACATCGGTATTAAATAGAATGCCGTTGTTAATAAATTATTAATTAATTTAAGGAGGATGTATTATGAGAAAACAATTTAAAAAGATGTTTGCTTTATTATTAGCAGGAACCTTGGTATTAACATCTTTTACAGGGTGTAGCAAAGGGGTAGAAAAAGACAAAGAGATGAATGCAGAAGTAACAGAAACTACGGAAAATGGGGCAGAAGAAACGACGCAAGCTGAGACTAAGGAAGAGGTTTCTTCTCTTCCTGAAACATTGGATAATCCTAATATAACAATATTATGGCACACTTCAGAAGAGACTTACCAAACAAATAAACAAAATGATCCCAATGCCTTTGATGCTGTATGGAGCGTATTGCCTGAGTTTGAAGCTAAATATGGTGGTAAGGTTGAAGTAAAAGCAGTAGGCTGGGGCGAGATGAAAGATACATTGATTAATATGGTGAATGCAGGTGAAGTATGTGATTTGGCACAAGCCAATGATCAAAACTTCCCGATTTATCCAGTGAAGAAATTAATTCAACCAATCTCTGGGTATATTGATGCCAATGATGATTTCTGGTATGACGGTATAACCAATGCCTTTACCTTTGGCGGTGAATCCTATGCGGTAGGTAACGATGCAACTCCAATCGTATTATATTACAATAAGAGTCTATTTGAGAGTAATGGTGTGAAAAGTCCAGGTGAGTACTATGCAGAAGGCAATTGGAATTGGGACACATTTAAAGAAGCAGCGGTTAGTATGACCGGTGATACTGATGGTGATTCTGTAAACGATCAATTCGGATTTGGATGGTGGGATGGAGACTACGGCGTATTTATGACTACCAATGGTGTTACGAATATGGCGTATAATCAAGATGGTACCATTGGAACCAATTTTGGTACAGAAAATGCAAAGGAAGCGGTTCAGTTTATTCAGGATGCTTATGTTAAAGATAAATATATTGATGCTTCTAAATCCGGAGATTACTTTATGAATGAATTCAAGAGTGGAAAAATGGCCATGACATTAGAATATGGTTTTAACGGATTTACTGCATATGCTAGTGATTATGAAGTTGATTTTGTTCCGCTTCCAGTAGGACCAAAAGGAGAGAAAGATAAGGCAGCCGGTGGTTTAACTGGATGGTGCGTTCCGGTTACTGCTTCTAATGGAGAAGCTGCAGCAGCATTTGTACGTATGTCCTGTGAAATGTATGGAGAACATATCAATTCAATTAATGTAGAAAAGTATGGACAGGAAAAGGTTGATTTATTTAATACTCTGGCACAAAATGTATTATTTGCACCAATTGGTATTGAAAAATACTGGGACGCTAACTGGACAATTGTTTCAGGAATCAGAGAGGGCACACCAATCAGTACTTTCTTACAGGTAGCAGATGAACAGATTGCAGAAGGCGCAAAAATTACAATGGAACAATAGTAATATGAGTTTGTAACAAAATTATAATTAAGCATGAATAGGAGGGTGTTTCCAGTTGTTTAAAGAGACACCCTCTAACAAAAGGAGATACCATGCGTATATATCAAATAGCATTTCTTTTATTGTTAACAGGCAGTTTATTGACAGGCTGTAACAATAAAAATACAAGAGAGCAGATAAATCCAGATAATACGGATAATTTAACTGAGCATAGTACGGACTCTTTAAATAATGGGACTTCACAGGATAAAAAGGAGAATAGTATGGAGTATAACAAGGAAACGGAAGATAGTCAGAGTGAGGAGATTCCATACACCCTGTTTGCTAAGCCACCAAAAGGATGGGTAGGTGATATTATGCCAATGACTGATAAAGATGGTATTCAACTATATTACTTACAGGATTGGAGAGATAATGCGGAAGGTTTTCATCCGATTCATAAGTTCTCAACAAATAATTTAGTAAATTATTCTTATGATGGTGAAATGGTACCTCTTGGCGGCTCTAGTGATCCGGATTTAGCCATCGGAACTGGAAGCATTTTGGTAGTGGATGGTGTCTATCATTGTTTTTATACCGGACACAATTACAAGTTTCCGGAACAAGGTAAAAATAAAGAATGCGTGATGCATGCAGTTAGTACAGATAATATAAACTGGACAAAAATTCCGGAGGATACTTTCCTGGCACCAGCAGGGTATGAAATTCATGACTTTAGAGACCCTTTTGTTTTTTATAATGAAGAAGAGGGGAAGTATTGGTTACTCATCGCAGCGAGAAAGAATGATCTTGGAGGTGTAGTTGCAAAATTTACCTCTAAGGATCTAAAAACCTGGGAGGTACAAGAACCTTTATATGCACCTGAATCTTATTTTATGCTGGAATGTCCGGATCTTTTTAAATTGGGAGATTACTGGTACCTGGTTTTTTCTGAATTCAGTCATGAAAAACGTACCCACTATGTAATGAGCAAGTCGATAAATGGTCCCTTTATGGCACCAGTTGAGGATGCATTTGACGGAAATGCTTTCTATGCAGCCAAGACAACTGAGTATCAGGGAAAACGTTATATTGCCGGATGGATTCCAACGAAACCGGAGGAAAAAGATAGTAATAAGTATGAATGGGCAGGTAATATGTCTGTAATGGAATTGGTGCAAAATGCAGATGGTACCTTATCTGTTAAGATGGTTGATCAGCTTAATGATTATTTTGACGCACCGGATACCCTTACAGTAAAGGAATCAATTGGAGATGCATCATTTAATGACAGTAAAGCAACACTTTCCACTGTAGAGAATGCAGAAGCTTCAGGAATTAATTTCGGAAGAATTCCACAAACCATGTTAGTAACTGGGAAAGTAACATTCGAAGAAGATGGAAGAGGTGCAGGTTTTGCATTTGGAATAGAAGATGATTTTACAAAAGGGTTAGGTATTCATTTAGATTCTCAAAATGATTTAATTCGATACGATGCAAGTATGATACAAAGAATGCGTTATGCTAATCCAAATAGCAAGGTTAACTTTAACTTTGAGACGGGGGTAACCTATACTTTTAAACTTGTAGTTGAAAAAGATTTAGCTGTGGTTTATTTAAACGATGATATTGCCTTAAGTACAAGAATATACCGTATGCAGAATAATGACTGGGGCTTGTTTTGCATAGGAGGAAAAGTAGTATTTGATGACCTAAAAATTATGACTTCCAAGGAGATAAAATAATATAAATGACAGAAAATTTAGTTAAAAGAGCCAATGAATTTATTATAGAGAATAAGCATTTAGTGAATCAGGAATTTAGACAGCATTATCATATGATGCCGCCAATCGGATGGATGAATGACCCTAATGGCTTTTCCTTATTCAAGGAAGAGTACCATTTGTTTTATCAACATTATCCATATAAAGAAAGCTGGAATGAAATATATTGGGGGCATGCAATCTCCAAGGATTTTATCACTTGGAAAGATGTAGATGTGGCATTGGCACCAGATAAAGAATATGATAAGGCAGGTTGCTTTTCAGGTACTGCACTTGTAGAAGACGATCTGATAAGCCTGATCTATACCTGTGTCCATGGTAAGAAAGGTGAAGAAATTCAAGAACAGGCCATGGCTTATAGCACCGATGGGATTCATTTTGAAAAATTTGAAGAAAATCCGGTGATTAAAACAGAGGACCTTCCTGATGGTATATACCCTACTGATTTCAGAGATCCTAAAATCTTTAAAGAAGGGGATCACTATTACTGTATGGTAATGGCAAAGGATAAAATAAATGGCGGCAGGATGTTGCTATATACATCAGCGAATAAAAAGAATTGGAGCTATGTAAGGGATGTCCTTCCTTTCAATCCTGAATTTGGGATTATGCTTGAATGCCCAGATTATTTTATTCTGAATGGAAAGGCTATTTTACTCATGTCGGTCATTGACTTAAAAAGACAGGGATTTCGTTTTACGAATAAGCAATCTTCCATATATATGATTGGCAGTTATAACAATATAGATGGATTTGTGCAAGAGGTTCTTGAAGAAGCAGATATGGGTTTTGATTTTTATGCACCACAGACTGTACAAACGATGGATGGACGCGTTGTAATGGCTGCATGGATGCAGGCCTGGGAAGAAAGTCTACCGACGCAGGATCTTGGTCATGGTTGGGTTGGCTCTATGATATTGCCTAGGGAACTTGAGTTAAAAGAAGATGTTATATACCAGAAACCGGTAAGGGAAATTGAACAATACAGAGAAGACCTCATGCAATATGAAAACGTCTTAGTAACAAACCAACAGGACTGCCTAACGCTAAATGGATTAGAGGGTAACAGTATTGAACTGTATTTAGAAGCAGACTTAACAAATGCAGATGATTTTACAATTCACCTAATGAAGACAAAGGAAGAAGAATGTATCTTAACCTATAATAAGTCTTTAGGAACAATCTGCTTTGACAGGGGTAAATGCGGTTATGAAATAATTTCTAAAGGATTTGAGAAAGAGCAGTTTCGTAAGTTTGAGTTACCTCTCCTGGAGAATGTCTTAAACGTCAGAATATTTATTGATACTTGCTCTATAGAAATTTTTCTGCAAGATGGTATGCGGACCATAACTTCTTGTGTATATCCAAAAGGAAAAGACTATGGTATTGCATTCTCAGCAGTAGGAGAAGCAGTATTAAAAACAATTAAAAAGTGGAAGATTATAAATAATTAGATGTGCATTTGAAAACTAGGAATGTTTAAATGAAATCTCATGTTGTACATATGTAAAATTCGTGGTATAATAAATTTTGGGGGGTGATATTATGCCGGAGAAAATTACGATACAAGATATGGCAGATGAACTTGGATTATCAAGAAATACAGTTTCCAAAATATTAAATGGTAAGTATACAGGCCCTAATGAAACAAGGGAGCGTGTGATACAAAAGGCAATGGATTTACAATATAAAGGATATGGGGTCTATGATAAATCATCGGATTTTGAGTCAGATTTATCGGAAGTAAAGAACATTATGATTCTTTCAAAAGGGAATTTCCGAGATTCCATTTTCTTTTCAAATATTATTGATGGGGTACAGAAGGTTATTAGAGAAAGCACCTGTAATATTTTGGTGTCCATTATTTTAGAAGATGATATAAAGACACTTAAGATTCCACCCAATATCAATAAAAATTTAGTTGACGGTATCATATGTATGGAAGTATTTCAAAAAGATTATATTGAGAAACTGCTTAGTCTTTCAATACCCCTTGTATTTGTAGATTTTTATAATAACCCTAGGGAAATTACAGGTAAATACGACGTTATTATGATGGATAACGAATACAACGTATATGATTTAACAAAACGCCTAATTGACCGAGGCCTTAAAAGAATTGGTTTTGTTGGTGATACGGAGCACTGCAGAGGTTTTTATGAACGATATAAAGCATGTAGGGACGCTCTACGAGATCATGGTAACTACAATATAGATGAGAACAGCATTATTTATCCCAATGGACCAGATTATTTTGATGTACAATGGATGAGTAGAATGCTTTTATCTAAAAAAGAGCTACCAGAAGCCTTTGTATGTGCCAATGATGCACTTGCTGCCTGTGTTTTAAGAGGATTAGGGGCAATTGGGAAAACAGTTCCTGCCGATGTAGAATTGATATCCTTTGATAATACGGTTGAGTCAGAACTGGTCAACCCCAAACTAACTACGGTTGGGACCTTTAAATATGATATAGGGATTAGTGCTGCAGAAAATCTACTTTTGCGCATTCAGGAACCAGATAGAAAATCCCAAATTATTTATATTGAAACTGAAATTATTGAACGTTATTCAACAAAGATATAATCTGATTATAAAAGGAAGATAAATAAATGGAAAAATTACTCACCATAGGAGCTGTATTATGGGATATATTCCCAGATGAAATACATATTGGAGGAGCACCGTTTAATGTGGCAGCCCATGCTGCCAGACGGGGTATGAAAGCCTATATCTTAACCAGAATAGGCAAGGATGAACTAGGAGAAAAGTCACAAACTGAGTTTCAGCAGTTAAATGTTCATAATGATTTTGTCCAACTGGATGAAGAAAAACCTACCGGAATTGCTAAGGTTACATTTTCTTCTCCAGGAATTCCTGAATATGATATTCCAGAGGATGTTGCTTATAACAACATTCAATGCACGGAGTTATTATTATCCCAGTTGGAAGAGCACAATTTTGATTTCATATATTTTGGTTCAATGGAACAAAAAAGCCTTATAAATCGATACACTATTTCTGAAGTTCTTAATAAAGCTAAAAAAAAGTATGTCTTTTTTGATGTTAATATCCGATTTGGATTTTATCCCCTTGAGGTTATGGAGAAATCCTTCAGAGCTGCAGATATTGTTAAAATTAACGATGAGGAGGCACTGCTTTTATCAAAATTGTTCTATGGTGAATCAATGGATTTTGAAGCATTTGCTTTAAAAGCATCAAGTGATTTTCATATTCGTATCTTTATCATTACCTTAGGAGCCAAAGGATGTATCATATATGATCAAAAGGAAAGTCGCTTTGAAATGGTACCAGGGTTTAAAGTACAGGTAGCAGACACTGTTGGTTCTGGTGATGGTTTCTGTGCAGCATTTATGGAGACTTTTGCAAGAACAAATAATCCTTTTGAAGCTGCAAGAGAAGGGAATCGCTTAGGTGCTTATATTGCTTCGAAAAGTGGTGCAATCCCAAAGATAGAATGGGAAGAATTAGAAATGATAGGTAAAACGCAATTGAATAAATAGAATTTTATAGATTGGATTTCAGATGGAATCCAATTTTTTTGCTTAATATAAAAGTTCGCCCTAGAGATTATTCACGAAAATTGAAAGAATTAATATACTAATAGTAAGCATAAATTTAACATATTTTCTGTTGAGAAACATATAGTGTAAGATAAAAAGATATGATGCAGCCTGTTAATATTCTTTATCAAGGATTGAGTGAATAAGGAGGACACTATGGAATTTTTAGCACAGTATGTTGTAGCTTTAATTGTTGGTATATGTTTAGCCTTCGGATACATTATCAAACACAGTCTCAATTTTATACCAAATAAGTACATTCCGTTAATTATGGGTATTACAGGTGTAATACTTAACGTATGGCTAAATGACTGGACATTTAATCCTGGGATTTTGCTTGGGGGGATGGCTTCAGGGTTAGCATCAACCGGAGCATTTGAAATGATTCGAAATATTACCGAAAAGAGGTAAAACAGGGATACGAATATTTTATGATAGAAAAATAAGAAATAGCAGTGGTTTTCCATTCAATTTAAAGATAGTAACCTATATACTTTCATTATTCATGTGGTTACCAGCATTAATGGGTTATTAGTTTTTAGAAAAATTTAATAATATCATAATAAAAACTTTATGGTGCCTGACACCATAAAGTTTTGTTAGTTTTATTCACAGGATTGACAGTTAAATTACAATCATGTATTGTATAAAATATGAAAATTACATAGATAGGAGCCTGCCATGAGTTTTTATACAGCGATTCAAAGTTTAGATAAACATAAAACCAATATTGCAATTACAGTTGTGAGTGGAATTTTTGCAGGGGAGCACTTACTGCTCTCTGACGGTGTTAAGGTTTATGAATCAAAGGATAGTATTGATTGGGAACCTATCACCAGGCAAATTCCGCAACTTAAGAAGAGTCAAACCATTACAATAAATAACGAAAAGGTATTTTATGAGTTTATACAACAAAGCTACCAGGTAGTGGTATGTGGAGCAGGGCATATTTCCATGCCAATTATAAAAATGTGCCGCATGCTTAATTTACCCGTAACCGTTATAGATGACCGCCCATTCTTTGCAGATAATGCAAGAAGAGAAGAGGCAGATAAGGTTATCTGTGAACCGTTTTTGCAGGCACTGTCTCAAATAAATGGAGATACAGGAACCTTTTTCGTAATCGTAACCAGGGGGCATCGATATGATCAGGTATGTCTGGAACATATTATTGATAAAGAAAATGCATATATTGGAATGATAGGCAGCAAACTTCGAGTGAAAAAAGTACTGGAATATCTGGTAGACAAGGGAATATCTAAGGAGAAACTGGATCAGGTATATACACCCATTGGATTAAAAATTGGAGCAGAAACGCCCGCTGAAATCGCTGTTGCCATAATGGCACAGATAATTGATGTAAAAAATAAGAATATCGGAAGTGACGGTTATACGGAGGAAATACTTGAGGGGATTATAAATGACAATGCGCATAATATTCCCAAAGCACTAGTCACCATTGTTTCAAGAAAAGGTTCTGCACCAAGGGAAGTAGGTACGAAGATGGTTATTTTGGCTGATGGTACTATGGTAGGAACCATTGGAGGAGGATGCGTGGAGGCAGATATTAGGCAGGTGGCACTTGACTGTATAAGAAATCAGGAATGCAGGCTGGTTGAAAATGATATGACAGGTATCAACGCAGAAGAGGAAGGTATGGTTTGCGGTGGTATCATTGAATTGTTTGTTGAATATATTCCATAAAGGATAAGAAATAGAATGAGTAATATAAGCTTTCCTTTTTTCTAAAAAGTTGTTATGATATAAAAAATAATTACAAAATACGAAATCATATCATGATTTTGTTATATAAGAACGTATTTTGATGTAAAACGTTTATTAGATAAATGAAGATATGTTTAGAATCTTTTAGCCTAAGGAGACAACCAGAATGAATATAAATAAATATTTAGAGCAACATAAATTAATCATGGATGGAGCCATGGGCACCTATTTTTCCAGAATAACCAACAATGAAAATGCAATTTCTGAAAATGCGAATCTTGATGAGCCAGAAACCATTCTTTTGATTCATAGGCAATATATTGAAGCCGGCGCCAGGCTAATTCGTACCAATACCTTTGCTGCCAACAGACAAACTCTTGGAATTAGTGAAGAAAAGCAAAGGGAGCTTATTACTGCAGCTTTTGGTTTAGCAAAAAAAGCAGCAGAAGAATCAAAAGAGAGAGTTTATATTGCTTGTGATATAGGACCGATTGCTGAAAATGGCTCAAGAACGGAAGAAGAAATACTTGCGGAATATAAATATATTTGCGATGTATTTTTGCAAGAAAAACCAGAAGTAATCTTGTTTGAGACATTTTCTGATTTTCGATATATTCGAAAGCTTATCCCTTATCTTCGCGAAAAATCCCCGGATTTATTCATTATAACGAATTTTAGTTTAAATAAAAACGGATACAGTGCCAGTGGAATAAGTGCCGTTACTTTATTAGAAGAGATAGCAGCTACCGATGGAATTCAGGCAGGCGGCTTTAACTGCGGCATTGGTTCCGGTCATATGTATCAGATGCTAAAACGAATCAGTTTCCCCGAAAATAAATATATCGTGGCCGCACCCAATGCAGGTTATCCGGAACAGCTCCAGAACCGCATGGTATTCATGGATAATGAAGGGTATTTCAGCGAAAATATGTATCGGACCTCGGGACTTGGGATTGATATTATTGGAGGCTGCTGTGGGACAACCCCAAGCTATATAAGTAATGTGGCAGCCCGAATTAACGTTAATATAATAAACAGAGAAAACCGGATTAGTTATACCCATAAAGATAGTTCAAACAAAGAAGTTCGAAAGAATGAATTCTATGAATTGTTTCATAGTGGCAAAAAGGTAGTTGCTGTAGAATTAGATCCTCCTTTTGATGCTTTAGATGAGAAGATTTTGGATTGTGCTTATAAATTAAAATCCACTGGGACAGTTGATATTATAACCATCGCAGACTCTCCGATGGGAAGAAGCAGAGTGGATTCTATTCTTATGAGCATAAAGATTGCAAAAGAAACCGGACTCGAGGTAATGCCTCATGTAGCCTGCAGAGACAAGAATATGATAGCCATGCGTTCCGGTTTACTTGGAGCGTACCTGAATGATATCAGAAATATTTTAATTGTAACGGGAGACCCGATTCCAGTTGAAAATCGTCAGTCTGCCACCGGTGTATTTGACTATAATTCCATACAGCTAATGCAGTTTATGCAGGAGATGAACCGAGAACATTTTAGTGAGGAACCCATATATTTTGGAGGAGCACTAAACTATGGCAGAGGCAGTATTGATAAAGTAATAGAAAGAATGGAAAAGAAAATTGCTGCCGGTGCAAAATATTTTCTAACTCAGCCAATCTTTATGGAAGAAGATATTGAACGCATTCAACTCATTAAAAGTAAAGTTGATACTAAGATATTATGCGGTATTATGCCCCTTGTAAGTTATAGAAATGCTAATTTTATCAAAAATGAAATTACAGGTATTCATGTGCCAGATGAAGTGGTGGCACGGTATCGTCCGGATATGACAAAAGAAGAGGCAGAGTGGGTGGGTGCCCAAATTGCAAGTGAAATTATTGAGAAATTGAGTCCTTATGCAGACGGATATTACTTTATGCTTCCATTTAACAGGGTAAGCCTTATGGAGAAGATCCGTATTGTCTAACAGGAGGTAATTATGCAGGCAAAGGTTGAACGAATTCACATAGATGATAATAAGAGAATTATTGTAATCAGCGACATTCATGGAGATATTGACAGTTTGAAAGAATTGTTAATGGAAATTAAGTTTCAATCGGATGATGTCCTGATTTTAAATGGTGATATGGTGGAAAAGGGACCAAAAAGCCTTGAAACTCTTCACTATATCATGGAACTTAGCAATTCTCATACCGTCTATTCTGTATGCGGTAATTGTGATGCAATTGCCAGAGCAGTTTATCATGAGGATAGGAATAAGGAACTCCTTATGTATTTATTGATAAGAAAGGACACATTATTAAATGAAATGTGCCATGAGTTATCTATTTCACTTGATGAGAATTCCGATATGCTACAGATAAAGGAGAAATTGAAAGAACATTTTACGAAAGAATTGGAATGGATCAACCAACTGCCTGATATAATTGAAACCAAGAATTTTATATTTGCCCATGCAGGTACCAGGCCTAATAACCTGGAGCAACAAAAGCATAATTATGTACGTAGTACTAAGGCTTTTATGGAACAGGGACTGTCTTTTTCGAAATATTGTATTGTTGGACATTGGCCGGTTTCTCTATATAATACTAAGAAACCCTGCGGGAATCCAATTATTGATGAAGAGCGCAAGATTATCAGTATTGATGGCGGTAATGTTCTTAAGTTAGACGGACAGCTAAATGCACTTATAATTCCTCATAAGAATGCAAACGAATTCTCATTTCATTCCTATGATAAGTTAAAGACAGGAATTGCTAAGGATTCCCAGGAAGAAAGTACAGATTCCTGTCATATCCTATGGACAGATAATCTGATTCGGGTTATGGAAAAAGAAGAGGAATTCTCCTATTGTGAACAAATATCTACTAAGAAAAGAATGTGGATTTTAAATAAATACATTTATGAAGATATGTATGGCTGTCACTGTGAAGGCTCAACGGATTATAAACTACCCATAAAAGCTGGAGACGTAGTTAAAGTGGTAGAAATAACAAATAAAGGGTATCTTATTAAGAAGGATGGAATTACCGGATGGTATTACGGTAGTCTCCTTATGTAATTGTACGAAAGTGAGGAAAGTAAATGACAAACTTGGAATTTTTAGATCTGATTCAGAATAAAATTGTGCTCTTAGATGGTGCAACAGGCAGCAATCTTCAAAAAGCAGGAATGCCTACCGGTGTGTGTCCTGAAAAATGGATTCTTGACCACCCGGGTGTTTTAGTAGATTTACAGAAGGGTTACATTGCAGCAGGGTCAGATATACTATATGCACCTACCTTTACAGCGAATCGTATCAAGCTGGAAGAATACGGTCTGGTTGATAATATAGAAACCATTAACCGTGAGTTAGTGAAACTTTCAAAATTGGCAATTAAAGAATCCGGGGTAGAAGAATTGGGTCGTAAGGTGTATGTGGCTGGAGATTTAACTATGACGGGAGAACAGCTTTATCCTATGGGAACATTACAATTTGAAGAATTAGTTGAAATATATAAGGAACAGATTGCCTATATGCTTATGGAAGGAATTGATCTGTTTGTAGTTGAAACGATGATGAGCCTGCAAGAGTGTAGAGCTGCAGTGCTGGCTGTTAAGGAAACTTGTGATTTGCCGGTAATGGTAACTCTGACATTTAACGAAAGCCTAAAAACGTTATACGGCACTGACCCGGCAACTGCCATGATGGTACTTCAGAATATGGGAGCTGATGCAGTGGGCGTAAATTGCTCCACTGGTCCGGAACAGATGTGTAAGGTAGTCAGTCTTATGAAGGAGTATGGGACGGTGCCAATTATTGCAAAGCCCAATGCAGGACTACCTTCCCTCGTAGATGATGAGACAGTCTATGATATGGAGGCAAAACTTTTTGCAGTTGAGACAAGAAAACTGGTGGAAGCCGGCGCAAGTATAGTAGGTGGTTGCTGTGGTACTACACCGGATCATATTGCTCTGCTTGGGAAGGAAATAAGTTCTATAAAGCCTCATAGCATAAATCATAAAAAGAAGAGAGCCTTAACAACAGAAACCATGACGTTAGATATTGATCTTAATGGCAGATTTATGATAATAGGGGAACGTATTAATCCTACTGGCAAGAAAGTGCTGCAGGCTGAGTTAAAGGAAGGGAAATTGGATACGGTAGCAGCCATGACCCATGATCAGGTAGAGAATGGAGCAGCCATTCTGGATATTAATATGGGGATGAATGGTATTGATGAGAAGGAAATGATGGTTAAGGTAGTACAAGAGGTTACGGCAATCGCTAATATACCTTTATGTATTGACTCAAGCCATGTAAGTGTTATTGAAGAAGCCCTCCGTATCTATCCTGGACGTGCACTTATTAACTCTATTTCATTGGAGAAGGTAAAATTCGAGAAATTGCTACCAATTGCAAAGAAATATGGTGCCATGTTTATTCTTCTCCCCTTATCTGATGAGGGGCTTCCAAAAGATATAGATGAGAAGAAGGAGATTATTCATACGATCTTAGAAGCTGCAAAGAAGCAGGGTCTGTCAGAGGAAGATATTATTGTGGACGGTCTGGTGAATACAGTAGGAGCAAATAAGGACGCTGCAATACAGACCCTGGAAACTATTCGCTACTGTAAGGAAGAACTGGGATTAGCAACGGTTGTTGGATTGTCTAACATTTCTTTTGGACTTCCGGAGAGACAATTTGTTAACAGCACATTCCTTGCCTTTGCGATTCAGGCAGGACTGACCATGGCGATTGCGAATCCTTCTCAGGACCTACTCGTTAACACTGCATTTGCGGCAGATTTATTAAAAGGTAAAGAAGAAGCTGATATTCGCTATATTCATCGTGTAACTTCCCGTACCATGACCATAACCAGTGGAAAAACCGCGCCTAAAGATGGGTCCACGGTGGATAAAACTTCAGAAAATACCAATACTCAAAGTAAAAGTGTAAATGATAAAGGGGGTCAAGGCAGCAAAGAAACCAATGGAGTTGTTGTTTCCGGTGGAGATGTAGCGGCAGAATTACCCAAAAATGAAATTTACAAGGCTGTAATAAAGGGAAATCGAAGAAACATAATTGAACTGGTAAATCATTCATTAAAGGAAGGGAAATTGCCTTCTGACATTCTAGACCATATGTTGATTCCAGCAATTAATGAAGTTGGAGTGCTATTTGATAAACAAATATATTTTCTGCCACAGTTAATATCCTCTGCTGAAACCATGAAAATGGCCATTGAATTGTTAGAGCCTATGCTAAAGAAAGATCAGAATGAGAAAAAGCTTGGCACGATTGTATTAGCAACCGTATCCGGAGATATACATGACATTGGTAAAAACTTAGTTGTTCTTATGCTAAAAAATTATGGTTTTAACGTAATTGATTTGGGGAAAGATGTTCCCTCAGAAAAGATTATTGAAGTTGCAAAAGCGGAAGATGCAGATATTATTGGACTTTCTGCTTTAATGACAACTACAATGACTGAAATGAAGAAAGTGATTCAACTTAAGAAAGAAGCAGGCTTAAAAGCTAAGATAATGATTGGTGGAGCTGTTATTACCCAGAGTTATGCAGATGAAATTGGAGCTGACCGCTATTCGAAAGATGCCGGAGAGGCTGTCATCGTTGTAAAAGAACTCATGGGTATAAAGTAAGAGCGGATGAAGGGAAGATTCTAAATGCAGAATAATAGACGAATTCTAAATGCAGAATAATAGACGAATTCTAAATGCAGAATAATAGACGAGTCCTAAATGCAGAATAATATGATTTTATTATAAATCTTAAATTTGTATAAAATCTCTCATCCCCCTTGACAGTAAAAAGAATATGGATATAATTTAATTAACCTACTCAACTATTGAGTAGGTTAATATTTTTTTATAGAAAGTTCTTTGAACGGAAGTGAAGAGTGAAAGTAAATTTAGAAAAAGAAAGGTTGCCACAGTGTGATTCTTTCACTCCTTTTTATTTGTGGCAGCATCGCAGGTCTACCTGCCATATGCAATGGGTGTAAATTATGGAAAAACCTTTAGCCCATGAATTTCTTGAAGTTATGAATAGTATGCATAAATTAACAAGTAGACATCACTCCATGTATCCTCTGCATCCGGGTGAATTTATGATGTTAGGTGCAATTCATCATTTTATGAATGAGAGTACTATGGATCAATTAGTCTATCCCGGAGTAAAAGTTGGAGACTTAAGTGAAGTAGTTCACTCTACGAAATCTGCTACTTCAAAAATGTTACGATCTGTGGAAGATAAAGGGTACATTGAACGAGTCGTGGATAAAAATGACCGCAGGGTGGTATATGTTAAACTTTCGGAAAAAGGGGAAAAAATTGTGAAGGATACTATAAAAACCAAGAGAGAGTTTGCAAATCGTACCATTCAAAAACTAGGGGAAGAAGATTCCAGAGATTTAATCCGTCTCATGAGAAAGTTCTATCTTGCCATGGAAGAAGTACTAGCTGATAAAGAAATGACAGAAAGGAGAAAGTAATGCTCAAATTAATAAAATACTTAAAAAAATATACCGGTTTGATACTTATTGTTTTTGCATTATTAATGATACAGGCATTAAGTGATTTATCGCTGCCAAGTTATACTTCCGATATTGTGGATGTAGGGATTCAGCAGGGAGGAATTGAGAGCACCGTACCTGAAGCTGTTAGGGAAAGCCAGATGAATAAACTGCGATTCTTGTTGGATGATGCCAGTGAAAATATAATTTTTGAATCCTATCGGTTAATATCAAAGGATAATTTATCCCAGGAGGAGTTTGAATCCTATCTTAAGGAATATCCCATTCTATCCAGTGAAAACCTGTATGTATTAAATACCAAAGTGGAAGCTAAGCTGACTCAGTTAAATGATATATTTACCAGGGTATTTCTATTAGTGAATGTGCTAAACGGTGAATCTGAACAGGCAGAAGCTACTAAGAATCAACTGCTGCAGCAAATGCCAACTGCCCTTGCAGACCAGACGTTGTTTGAAATTGTGATTCAGATGCAGCCGGAACAGGCAGATTTCATCATAAAATCCATTGAAAAGCAAGTAACAGTGATGCCTAAGGCCATTCAGGAACAGAGTGCCGTTGCCGTTGTAAAAGCAGAATATGATGCCATAGGAATAGATATTGATAGAATCCAGACTGAGTATATATTTATAGCTGGAGCTAAAATGATAGGGTTAGCCTTCGTTGGATTGGTTGCAACTGTCTTAGTTGGATTTTTGGCAGCTAAAATTGCGGCCGGACTTGGAAGAGATTTAAGAACTCAGGTATTTCATAGGGTTGTCAATTTCTCCAACAAAGAATTTGATAAGTACTCTACGGCAACTTTAATTACAAGAAGCACCAATGATATTCAGCAGGTTCAGATGATGATGGTTATGATGCTTCGTATAGTTATATATGCTCCAATTTTAGCAATTGGAGGAGTCATCAAGGTTTTAAATACCAATACTTCCATGACCTGGATTATCGCTCTTGGAGTTGTTGTGATTATGGGATTTGTAGGTACCTTGTTTTCCATAGCTATGCCCAAGTTTAAATTAATGCAAAAATTAGTGGATCGTCTGAACCTGGTTACCAGAGAAATATTAACTGGATTACCGGTAATACGAGCATTTCATAAGGAACAATATGAAGAGAAGAGATTTGAAGAAGCCAATTATGATTTAACAAATACAGGCTTATTTGTAAACCGTGTCATGGCTTTTATGATGCCTACCATGATGTTTATTATGAACGGTATTACAGTACTTATCATGTGGAAGGGTGCTAAAGGAATTGACCTTGGAAATATGCAGGTCGGTGATTTGATGGCATTTATTCAGTACACCATGCAAGTAATTATGGCTTTCTTTATGTTGACCATGATATCTGTAATGCTTCCAAGAGCTACCGTATCTGCGGCGAGAATTGGTGAAATTATTGATACAGATCTTACTATACTTGATCCTGATAAAACGGAAGAGTTTATCGATAGTAAAAAAGGATATGTGGAGTTTGAGAATGTTTCTTTCCGTTATCCAAATGCAGAAGATGATGTAATATCAGATATTACATTTACCGCAAAGCCTGGTGAGACAACAGCCATTATTGGAAGTACCGGCAGCGGTAAGTCTACCATTGTAAACCTGATTCCTAGATTTTATGATGTAACAGAGGGTGTAATCAAAGTTGATGGTGCTGATATCCGAAAAGTAACGCAACATGACTTGCGTGAAAAATTAGGGTATATTCCTCAAAAAGGTATTTTATTTTCCGGAACCATTGATTCGAATATTCGTTATGGTAAGCAGATGGCTACCGAGGAAGAAGTTAAAAAGGCAGCCATGATTGCACAGGCATATGATTTTATAGAAGAGAAACCGGATCGGTATAACACGGCCATTTCACAGGATGGAACGAATGTATCCGGTGGTCAGAAACAGCGTCTGTCTATTGCACGAGCGATTGCTAAGGATCCTGAAATTTATATATTTGATGATAGTTTCTCAGCGTTGGATTATAAAACTGATGTGGCTTTAAGAAAGGCACTAAAATCGGAAATAAGCAATAGTACCGTGATTATAGTAGCCCAAAGAATCAGTACCATTTTACATGCGGAGCAGATTCTTGTTCTTGAAGATGGTAAAATAGTAGGTAAAGGTACACATCATGAACTTATGAATCACTGTGAAGTTTACCAGCAGATTGCTTCATCACAGCTTTCAAAGGAGGAATTAGCCAATGAGTAGTGAGAATAAATCTTTAAATCAATCCAAAGGCAGAGGACCTATGGGTGGTGGACCAATGGGCGGCGGACCAATGGGTGGAATGGGAGGACCAAAAGCGAAAGACTTTAAAGGTTCCATTGGTAAATTAGCGGACTATATGAAGGAATTTAAGATTCGTCTTCTGTTTGTATTTCTATTTGCAGTTGGCAGTACTATTTTTTCTATTGTAGGACCTAAGATATTAGGTAATGTTACTACAGAGATATTTGAGGGTCTGGTAGAAAAAGTATCAGGAACCGGGGGAATTGATTTTGAACGAATCGGTAAAATTCTTTTAGTACTCCTAGGTCTTTATGTAATAAGTTCCATTTTTTCACTGATACAGGGATTTATTATGACGGATATTTCACAGAAAGTAACATTCCGATTAAGAAAGAATATTTCTGAGAAAATTAATCGGATGCCCATGAATTATTTTGATAAAACAACCCATGGTGAAGTATTATCAAGAGTGACAAATGACGTTGAAACCCTGAACATGAGCTTAAACCAAAGTGTACAGCAGATCATTACATCTACCACCATGATTATTGGCGTATTAGCCATGATGCTCTCTATTAGTTTCACTATGACACTTGTTGCAGTATTAACACTTCCCGTATCTATGGGACTGATTATGTTTATTATGAAGAAGTCTCAGAAGTATTTTAAAGAACAGCAGGAATACCTTGGGCATGTCAATGGTCAGGTGGAAGAAGTTTTTAGCGGACACAACATTGTGAAAGTTTTTAACGGTGAAGTAAAAGTAATTGAAGATTTTAACAAAGCAAATGATACTTTATATAAAACTGCATGGAAATCTCAATTTTTATCCGGTATGATGCATCCGATTATGATGTTTGTTGGCAACCTGGGTTATGTTGCTGTAGCTATTATGGGTGGATATTTGACGGTGAAAAAGAGTATTGAAGTTGGTGATATTCAGTCCTTTATCCAATATGTCAGAAACTTTAACCAGCCAATCGCACAGTTAGCACAGGTTTCTAACCAATTACAGCAAACTGCGGCCGCAGCCGAACGAGTTTTTGAATTCTTAGAGGAAGAAGAGGAGGAGGCATCCATTTTCAATCCGGTTTCCACAGAAAATATAGATAGCCGTGTGGAATTTAAACATGTGAAATTTGGTTATGATCCTGAAAAGACAATTATTAAAGATTTTTCAGCTAAAATTGAGCCGGGACAAAAAATAGCAATTGTTGGACCGACCGGTGCTGGTAAAACCACCATAGTGAAACTGCTCATGCGTTTCTATGATATTAATGAAGGATCAATTTTTATTGATGGCAATAATATAAGGGACTTTAATCGTGGAGAACTGCGCCAGATATTTGGTATGGTACTTCAGGATACCTGGCTGTTTAATGGTACCATTATGGAAAATATTCGCTACGGTAAAGAGTCTGCTACAGACCAGGAAGTGATAGAAGCCGCCAGGGCAGCTCATGCACATCACTTCATATCTACTTTACCTGATGGTTATCAAATGGTACTAAACGAAGAAGCAAGTAATGTTTCACAGGGACAAAAGCAGCTGCTTACCATAGCCAGGGCAATACTTGCAGATCCTAAGATTCTTATTCTCGATGAGGCTACAAGTTCGGTGGATACGAGAACCGAGATCCGAATTCAAAAGGCCATGGACAATTTAATGCATGGCAGAACAAGCTTTATCATTGCACATCGCCTATCTACCATCCGTGATGCCGATTTAATCCTCGTCATGAAAGACGGCGATATCATTGAACAGGGCAATCATGAAAACCTCATTAGCGAGAATGGATTCTACGCCAGTTTATATAATTCACAGTTTGAAATGTAAAAAAGGTGTCAGGCACCGTGAATAAAGTATGAACGAACTCGTTCATACTTCGTTCACGGTGCCTGACACCTTTTCGTGATAAAGTTACAGAAAACAATGAATGAAATGAGATAAAATCAGTAATAAATAGGATATTGATTAATTTGTTATAATATTATATCGTATTAGTATGTATTATATATAAAAAGAAAAAGTTATATAGGGTATAACATGAAAGGAGTTCATATATATGAGTGATAATAAAATGATACAGATTCATTCACCACTAGATGATTCTATCGTAGGAGCTGTTCCGGCGTTAAGCCGTGAAGAAGTTGACGCAGCAGTTCAAAAGGCCAGGAAAGCCTTTTATGGATGGAAGGAAACACCGCTAAATGAAAGAACTGAGATAATGTATAAAGCAGCAGATTTATTAGTTCAACATGCAGATGCTTTAACGGAGCTTCTTATTAGAGAGATAGGAAAAGATAGAAAGAGCGCAAAATCTGAAGTTGTAAGAACTGCAGACTTTATAAGATTTACTGCAGATACAGCAAAAAGTATTCATGGCGAAAGTATTCAAGGTGATAACTTTTCTGGCTTTAGTAAGGAGAAATTCGCTGTGGTAACCAGGGAACCGGTAGGGGTTGTGTTAGCAATTTCACCTTTTAATTATCCGGTTAATTTAGCTACATCAAAGATAGCACCAGCACTTGTTTCGGGGAATACGGTTGTATTCAAACCTGCTACAACAGGAAGTTTATCAGGGCAGGAATTAGTTAAAATATTTGAAGAGGCAGGACTTCCAGAAGGTGTTCTTAATATCATAACAGGAAAAGGCAGTGAAATTGGCGATTATATAGTAACCCATCCAGGTATAAATTTCATAAACTTTACCGGAAGTACAGAAGTTGGCTTATCCATATCCAAGCAGGTTAATATGGTGCCTTTGTTAATGGAGTTAGGTGGTAAAGATGCAGCAATTGTTTTAAAGGATGCAGATCTGGATTTTGCAGCAAAGAATATTATTGCAGGTGCATTTTCCTATTCCGGACAGAGATGTACCGCAGTAAAGAGAATTTTAGTGCTAAATGAAGTAGCGGATCAGCTCATTGATCAATTAAAAGTTGAAATGGTAAAACTAAAGGTTGGCAATCCTTTAGAGAATCAAGTTGAAATTGTTCCATTAATTAATACAAAGGCTGCGGATTTTGTTTGGGAGCTGATTGAAGATGCAACTGCAAAGGGTGCTAAATTAATCTATGGGGGTAAACGGGAAGGCAATTTAATCTATCCGACCTTATTTGATCATGTTACTACAGATATGAGGGTAGCCTGGGAAGAACCATTTGGCCCCGTATTACCAATTCTTCGTGTTAACTCAATTGAGGAAGCGTTAGAGATCGCCAATGCATCCGAGTATGGTTTACAAAGTGCAGTATTTACAGAAAATATTAGAGATGCATTTTACGTTGCAAACCGCTTAGAAGTAGGAACGGTTCATATTAATAACAAAACAGAACGCGGTCCGGACCACTTCCCATTCTTAGGCGTTAAAAAATCCGGTATTGGAACTCAGGGAATCCGTTATTCTATCGAATCCATGACCAGAGTTAAGGCTACTGTGGTAAATTTGAAATAGGTGTCAGGCACCGTAAACAAAAAAAGAACGAACTGTGAACAAATGTTCACAGTTCGTTCTTTTTTTGTTTACAGTGCCTGACACCCGGTATAAACTAAGATAGCATCTCGTAGAAACTTTGCAGCTCCAGGCTGTTCTTTATCATAGTATGCGGTAAATCTTTCATCGTCAACATACATATGTGCAAGTACAGCATGTGCCTCTTTGGAATAGTCGGCCCAATAAAGACATATCCATCTTTTGTGCATATCAGCAACTTCCTGCGCCAGGTCACCTGATGGATCGCCGGTTGCCATTGCAAGTTTAAGATTTTCTAAAATTGACTCGGCAAGATCGGTAGCTTCCTTATATTCATCCTGGGACATGTTCATCAGTTTTTGATTGGATTTATTAACAGCATTATTGCCGTATTTTTTACGGACCTCCTCACCATATTTTTGTTCATTTTCATTGACTAGATTTTTCTTGAATCCTTCAAATTTTTCTTTATCTGACATTATAATTCTCCCTTCTGTCATAGCAATTGTTTTCTCAACATTTGCAATTAATTGATTTAATTGTTCTCTTTTTTCTAGCAGTTTTTCATGATGGGCCTTTAAAGCAGTAGGTCCGTGAAATGAGGAGGAACTCATGATTTCATTAATATTATCAAGACTAACACCAAGTTCACGATAAAATAAAATCTGCTGCAGCCGGTCTACTTCAGAGCGTCCGTATATTCTATAACCTGAAGAACTAATTCGGGCAGGCTTTAGAAGATTAATCTCATCATAATACCTAAGTGTTCGCTCACTTATTCCTGCTAATTTACTTAATTTATGCACGGTATATTCCATATCTGACTCCTTTCTTTCCGGGTACATTACTATCATAAACCTTTACGTAGCGTCAATGTCAAGCATTTTATGGTGTCAGGCACCATTACAAAATTCTTGCGAAATACTTACAAAATTCTTACGAGCACACTTATTTCGTAAAATTTTCGTAAAGATATCTAACACCAATTGTAAAAAATCATTGATATTTTAATTTGAAAGGTTCATAATGTTATTTACGACTAAAAAAAGAGTAGTAAAGAAAGGTTTTTGCATATGTTTTCGAAACAACAATTATACAAATTAATCGTTCCACTTATCATTGAGCAAATATTTGCGGTTACTGTGGGCATGGCGGATGTTATTATGGTAGCCAGAGTAGGAGAGGCAGCTGTATCGGGAGTTGCCCTTGTGGATACTCTTAATATATTACTTATTAATATATTCTCAGCCTTGGCGACTGGTGGTGCTGTAGTGGCTGCACAATATTTAGGGCAGAAGGATGAGAAGAATGCTTCTAAATCCGCAGGACAACTGCTATTATCTGCAGGTGCAATCGCCATAGTAATTACCTTGATTTCCTTAGTGGGTAATAAAATTATCTTAAGGCAGATATATGGTTCTATTGATGCAAATGTAATGCAAGATGCCTCCCTCTATTTTTATTTTACAGCATTATCTTTTCCTTTCTTGGCTATATATAATTCAGGTGCGGCGTTGTTTCGTGCCATGGGAAATTCGAAGATTTCTATGATGGTATCCTTGATTATGAATATCATAAATGTGGTGGGAAATGCCATTATGATCTTTGGATTTCACGCAGGAGTTGAAGGCGTTGCAATACCTACCTTAATATCCAGAGTTGTGGCTGCTGTTACTATTATCGCTCTCCTACATAATAAAGAACTGCCAATTCATATTAAACATCTGCTCCATATTGGTTTTCATTGGATTATGATTAAGAGGATTCTTCGCATCGGAATTCCGAACAGTTTAGAAAATAGCATGTTTCAAGTTGGTAAAATCTTAGTTCAGGGACTAATTGCAAGTTATGGGACAGCTGCAATCTCAGCAAATGCTATCTCTAATAATATAGCATCCATTGGAAATATCCCGGGTGCGGCAATTGGTCTCTCCATGATTACTGTAGTTGGACAATGTGTCGGTGCAAATGACTATCACCAGGCAAAGCAATATACTATAAAGTTAATGCGCTTAAGTTACATCATAATGTTCTTCTTAAATGTATTAATTATATTTTTAGCAAAACCGATGATAGGACTATATGGACTATCTGAATTAACATCATCTACTGCATTACAAATAGTGATTTATCATAGTATTGCCTGTGTGATATTTTGGCCCGCCTCCTTTACATTACCAAGTGCACTTCGGGCTTCTAATGATGTAAAATATACCATGGTAACAGCCATAGCCTCCATGTGGCTTTGTAGAATCGGATTAAGTTATGTGTTTGGAAGTTTATTGGGATTTGGAGTTGTCGGTGTTTGGTTTGCCATGTTTACAGACTGGATATTTCGAGGGATATCCTTTACCTGGAGATTCTTTAGCGGGAAATGGAAACAGCATGGGTTTGGCTACTAGTGGAGCCTTTAGCTGCTCCTGAAGAAATGGACATCAATGGAAACGTGAATAAACAAAAAGGGCTATATGGTATACTAAGTGACTTCACTTAATAAATTCCATATAACCCTCTTTTTTCGCAAATAATAATATATTCCGCTATTATCTTTTAAGCCTTGCTTAACTCAATGAACTGATCAATAGAATCAGATACTATCTTAAGACTTTGTCTCCAGAAATCCGGATTTGTTAAATCAATATCTGCCATTAATGCTACATCTTCTGCAGATTTTACCGGAGTTGCATTTAAAAGTGCTCGGTATTTAGGAACGAAAGCTTCTCCTTCTTTTAGGTATTGTGCATACAAACCTTTGGCAAATAATCCGCCAAAAGCATAAGGGAAGTTATAATAGCTTTCAAATTCACTGTAATAATGGCTCTTGCAAACCCACATATAAGGGTGCAGGCAGGAGTGATCAAGTCCATCACCATAAGCTTTTTTCTGTGCATTTAACATCATTTCCTCTAATTCTTCTGCAAACATAAACGTTTCTTTTCGTTTAGAAAATACTTCACTTTCAAATAAGAATCTAGAATAAATATCACATATAATCTGTGTTACATCTTGAAGACTACTTTCCAGTAAATCCATTTTCTCCTTACCTTCTGATTCAGCAATAGCAGCATTCATGATTACTGTTTCATTAAAGGTGGAAGCAGTTTCAGCAACAGGCATTGAATATTCTACATTCAAAGGCAGGTGTTCCTGAATATTAAATCCATGATATGCATGACCGAGTTCGTGGGCAAGTGTTACCACATCGCCTAAGGTTCCGTCAAAATTAGTCAGAATACGGCTCTGTTTAGCAAAGGGCAGGTTCTCACAGAATGCTCCACCTACTTTACCGGCATGGGGGAAAAAGTCAATCCATTCATTATCAAAGGCTTCTTCAACCATATCGGCTAAATCATCTGCAAATCCACGGAAATGTTTTACCAAATACGCCTTTGCTTCTTCCGTAGTAAAGGTACGGGAACTTTCACCCATAGGAGCAAACAATTCATACCAGGGAAGTCCGTTTTTATGTCCAAGCATCTCAGCTTTTCGCTTAAGATAAGAATGAAACTTTGGCAAATACTCTTTAATTGCCGTAAACATGGCATCTAGAGTTTCCTGTTTCATCTTAGACTGGATTAATGTCATAGTGAGAGGAGACTCATGGCCTCTGAGTTCAGTAATGGTATTTACTTGGGATTTGATGTTATTTAAAGAAAATGCAACGGCATCCTTTATCTTATGATAAGATGCAAGTTCTGCCTCATAAGCTTCTTTACGAATGGTAACATCACTGCTGTAAGCTAAATTTCTAGCGGCAGATAAAGGTATCTTTTCGCCTCTATAGTCTACTTCCAGTGTTGAAGTTAAATATTGTTGCATCATTGACCAAGCAGAACCAGCAGAAAGGTTTAATTTTGCAATTACTTCTTCCACATCATCACTTAATGTGTATTCAGCTTCTTTCACCATTTCGAATAATAGGTATTCATAGCCTTTTACTTTTTCATTTTCAGCAATCAACTGATCTAAATTCTCAATTTTAGCAACATATTTTTTGATTGTTGCATGTTCTTTCGATAATCTGCTGAGTAATTCTTCAATTCTGCCTAAAACAGAAGCAGTTTCACTATCAGCTGTGTTAGTTGCTTGTCTTAACTGGGTGTAAAAATTTAATTTACAGGATAAAACATAATAATCTTCTAATTGCGTAAGAATTTCAGGTAGTGCAATTTTAGGATCTTTCTTATCTAAGGTAGAAACATATTCCTTGATTGCAGCTATTCTTTCATTCAGTTTTTGAAGGTCTGATGTGAACTTTTCATCCTCAAAACCTTTGTACAATACATCCAGTGACCATTCTTTATTCATAGTAACCTCTTTCTAAGGGATAGAGTTTAAATATGGTAAGAATTCTATTCCCTATTTATAAATAATATCCATATATGTAAATATTTACATACCCTAGTAGTATATCATATCATGGCGATTTCAACCACATTTTTTTTACAAATTTTATTAAATATATTTACAAATTTTATTAATTTCTATTATAAGTAATAGGAGTAATTTTTATAACATAAAATAATATTAAGTTTGTAATCGAGGTGCTCATGAAAATAAAGTTCAATATAAAAAAGGGGATTATGTGTGAGCTTGTATTAGTGATACTATTTGCTTCCTATTTTATTTACAGGAACGTAATGGTGGATTCCATAGATGCCTTCCTTCCTACAGCAGAAAAAGATTATATCAAATGGGTTGATTTTAATGTATCCTCTTCGGCGATGGAAGATGCTTATGTATATGATGTGGAATCCCAGACAGAAGAAGTTAAACTAAATTGGATTGAATTACTTGCTTATCTTGGTGCAAAATATGGAGGAGATTTTTCAAAATATAAAGAAAAAGACCTGAATGCGCTGGTGGAGAAGCTGAAAAGTCAGGAAGAAAACATCGGAACTCTGACGGAAGACATGAAATATTATGATTATTTTCTAGAAGCCTATACGGCTGTGCTTGGTGGCCTTGTGGGTGAATATGAGATTCAGGTTACAAGCGAGGAGAACCCAGAGGAGAAGGTTTGGGTTAAGAAATATGGGCTAAAGGCTTTTTTACCTATAGCAAAATTTTTCCCTTATAGTGATTATGATGATTTTGGAGTATCTAGAACCTATGGCTATAAAAGAAGGCATCTTGGACATGACATGATGGGGCAGGTTGGAACCCCAATTATTGCAGTAGAATCTGGTTATGTTGAGGCCCTTGGATGGAATCAATATGGCGGCTGGAGGCTGGGAATCCGTAGTTTTGATGGTAAACGTTATTATTACTATGCACATTTAAGAAAGAACTTTCCATATAATAAGTCTCTTGAAGTGGGAAGTGTCGTTCAGGCAGGCGATGTCATCGGCTACCTTGGCAGAACTGGCTATAGTAAAACAGAAAATACGAATAATATCAATACTTCACATTTACACTTTGGCATCCAGTTGATTTTCGATGAGTCCCAGAAAGAAGGCGTAAATGAAATCTGGATTGACTGCTATGACATTATCAGATTTCTTTACCGTAACCGTTCGGAGACAGCGAAGAATCTTGAAACAAAGGAATGGTACCGCATCTATGAAATGAAAGATCCAGCTGTTGATGAATATCTGGAGAATAGGAAGAATAATCAGGGTCCTAATATAGATTCCAATCACAATACGGATGGAGTTGAGGGTGATTACGAAAATAATATTAATACTGATTCGGAAAATGATATTAAGAACCAGCAGCAAGACGGGAGTACAGAACCTAACGGGGAAAATGAAAATCAGGGCGAACCCATTGATTAATAAAAATTACAAACCACAGGTTAGAGTTGAAATTGATATGGAAGAAGAAAAAAGAGCTCAAAGGAGTGTTGATGAAGGTCATTCTCCTTGGCGATTGGATCCTGCTTTTGTAGCCCAGGTATTTGCAAGCCTGCTCATTCATCCGGAAGGCATTCAAGGAGATTATCCCATTCCATATGAAGACATTACAATCACCGAACATAGCAGTGCAGATGCTATTGCTGGAATTGCTACCAAAGATTCACCAGCGACCCGTGTATATTTAAAACGTTTGGTTCGACAGGATACTACAGGAATCTGGACGGTTGTAGGGTATGATAAATAGAATCATAAACAACAGGATACCTTAAGAATTGAGTATTCTCTGATTAAGCTATGACATATGGCTAATTGAATATTGATGATAGTATATATAACTTAGTAAAACAGTCGGATGAAAGAGTGAGATGAAAGAGTGAGATAAAAGAGTGAGATAAAAGAGTGAGATAAAAGAGTGAGATAAAAGAGTGAAATAAAAGAGTGAAATAAAAGAGTGGAATAAAAGAATGGAATAAAGAGAAATGCTTTATCACTACATAAGCTGGTGACTTCCGTTAAGCGGATAGCGCCGGCTTATTAAGTTTTTGAGCATATTTATTCGACTATCCCTTGTTAATAATCTTAAGTAATTAATCTTAGATAATTAATCTTAGGTAATTAAACTCAAGTAATTAAACTTTAAATATTGCAGTATTATATAACTTTATATATAAACAAATTATAAAAATGTTTATATATACATAGACATATTTTATTAAATATGGTAATATACCATAGAAAAATACAAATAGAGAAATACAAATGTAGAATTAGTAGGAGGCATTTCTATGGAACAGAAAGAATACTTATGGAACAATACAGTGGAAGAAATTATGGGTGGCTACATTGAGAACCAAGAAGGATATGCCTGTATTTTTTGTGGCGTAGGATATAAGAAAGGCAGAATATATAAAATTGGCGAAGAATTATTTGATTCCTATGGAGCCATTAAAAACCATATAGGGAATACCCATGGGAATACTGCCCACTATTTACTGGCGCAGGAACCGTTGTTAGTTGGAATATCGGATGTTCAGCAGCAAATATTAAGGCTAATGTCTGAGGGAAGAGACGATAAGAGTATTGCCACAGAAGTAGGCATCGCCCAGTCAACGGTAAGAAATCACAGATTTAAATTGAGGGAAAAAGAAAAGCAGGCGAAACTATATCTTGCGTTAATGCAATCCTTAGAAGAAAAGACAAACAGAGCAATTCATGAGACAGATAACGGTTTGATTGAAGACATCCACCAGTCAGCTACCATGATTGATGATCGTTATAACATTACGGATGCAGACCGTAAAAAGACAATAAGTACTTACATGGACGAAAATGGTGCAATAAAGCAGTTCCCATCAAAGGAAAAGAAAAAAATCATACTGCTAGGCGAAGTAATGAAAAACTTTGTACGAAATCGGGAATATAACGAAAATGAAGTCAATAGAATCTTAAAGCGCATCTATGAAGATTTTTCAACCCTGCGAAGAGCACTGATTGAATACGGATTTTTAGACCGTTCTGATGATTGCAGCATTTATAGGGTGAAAGAGTAAGAGTGTAAAAAAGTAAAGTAGAAAAAAGAAATAAAAATAGTAAAACAAAAAAACACAAAAGAAAGAAACACAAAAGAAAGAAACACAAAAGAAAGAAACACAAAAGAAAGAAACACAAAAGAAAGTATATAGAAAAAGCAAAAGAGAAAAGAATAAAAAGTAAAATATTAATTTTGGGAAAAAGTAAGGTCAATTTATAAAGGATAATTAGTTTCGGATTGTAAGGTAAAGTAATTACTAGAGATATAAGGGAACTCCAGGAGTTCCCTTATATTACAATTCAAGTTCTGCACTCAGACTACGCATTGCTAATATAGTTTTGTCAATTAACTCATTTAATTCCCAGCCAAGCATATCAGCGCCTGTACGGATTACATCTCTAGAACAGCCGGCAGCAAAATTAGTAGTTTTAAATTTCTTCATCACAGACTTTACTTCCAGGTCTGACACGCTTTTAGAAGGGCGCATAATGGCAACGGCTCCGATTAGTCCGGTTAATTCGTCTACGGCATACAAAACTTTCTCCATAAATAATTCGGGTTTGATAGTAACAGTAATTCCATAGCCATGACTTGCCGTGGCACGAATGATAGTTTCATCAATATTAAGTTCCCTCATCAACTCCTGACTTTTGATACAGTGTTCCTCTGGATATAATTCAAAATCCAAGTCGTGTAACATACCTACGGTTTTCCAATAGTCAACCTCATTAGGAGCAAATTCCTCTGCAAAATATCCCATTACACCAGAAACAATTTTACCATGTTTTAAATGAAATTCGTCCTTATTATATTGTTTTAATATTTCATAGGACTCCTCTACAGATGGTATATAACTCATTTTATCACGAACCTTTCTTCTCTTTTTGTAGTATAAATAATACTCCCTATCTTAGTACCAATAATAACGATTGTCAACACCTATAGCGCACTGGGAATAACAGGTAATTGCGAAATTAATAAAAAGTGAAAAGCAATGGAATTTCTTTAGGGGTAATTAGAATTAACAATCAACCGATAGCGATTAGAATTATATGTAAAATATTAGATTGACAGATGCATACGAAAAAATTATAATTTAAAAAACAGGGAGTATTCGCTAGGGGTCTAGATTGGTGCCGGAGTTTGTTTCGTAGATTATATTTACTAAGAATAACCATAACACTCATAGATGGATTGGCAGAATATCAAATCCATTTTATGAATATGATAGACTAATCCATGGCAATAGCAGAAAGGTTTGGATACGTGAAATATGCATTGGTAAATAGTTCCATAGTCTCTTTAAGAAAAGAACCGGATTACAATAGTGAGTTAGTGGATGAAGCGCTTTATGGGATGAAAGTCAAGGTACTTGAGAAAGTAAATGCAGAATGGTATCTGATTCAGACTCATTACGATTACACCGGATATGTGAGTAGCAAAGAATTGCTGTTTGATTTACTAAAGATAGCAGTCTGGGAGGACGGAATAAAAAAGACAGTGATACATAGCTATGCAGATGTACTCACCGTTCCCAAGGTGCAAGGCGTTATAGAAATTAGCCTTACCAGAGGAGCCATAATCTGCGTTGTGGCACCGGCCGATGATAATGGCTGGGTAATGGTCTGTTTGTGTGATGGGACCATAGGTTATATGAAACAAGGATTTCTGGGGGAGTATACGACATCCTATTACAACATAGGAGAAGACAGACTCAGATATAACATTGTTCAGACAGCACTATCTTATTATGGCACCCAATACCGGTGGGGAGGAAAAAGTTCTCTTGGAATTGATTGTTCCGGACTATGTGCAATGGCATATATGATAAATGGAATTATTATCTATCGGGACGCAGACATGAAAGAAGAATTCCCTGTTCATGAAATTGAATATGAAGCCAGGAAGCCGGCAGATTTATTATATTTCCCAGGCCATATTGCTATATATATGGGAAAGGATAAATACATTCACGCAACGGCAAAAAACGGTAGTGATGGGGTAGTAATTAATAGTTTAAACCCGAAGGATGAAGATTACAGAGAAGATTTAGCAAAAAGTATTAGGGCGGTTGGAAGTATATTTTAATAACAGGAGGAATTCTTATGAAAGTTGCAGACATGCATTGTGATACCATTGCAGAGATATACTATGCACTTCGAGACGGAAGGGAAGGCGGAAGTCTTGGGAAAAATCTTTTACATGTTGATTTGGAAAAAATGGAAAAGGGAGATTATTTGTTACAGAATTTTGCCATGTTCGTACATACGAGGAAACATGAGGACCCCTTCGCCTATTGTCTGAAATTAATTGATGTATTTTATCATGAGCTGGAAGCTAATCAGAATAAAATTGCACTGGCATTAAACTACGAAGATATTATGAAAAATCAGAAAGCAGGTAAAATATCAGCATTCTTAACCATAGAAGACGGTGCAGTTACAAAAGGGAGCTTGGTAAACTTACGAACCTTATACCGTCTCGGCGTCAGATTAATTACGCTAACCTGGAATCATGAAAATGGCATTGGCTACCCGAATTATATCCTGGAGCAGGGGAAAGTACCAGACCAGAACTTTGTGGACACGGTGAATGGACTAACCGATTTTGGCATAGAATTTGTTACAGAAATGGAACGACTTGGAATGATAATAGATGTATCCCATTTATCAGATGCAGGCTTTTACCAAGTGTTACATAATACTAAGAAACCATTTACAGCAAGTCATTCCAATGCGAGAGCAAAATGCAATCATAACAGAAACCTTACGGATGATATGATACGCCATATTGCAAACCGTGGAGGGTTAATAGGAGTTAACTATAATCCTCCTTTCTTAGATCTTCTGGACATTGGAAAGAAAGACGCAGGAACTATCTCTGCGATTGTGGATAACATAGAGTACATTGCGTCTGTTGGTGGATATGAATGTGTTGGATTAGGGTCTGATTTTGATGGGATTAAAGGTCATAAAGAGTTACCGGATGCTTCAGCCTTACCTTTATTAGAGGATGTCATGAGGAAAAGAGGAATGAAGCAGCAGGAGATAGAAGCCGTATTTTACAAAAATGTTCTGCGGCTATATAAAGATGTATTATAGCATATACGATATCTCATACAAGCCTTTTAGTAGCCAAAAATCAGGCCAGTTGGCATGATTTTTGGCTATAATCTTGATGATATAGGAACGGTGTTTTCGGCAGTTCTACGTCAAATTGAAGATATATACTGCACACTTCATTATTAGTAATTTATAAATCAGGCACCATTTGATAAGAACATGGATATATTATAATGATATTAGTGTTTACTTATAAGGAGGATTACAATGAAGAGGAAGGGATTCATTGTACTGATGATTTTTGCACTGATTTTAGTTGGATTAAGCGGATGTAAAAAAGAGGATAAGCTCATTCAAATTCAACTAAATGAAGTTGCCCACTCCATGTTCTATGCACCACAATATGCGGCAATTGAACTTGGTTACTTTGAGGAAGAGGGGCTAGACGTTGAACTTGTAAATGGACTTGGAGCTGATAAGACAATGACAGCAGTGTTAGCTGGTGACGCAGACATAGGTTTCATGGGCGCAGAAGCTTCGATCTACGTATATAATCAAGGCGCAGAAGATTATGTAGTTAACTTCGCACAGTTAACCCAGCGAGCTGGTAACTTCTTAGTATCTCGTGATGCAAATGAAGATTTTACATGGGACAATATGAAAGGTAAGACGGTTATTGGTGGAAGACAAGGTGGTATGCCTCAGATGGTATTCGAGTATATCTTAAAGAAGCAGGGAATCGATCCTAAGAATGACTTAACTATCATTCAGAATATCGATTTTGGTCTGACATCTCAGGCATTTGCTGCTGGTACCGGAGATTACACCATTGAATTTGAGCCTAGTGCAACGGCTCTTGAACTTGAAGGAACCGGTAAAGTTGTTGCTTCTTTAGGTGTTGAAAG
>JAQZAX010000127.1 GCA_029239455.1 Anaerocolumna sp.
GAAGGTATTTTTGTTACTTATGGGGTGTAGCAAAAACTATATAATGTATTGGGGTTTACGAGTATTATTATAGCATCTATATCCGAATAAGTGTGCACAAACATTACAAAATATTTAAATTATTTTTGTTTGTTTTTATAGTGTAATTAACTCCCATTCAGATTGGCATACTGTAATACATATAAAATATTCTATATTTTGCTACATTTTTTGTATTTCCATTTTTAGCTCCCTAAGAGAGGGTTGCGGGCATGGCATCCCCAGCATCTTTAACAAACAAAGCCTCAAACTCTTCGCGGCTTATTCTTTCTTTTTCAATTAATAGCTTAGCACAATTGTGAAGAATATCACTGTACTGAGTAAGTAACTTCTTGGCTTCTTTATAGCACTCATCAATCATACTCTTTACTTCATCATCGATGCTCATAGCCACACTCTCGCTATAGCTTCTGGTGTGTCCCCAATCGCGGCCAATAAACACTTCATCGTCATTGGTATCATAATTAACCATACCAACAGAAGAGGAGAATCCATATTTGGTCACCATGGCTCTGGCAGTTTTTGTAGCCATCTTAATATCCTGGGAAGCCCCGGTTGTTATATCATCTAATATGATTTCTTCCGCTGCTCTGCCACCTAATCCAACGATAATATCCTGTTTCATCTTACCCTTGGTATTAAACATTTCATCTTTTTCAGGAAGCGGCATGGTATAACCGGCAGCGCCGTTACCGGTTGGTATAATGGAAACGGTATACACTGGACCTACATCAGGCAGTACATGGAATAAAATTGCATGCCCCGCTTCGTGATAAGCCGTAATTCTTTTCTCTTTATCAGAAATAACACGACTCTTTTTCTCTGTTCCGATACCTATTTTTATAAATGACTTATTAATATCTTCATGGACAATAAAACTTCTGTTATCCTTAGCTGCACAAATTGCTGCTTCATTTATCAGGTTTTCAAGATCTGCACCGGTAAATCCTGCCGTTGTCTGAGCAATCTGTTTCAGATCCACATCTTCACCAAGTGGCTTCCCTTTGGCATGAACCTGTAATATTTCTTCTCTGCCCTTTACATCCGGGCGACCTACCATAACTTTACGGTCAAAACGTCCGGGTCTTAAAATTGCAGGATCTAAGATATCTACACGGTTTGTTGCAGCCATAACAATAATGCCTTCGTTTGCTCCAAAACCATCCATCTCTACTAATAACTGGTTTAAAGTCTGTTCTCTTTCGTCATGTCCACCGCCCATACCAGTACCACGTCTTCTGGCTACGGCATCAATTTCATCAATAAATACAATACATGGCGAATGTTTCTTCGCTTCTTCAAATAAATCTCTTACTCTGGAAGCACCAACACCTACAAACATTTCAACAAAGTCAGAACCGGATATACTAAAGAATGGAACTCCTGCTTCACCTGCAACTGCTTTGGCAAGAAGAGTTTTACCGGTTCCCGGAGGCCCCTCTAACAAGACACCTTTTGGAATTCTTGCACCTACCTGCATATATTTTTTCGGTGTTTTAAGGAAATCTACAATCTCCCTTAATTCTTCTTTTTCTTCATCAAGCCCAGCAACATTTTTAAATGTTGTCTTTTTATTTTCATCTTTGGTCATCTTAGCGCGGCTTTTACCAAAGTTCATGACTTTACTGTTACCACCACCGCCTCCTGCTGCTTGGTTAGACAGATAAGTAAATAAAATCATAATTACAATAAAACCTAATAAGTATGGTAGTATGCTGGTTAAAAAAAAGTTAGGTTCCGGTATCTTATGATACACTAATTCTACATCCGGATATCCATTTACTATATCACGAATTTCTTTTACGTCTGGCACATAAAATTTAGTTGTATTATCATCCTCAAATAAAACCTTTACCTCTCCGTTGGTTGTTGCATCATCCGGATAGATATCTACTTTTGAAATGGTTCCCTCTTGTAAATCTTCTATGAAATCTTTTTGTTCATAATTTTCAGTAGATGTATAATTAATGTTTTCAGATAATAAAATAGCTAGTGCCATAATTCCCAGGATTAATAAATAAAAACCATATCCTTTATACTGTCGCTTCAATGGACGACCCCCTTTCAATCACTACATAATATATTTATTCTATTACACCTATATAAGGTAGATTTCTGTATTTTTGTAAATAATCTAACCCGTATCCCACTACAAATTTATCAGGAATCTGAAATCCTACATAATCAACCGGAACTTCAGTTACTCTTCTGTCAGGTTTGTCAAGTAAGGTGCATATCCTGATACTATTTGGCTTTCTGCTATTTAAGAGATCCACCAGGTATTTTAATGTATTGCCGGAATCAATAATATCTTCGACAATTAGTACATTTTTGCCTTCAATGGAATCATCTAAATCCTTAATAATTTTAACTCTGCCGGAACTTACCGTTTCACTGCCATAGCTGGAAACCGCCATGAAATCTATAGATAAAGGTACATCTATTCTTTTTGCCAGTTCACAAGTAATAAATGCGCCTCCTTTTAATACACAAATTAAGTGCAATTCCTGACCTGCATAATCCTTGCTGATTTGTTCTCCTAATTCCTTTATTTTTCGATCTACTTCTTCTTCTGATATTAACACATGAATGCTTTTATTCATTTCATCTTCCTCCATCTATACTTATCTCAAGTATTACTTTTGTATTCTCACTTACCTTATAAGCTTCACTTATTCTGTCCCCTATAATCCACATAATATGCTGGCCGTCAGCTAATAACGGAATAAAGTCTCTTTCCTTCCTTGGAACCTTATTATCAATAAACAGAGATTTTAATTTCTTTTTGCTTCCAATAGAATCAATCTGAATAAAATCTCCTTCATTTCTCCCTCTAAGCATAACAGTATTTTTAATTTTATCATAGTCAAACCATTTCGTACACCCATTTTTAGGTATATTCATATTTTTTTTATAATTTAAAAGATTCGCACGTAATATTTTGTGAATTTGGGATACATAGTATTCACCTGGAGCTATAATTACTTGTTCTGTTATATTCGGACTGTCATTCTCCATTAGTGCGAAATCATGATTTATTTTCATGGTGATATCATGATACCCTTTTACTGCCAGAATATGATAGGGTAAGTTTATATTCTTTCCAACTTCCTTGTGTGCTAATTCCAGAATCAGATTAATATGAAGAGCATCCACATCTTTTAATTGCTTTGCCAGTAGTTCATAAACCTTTCGAATAATTCCTTTTTGTATGATAGAATGCTCTGATTGCAGCGAGTTTAAATTAATTACATAGTTATCCTGCTCTTGTTTACTTACACTCTCTCTAAATGCAGCTTCTATCTTCATCTCCAAATATTCATTAATTTCCCTTAACTGATTCCCAGCATTCACAATATGTTCAACAGACTTTGGATTAATCTCCTCCTTTGCAAAGGATATGATTCTATGTCTGATTTTATTACGGCTATAATCCTCGGTAAGGTTTGTTTTATCCGTACGAAAGCTAAATTGATTCATTTCCAGATAGTTTTCTATTTGTTCTCGTGTCACACATAATAAAGGCCGGATGATTGCATCTCTTGCCACACTGATTCCGGTCAGACCCTTGATTCCGCTTCCACGAAACAAATGAAATAGTATTGTTTCTGCATTATCATTTTTATTATGTGCAATTGCTATCTTATTACACATATTTTTTTCATAACATTCATTAAAAGCCTGATATCTTATGTTCCGCCCAGCTTCCTCTTCCGATAATCCCTGGCTCCTTGCAATAGCAGGAACATTAGCACTGACTAAAGTAAATGCCGTATCATAGCGTTTGCAAAGTTCTCTGACAAAATTCTCGTCTTCCAGGGCATCCGTTCCCCGTATGCCGTGATTTACATGCACCACATATAAAGTAAGTCGGTATTTATTCGTAAGCCCCAGCAGGACATGGAAAAGGCAGACAGAATCAGCACCACCGGATACACCTACTACAATTCTGTCTCCCTCAGATATTAAATTATTATCTTCTATATATTTCTCAACTGTTTTTAGCATAATACTCCCACAAACCGGCTACTTGAAATGTTGACTTTGTTTCATTTTAACTCGAACCAAGGTAAATTTCAAGTGTCCGGTATGTCTCACGTAAATTATTTGTTACTATTCAGCCTTACGGCTTCATAGCAACAATTGATGCACACAAAATGCAAAAAGAGCACTTTGGCGCATGAAATTCTCGGGTTTTGTTACACAAAACACCTCGCGGTAATGAAGGCTAAATAGTAACAATTACTTTAATTTTTTCCAAAATCCTGAAGTTAAAACAGTCATATCATCTTTTGGCACCCAATGATTAAGTTCTAAGGCCTGGTTAAGTACAGCATTGGCAATCTCCTGGGGATTATTCATAGCAAGATCTGCTATAAATTCTTCCAAAAACTTCTCTTTCTCATCTCCTGGTATACAATCAATTACTCCGTCTGTTACCATAATGATAAAGTCACCATCGTTTAGTTTAGTATTCATAACATCATAATCCATCTGGGTAATGATGCCCGCAGGCAATGTTGTAGATTGAATGGCCTCTACCCAACCCTCCCTTTTTATAAAAGTAGAGGATGCCCCTATTTTTATAAGGTCACAATTCCCTGTAAACAAATTAATTACACTCATATCAATGGTCGTAAAGGTTTGTTCTTCAGATTTTATAACTAAAATAGAGTTAATCAGCTTAATAGCAGATTCTTTGCGAAATCCGGCTTCAATAAACTGTTCTAATAATTCAACCACAGATTCGCTTTCCTCACAGGCTTCTTCTCCACTTCCCATGCCATCAGCCAGGGTCATAACAACCGTGCCGGAATCAGGATAAATAAATGAAAAGTTATCTCCTGATACCCGTGCACCTTCCTTTGTCATTTTGGCCATACCGGTAACTACCTTATAATTGGCATCCTCTACAAATATGAAGGTATCATAGTCTTTGGTCAAAACATTTTTGCATCCATCTGCAGGACGCATTCGTTTACCAAAAGCATTACTTACTAAAGCAGCAGCTTCTTTCGTTGTAATACACAAACCTTTTTCCGTTCGTGCTGTCATATATAATTCCTGTTTGTCATTTCTTTTATCAAACACAGCGACTCTCTTAACAATAATATAATTAGCCTTTAGTTGGTAAATCAGCCGCTGCTTCATTTCCTCAGTGGTTTCTGCTGTTTTATAGAGTTCATGAGAGAAGTCATCAATGATGTTGGCTACCTCGCTTAACTGCCCCGCAATTGCTTCTCTGCTTTCAGCCATTCGGTTATGCCAGGTCAAATTCAATTTGGCAAGCTCTAATATTCTTCTGGTTTCTGCCAGAAAATGATCCAGATAGATACACCTGCCTGCAAATTCAGCGGGTACTTCATGCAATGCAATGGTTCCATTCTTTTCTACTACCTCAATAATATGATAAGCTCCCTGATAAGTTTCATAGAAATTGCTCTTCCAGCAGAGATTACAATTCGAGCATTCCTTACATAAATGATTTGATATTTCATCAAATATTTTATTTTTATCATTTTTATTTAATGATGTTTTTTTATCGGAAATAGAACTAAAGGTATCCGATAGATTCTGAAATGATTCGGAAAAATCACGCAGTTTCCCTTTCGCAATGTTTTGTATGTTCTGGCGCACAAAGACGTCTTCACTGTTACCCTCCTTGTGAGTATCCACTTTATTAATTAGTGTCTTAGGGAGTAAGAGGAACAATACTGCACTAGAAGCTAAAGCACCAACGAGAGATAAGTCAATCTGGGAATTTTGATATAAGTCACCTAACAATAATACACCGGAAGCATACATGGCAATGGTAATAAAACGGCCTAATTCTCGAAAAGTTCCTGCAATAATCCCGAGCATACACATATAACCTATTTGATTTAGCTGCCCAGATTCAATGGCTACAATAATTCCGCATGCCGCGCCTGCTAAGGCTCCATACCCTGCGCCGTATTTATATCCCAATAACAAAATACTGAATAAGGCTACCGTCATAGTCAGGGAAAAGCCTGTAATTTCAACCTTTGGTAAACCGTATAGTGCGACACCAAGAATGATAGCAATGCTAATTATCTGCTCGTTATCCAGTGCTTGTCCCTTAGATTCGTGCAGCATAGGTTCAATACCTTTTCTAAATATAAATGTTAATGCAAAAACCGCAATGCCTTCCATGATTCCAAATAGAATATAATAATCTGTATTGTTACCCAGTAAACTGCCAGCTATGGTCATTACTGTCGTTACAATTCCGGCAAGAGTGCTCATAAACCATACCGATATATATTTCCCATTATATTCAATCAATGAAATTATAATAGAGAGAACTACCATTACCAATATGTATTTTACCACAGTCACAACCGGTAACGCCGTAGCCAGCCCCAATATAATCGCCAACATAATTCCAAACCGTCCACTTCTCTCTATGTAAACTGCCGCAAAATAACCTATCGCAATTGGACTCATTCCCGAAAAAACCGCTCTGGCCATTACAATGCCTATCATTTGTATTACCGCCTTCTTGTAATTAAACTCCTTCATACCCTTTATATCCTCCTACTGGTTTCGTTAAGTGTTAGACCTGTATTATAGATTTGGGACTCTGAAATGTTTGTCAAAAAGAAGAGCGGCTTTCCAAAAAGTTTTTGACAAGAAATCCAACAATTGCATGAATATATCGAATCTAGAGGTCTCACTCTCATTAAGAAGCTAATAGGTGTCAGGCACCGTTAACAAACCGTGAACAAAAAGTGAACAATTTGTGAACGAAAACGCACAATCCAAGAAGTATAAAAAGAGGAGCTGTTCCCTAGATAAATTCCTAGGAACAACTCCTCTTATATACTAGCGAAGGACGGATTTGAACCGCCGACACCGCGGGTATGAACCGCGTGCTCTAGCCAACTGAGCTACTTCGCCGAAGTGACGAACTACATTATAACTGAATGATTAAATTAATTCTTGTTAATGATTAAATTAATTCTTGTTAATTCTTGTAAATGATAAAATTAATTCCTGTATGAGTAAATTAATTCGTATTAATGATTAAGTTAATTCATAGTCTTAATGTCAAATTAGTCTTCTGATTTAAAGATGATTTCATCTTTATAAACAAGTCCAAGTTTTTCCCTTGCCATCTCTTCGATAAACTTTAAGGTATGAACATAGGCTTTCATTTCTTCAATCTCTTCTGCTTTCTCTTCCTCATCTGCTATCTTGCTTTCTAATTTAGCGATATTAGCTTCTGCTTCTGCATTGACACTGTTTAGTTCCTGCCTCTTATAGAATACAATCCCGCATATTATCATTACGATAACTGCTATAAGGCTTAGGCCTGTCCTTCTTGTTCTTCTCGTTTTTCTTATCCTTTTCAAAATCAATCACCTTTTTCTTCCTCAGATACTGTAATTTTACTTGATTTGAATATTTTTTTCAATATTTTTATGAAATAGTTAAACAATTTTTTTAATTTACCGAAAACCCAAGATAGTATCTTTAATATTTTCTTAAATAGAAAGATAAAAGGGCTGCAAATAAATCGAAGCACCTTGCAAATGAACTCCAATATAGCATTGATGCTATTCGATATCAGGTTGACAAGTCTATCGCTGATTGTATAATGGTAAAAAATCATGCCAAGCAGCATGGCAAGGATTGAGAAACCACGTATGATACCATCATTTTGTTGATACATCATACGAAAAATTAAGATGCTGCAAATCAACCAGTAAATGATATCCTGCATCCCAATCATGATACTATTATGTTTCACTATACGTCTTATAATGCGTAAAAAATCATAGATTATTAATAATATGATCCCCCATAGTATGGATGCACCAAAAAATCGCAACTCCAAAAATATAGCTTCGTTCATTATTGCTTCTCCTTCTGCATTATTTGAACAGTCGGCTTAATAACGATTCATTGGATTTCCCATATCCATTGGTATCCGAATATGTAAGACTATCAATTCTTCCATCTACATCAACTTCACCTTTCTCTAAGGTAAGCCGATTCACATGAAGTTCATTTCCTCTTAGCATTAAGATCCCTAATTCTGTCTCTAGAAGAACTTCTCCTGCATCAAATGAAAGAACGTCTTTTACGCCTGTAATATTAGCTGAATTTCTTGCATTTAAACTAACTTTGTGATTTTTCTGCGTCATTTGGTTTTTTTGCATAAGCTGTTTCTCATCCATAAATAAAAGCCTCCTAATATACTTTATTTCATTTTAGTATATTAAAAGACTTAAGGTTTCATGACAAAATGTATTAAAGATACTTGTATAATTCTTTGGCTTCCTCTTTCTTCGTGGTATCCAAAACATCCAGCACCTGTACTTTCACCGCTTTACTGCCAAATCCAATCTCAATTACGTCATCTACTTTAACTGTAGCAGATGCCTTAGCAGGTTTACCATTTACCAGCACCCGGCCTGCATCACAAGCTTCGTTGGCTACCGTTCGGCGCTTAATTATTCTTGATACTTTTAAGAATTTATCTAATCTCATTCGGTTTATACCCTTCCTAACTATATAATTATGCTAACTTTTATTACAAGTCTTAAAACCCATCCGCAGATTAAAATAGGCCGCGAGAATATTTTATTATTATCCTGCGCTTTTACCCTGTTAAAATAAAAAGAAGCTGTTATAAAAGTCTAATTCTCATATAAGTAATTACTTAACAGAAGAATCAGATTTTTATAACAGCTTCTTTGATCTTGTTAACTATGCGTTAATAACGTCCTTTAAAGCTTTTCCTGCTTTGAACTTTGGAGCTTTAGATGCTGCAATAGTAATAGCCTCTTTTGTCTGAGGATTTC
>JAQZAX010000128.1 GCA_029239455.1 Anaerocolumna sp.
TTGGATCGGGTCGTCTCATTCCTGCCTTAGCCACACTACCCCTCCTATCTATACATCATTATTTTCACTTGATTGTTTCTTTGCATTTCGAGTATGATTCTGATTTTCCCTCGTAATAGGTGTTTGCCCATTTGCTTTTTTAATTCTTGCGGTTTTATTATCTGGCTGACTATCTTTTGGCATAAATTTATCTCCTTAAAATAATTATATTATTATTTCACAATTATTATCTTCCTTAAGTTTATAATTATTCTACTATTATTAAATTACCTAATATGATTTGAGTAACAAATGTCTTTCATGAATAGAAATTGTGATATATACATTGCAATACTTTTAGTAAATTAGTCTTTAGACTTCAAATATTAACAGCAACAACAAATTGTTTAATTGGGAAGTTAGTAGAATTTTTGTATTAAAAAAGGAACCTGCAATAAAATGCAGATTCCTAATACGCCAGTTGGCAATTGCAATTTCTATTTCATTAATATCGCATTGGAATTATATTAATATAATCCTCTAAAGTACCATCTCTTAAGAAACATTCAATAATTTCTCTTCCTATTGGGTCTAATTCTTCCGTATTATATTTTATTAATTCCTTCTTAAAGAATTCTTTTAAGATTGCAGCACCTTTATCATAACCTTCAATACCAATCTCAGACTGCATCTCAGGCTGAAGAAATGCTTTTCTAATATAATGACCTTCTATCTTTAGAGAATCTTGGCTAAAACCTAGAATACTGCAACGTGATTCTACTAAGTGTTCTGGCTTAAACTTTGCGCTTCCTCGTCTTGCAATATACTCTCTCGTAATCCATTGTGGCATAAAACCTACTTCATAAGCACCAATGTGCTGATTCGGAATTAAAAGATATCTTGTGCTTGGAGATTTCTTAATCTGATCTAGTAATAAATTTGCCTGTGTCACCATTTTTCCAGTTGCAAATGGCCAATAAGATCCAACACCTTCACTGGTCATTGCATTGGATGATGTGATACTTGGATTATTGAATCCTCTTGGTGCTACCAATCTCCAGATCCAAGCCAAAGCCGGTGGCAAAATATGAAATAATCCCATGATTCCATAACTAGGGTTTTCTTTCGTACATGGCGGTGTTCTAACCCCAAAGCTTCTTACATCTACTTCAACCGTATCATTTACTATATTAGGTACAAATCTTCTAGGCAGAATTGCTCGTGGATTCGGACAAGGTTTACCATTTGAATCTAAGGTATGTTCCCAGGGAAGACAGGTTGCATTAGCCGTTGCTTGAAGGTTAATGAAAATCAATGGTTCTTTGGGCTGAATAAAGATACTCTCAAACTGTGGTGCACAACCATATTTTGATATGCTGTCTAATCTTAAAAACCAACCTTGTTCCGCATCATTAACAACCATTTTTTTGCTTTCATTCTGCATTTTGGGATGACATAGTGCCATATCATCCGTTACGGGTCTTAATTCGCATGTATCAATTAATTCAATATATGTTTTTTCTTTTGTGACAATATTACGACCTAAGATTACCCTTCCATCTAATTCACGGTGAATATTTTCAATCATTTCACTTTTACCACCGCCGGAAGCACCTTCATGTAATATAACAATCTCATTATCGTATGGGGTAATTACTTTTACAGTTGATGCATGTACTGTCGTCCAGCCTTCCTGCTCACCTATGTTAAGTAACACTCCATAGATACCTTTTTTGGCGCTGGGACCTGGGTATAGATTGTAAGAAAAGACTTCGTGTAAATTATGAAACCTATTGTGCACCACTCTCTGAAGGCCATGAAAATGCGTATGACGAAATGGTGGTGCTAAATATACAACTGCCTTAGGAGTGAAAATATCTTCAACCTCAGTTATATTAACAAAACCCTGAATGTCAGCAAGTGCAGTTGCAAAAAATGCCGCATTCATTGGTGCCAGTAATATTGATTCATAACCATATTCGTTGCCACCAGCCATAAAAGGAACAATAATCAATTCCTGTTTTTTGAGCCACTCAAAAGTAGCCTGGCGAAGGGGTTCGAATTTACTTTTATATTCATCTTCATATCTTGGTTTATCAGTTGGTAAATCATCGCCAATTAAAAGACTGTCAGGATCACGTCTGCGCATATAGTCTTCCGGATAGTTAACTACTGCACCGTTTTTACATCGGGTGACTGTTGCTTCAAGTACACTGCCAATATTATCGACTTCGTAAGTAACCTCGAAATTGTCGTTTCCTTGCGCTCCAAACGCTAAGGTTAGTAATTCTTCTCTTGACTGAGGTACAACAACTTTTTTACAATTATTGATAATATCTCTAACTTCGCTGGATAAATTAAACTTTTCTAACACTACTATCACCTTTTATCCTTTCACAATTACTTTTATATGTATAAAGTAAAAAACCAACGTCCTTAGTATCCAAAAAGGACATCGGCTTCCTAACAAGGTAACTTGTAAAAGTACCTACTTTCTTGGAGATTATAACTTATTTCCTATTAGTATGTCAATAAACATTCTGACGAAAAAAATATTTTAATGATACATAAAATTTAAGGAAATAATGCCATAAAATGTGTATGATAATACAACTATATTATGTATATTTTATCTAATTTTTTTATATTTATTATAAAAACACCATTATACACCAAATATTTAATATTGACTAAAGCACTATGACTAATATTTTAACGTAATATTTAACGTAATATTTTCGAATGAAATTCATAAACTTGCACATTTATATAAATTATGATAAAATAAATTATTAAATTTTTAGGAGGAATAATTTTAATGTCTTTAGACTCAGACCCTGACGGGAATCATTTATTTTCGCAAATATTAATTTTGTTGCTACTTACTTTTATTAATGCATTTTTTTCATGTGCTGAAATGGCCATGGTTTCCATTAATAAAAACAAAGTAAAAAGATTAGTGGAGGAAGGAAATAAAAAAGCTGAATTGATTCAAAGTTTTCAAGAAGAACCCACGAAGTTTTTATCAACGATACAGGTTGCAATTACTTTGGCAGGATTCTTCTCTAGTGCATCTGCTGCAACTGGGTTTTCCGATCCTTTAGGTGAATGGTTTACGAAATATAATGTACCTTATGCAGATCAAATTTCTTTAATACTTATTACTATGGTTTTATCCTATTTTACTCTGGTATTAGGAGAATTAGTACCGAAACGGGTAGCATTAAAGAATCCCGAAAAAATCAGTATGTTTGTAGTAAAGCCAGTCATATTTGTGTCTAAAATAGCTTCCCCATTTATTAGCTTGCTTACATTTTCAACGAATCTTATTATGAAATTGTTTGGAAGTGATTCAAATAACCTGGGGGATAAGATATCCAGAGAAGAAATTAAGCAGCTGATTAAAGAAGGACAAGTCTCTGGAAGTATTAATAAAAAAGAAAAAGAGATGCTTGATTCTATCATAGAATTTGATGAAACACTTGCAAAAGAAGTAATGACTCCACGTATTAACGTTTTTTCTATTAATATAAATGAGCCACTAGAACATTTTATTGATGAATTATTAGAAGCTAAATATTCCAGAATCCCTGTATATGAAGATGATATTGACAATGTTATCGGTGTCATATATATTAAAGATTTCCTGAGAGAAGTTATTAAAAAAGGACCGGCACATGTAGATTTGAGGGCAATTCTAACAAAGCCATTTCTTGTCCCAGACAGTAAAAATATAGATGAATTATTTAAAGAAATGCAACAGTCCAAGATTCAGATTGCTATCCTAATCGATGAATACGGTGGTTTCTCGGGTATCGTTACTCTAGAAGACCTGGTAGAGGAAGTTATGGGTGATATTGAGGATGAATATGATAATAATTCTCCAATGATTAAAAAAATAGACAGCTCAACTTATATAATTGATGGCTTACTTTCCATCGATGAATTAAATTATAAATTGGATTTAAATATCAGCCAGGGAAATTATGAAACGGTATCAGGTTTATTAATTGATAACATGGGTGAAATTCCGACGGAACAAGATGATCGAACCATTGAAATTGATGGTTTGATATTCAAAATAGAAGGTGTAAAAGGGAAACGCATTGATAAAGTTAAACTTTATATAAACAATTAGCCAAAGTATTAGGTATAAAACCTCCCAAATCGTACATTATAGTACTATAAAATGAAAGGAGGTGTTAGAATGGATACCAATCCAAGCATTGGATGTATTGTAACAGAATGTCAGTATCACTCTGCATCAGAGGATTTTTGCACACTTGATAAAATTATGGTAGGTAGAACTACTCAATATTCATCAAATTCGAAAGAAACTGATTGTGAGTCATTTATACCAAAAAGAGATAACTACTCTTAAGTATGAAATAACAGGCTTGATTTAATGTAATATTTAAATCAAGCCTGTGTATTTTTTATCCTAAATATAGCGGTTAGATTCAACCGTAATATTTAACATATATATTGTATCTTATTCTTCAAATAACCGTTCATTATAATGATGAGCTTGTTCTAACATCATATCTTTTACTTTCATTAATCGAATCTGTGTACTACGTTCGTTTTCATCCAGTTTCATAATGATATATTTAATCTTTGCTCTCATCTCCGGAATCATAACATGTTCTAGTGCATTCACACGACGTCTTGTTTTTTCAATCTCAGCAGCCATCAACTGGCAGGATTTTTCAATTTCAGCCAAACGCAGCATTTCAGGCAAGATATCTTGCAGAGATTTTACTGCATCATCAAGATCGCTGGATGTAAATGCAAAACCATAAGAATAAATATCGTTAGCATCCGGTGTCTTTGTTTTATATTCTAAAACAGGAATATTAACACTCATTACATTACGGGTATCTGTATCTAGATATACTTCTTGTCTTGGTGCCATTAATGCAACATTTAAAACTTCATCCGCCATCCCTGCACGGGCTAACACAAAGTTTTTATTGGCTGCTGCAATTCCGGCCTCAACTTTTTCACGCAAAGCTTTGTTCTCTCGAACCAAATCAAGGAACTGACGCATTAATTCATCACGTTTGTCCTTTAACAGTTTATGACCGCGAACCGCTGTCACTAACTTTTTCTTTAGTTTAGTTAACTCCATACGTGTTGGATTTACTTGTGTCTTAGCCAAGAACAGCACCCCCTTTCCATTTACTTACCATAATACCTATCAAGGAACTCTTCTTTAATTCTCTTAAGTTCTGTTCTAGGAAGAATAGATAATAATTTCCATCCTAAATCTAACGTTTCTTCGATATCACGGTTAGCAAGATATCCTTGGGATACGTATTCTTTTTCAAATGCGTCAGAGAACTGAGCATACAGTTTATCAATATCTGTTAATGCAGCCTCACCAAGAACGACCATTAATTCTTTTGCTTCTTTACCTCTTGCATAAGCCGCAAATAACTGGTTCATTGTATTTGCATGGTCCTCACGTGTTTTTCCTTTACCGATACCTTTATCTTTCAGACGAGAAAGGGAAGGAAGTACATCGATAGGAGGAGTAACGCCTTGACGGAAAAGATCACGGCTTAAGATAATCTGTCCTTCTGTAATATATCCTGTTAAGTCAGGGATTGGATGAGTTTTATCATCTTCTGGCATGGTTAAGATAGGAATCATTGTAATACTTCCTGCCTTGCCTTTTTGACGGCCTGCTCTTTCATATAAGGAAGCTAAGTCAGTATACATGTAACCTGGATATCCACGACGTCCGGGAACTTCTTTACGTGCTGCAGATATCTCACGAAGAGAGTCTGCATAGTTTGTGATATCTGTTAAGATAACAAGTACATGCATGCCTTTTTCAAACGCAAGATATTCTGCTGCAGTAAGTGCCATACGAGGAGTTGCGATACGTTCTACTGCTGGATCATTTGCAAGGTTTACAAACATAACCGTACGATCAATGGCTCCAGTCTCACGGAAGCTCTCTGTAAAGAAATTAGCTTCTTCAAATGTAATACCCATAGCAGCAAATACTACGGCAAATGGCTCTTTGGTTCCACGTACTTGTGCCTGACGTGCAATCTGCGCTGCCAGATTCGCATGAGGCAGACCACTGGCAGAGAAAATAGGAAGTTTCTGTCCACGTACTAATGTGTTCAGTCCATCGATTGCGGATACACCTGTTTGGATAAACTCCTGAGGATAGTTTCTAGCTGCTGGATTCATTGGCAGACCGTTAATATCCATTCGTTTTTCAGGCAGTATTTCAGGACCGTTATCAATGGGACGACCTAAACCATCAAATACACGGCTTAACATGTCTTCGGAAACCCCAAGTTCCATGCTCCGTCCTAAAAATCTAACTTTACTGTTGGAAAGGTTAATACCGGTAGCACTTTCAAATAACTGAACAAGCGCATTACCGCCATCAATTTCAAGTACCTTACAACGACGTTTTTCACCATATGCAAGTTCAATTTCTGCTAACTCATTATAAGAAACATTTTCAACACCATGCACTAACATAAGAGGGCCTGCTACCTCTTGAATGGTTCTATATTCCTTTGGCATTAGGATTCCTCCTTTTGTAACAAGCTATTAATTTCTTGTTGTAAATTTTTCAAGATATCTTCATATTCTGCTTCAATCTTATCAACGGTAACATATTTAAAACGACCAATTCTTTCACGGATTGGCAGCTTAACAAGATCTTCTACGGAGATACCTTTGTTTAAGCCTTCATTGGATAAATCATAGAAACTTAGGATAAGTTCCATCATTTTAAATTGCTTTTCAACAGATGTATAGGTATCAACCTCATGGAATGCATCTTGATGCAGGTAATCTTCACGAATTGATCTGGCTGCTTCCAATTTTAATCTGTCAGGCGCGGATAATGCATCCATA
>JAQZAX010000129.1 GCA_029239455.1 Anaerocolumna sp.
ATAGAAATCCACAAAAATAATAGGACATAAAATGAGTCTAACTATACGATGTGGATAACTTATCTGAAAATTCATAAAACAGGCGATAGATATCCACAAACACTGTTTTGAGTGAAATTAGTGAAATATAAAGAAGTTTACCTTTCAGAGCTGATTTTTGTAACAGTCCCTTGACTTTATTGTTGGTTCAACATATAATTATAAAGGTGCTATTTGGTCCACAGCTCATGCATCTATAGCTCAGTAGGATAGAGCGACCGCCTCCTAAGCGGTAGGCCGCTGGTTCGAATCCAGTTAGATGCGCTAAAACAATATCATTTCCAAGGAAACTCTAAAGTGTGGTTAAATGTCAATATAGGATGTATCAGAAGCTTTTCTTCGACGCTCTCTTTTACGGTGATAAGAGGAACGTCGTCTACGATATGGAATCTCTATGAATACTACATACAATCCAATTCCCAATACAAAAAACGTTATAATAATTCCTATTATAATAGGAGTTAAGGTATTTGTCGAAGTTATAGCCTCCTCAGAGTCGTCTTCTTCGCTAGGAAATACTAAATCAAGAGGAAGAATGGATGATTCTCCTAATGTTGGATACTCAGAATTATTAAATATAATATCAGAGGAACCAACATATTTTCCATCATATTCATACGATATTGTACCGATGATATTATCTCCCTCGATTAAACCATCTACTTGAGATAACATAATCTTTTTCTCTGCATCTTCGAATGAAGCAGAACTAGGTAATATAATATTACCTTCCTTACTGATATGCAATGCTGAATTATTCGTGTTTAATAATGAATTATACTTGGTAAATAATGGTGAAGGTTCAATGGAATATGGATTTTCCATATCAGCAATATTATAAATTGAAAAGTTATCAAATCCATAATTTAATATCTTGGCAGTATCTTCATATTCATGTGCAATTGTGTCACAGGACATAATTACACTAATCAGAGTCATTCCATTTCTTTCTGCATAAGTTACTAATGTATATTTTGCTTTCGAAGTATAACCAGTTTTACCACCAATTGCGCCATCAAAATTAATAGAACCTTTCACAAATTTATGATGGTTATTTAAATACCTTGTCTCTTCCTGAATATTCGTTGGTGGAATTATATAGGTACGAGAACTTGAAATTTCACGAAAAGTATCGTTATTAATTGCTGCTCTAGAAATCAGAGCCATATCATAAGCGGAGGTATAGTGATTTGGATCAGGAAGACCGTGGGGATTAACAAAATTTGTATCTGTTGCTCCTAATTCTTTTGCTTTCTGATTCATCATGTCAGCAAAAGAAGCAACATCTCCTGCAACGTGCTCAGCGATGGCATAAGAAACTTCATTTGCAGATTCTAACAGTATACCATAGAGACTTTGCTCCATGGTAAGTTCTTCATCCACATCTATACCAATTCGGCTGCTGTCTAAATCCACATCAAAAATGGCCTCCCTGGAAAACGTTACAGTTTCACCAAGAGAGGAATTCTCAATAGCTATAAGTGCCGTTAAAATCTTTGTGATGCTGGCAGGATAATAAGAATCATGTACATTTTTTGAATATAAAATTGCACCGGTTGATGCTTCCATTACAATTGCGGCCTCTGAAAAAACTTCCGGTGAATTCTCTGGCCACATAGACGCATTGGAAGTTGCGGTATCATTTACATGGGTTTCTGTATTAGACTGCGCCTGTGCAGGGGCTGTATTATAAAACAATAAGCTGACTAAACAAAGTAAGGTAAATAATTTCTTCATAAAAACTCCTTTATATGAAATCTTCTGAAACTAAAAAGCAGAAGATAGAAATAGTTAAATTCAGTGTAAGAGATAAAGTAAAGTGAAAAAATTGCAATAGAAAAATTTATATAATGACATAATCATTAGTTATTATTATATCAGAACATTAAGTATATTATAGATGAAATTAAAAACTCAATCAAGAAAAAAATTGTGAACAATTAGAATGTTAACGATTATTTATTTCAAAAAATGTCATTATTAGACATATAGTATATTAAAATTGTCGTTTATATATTTTGATTGGACGTCTGCACTTAAATTAAAATTAGGAGGATGAACAGTGTCCATCCTCCTATGACTTAATTATTATAGAGCAAAGTATACATTTCAACAAAACATAAACTTATTAACTACGTCTGCTTTTTATAACCTTAAGACGGGTAAATTCCTCACGCTCTTTTTCTTCAAGAGAATTCTGAATATTAACCGTTAAGGATGAATAGTATGGGATTGTTATATTTTTAAGTGCGTTAGCACGTTTCTGAGTTTTTTTAATGTTGGTAGCCAAACGGTAGGCTGAGTTCTCTATCATGGATAAACGAAGGGTCAATTCTTTTACCTTCTTAAACTTATTTGTTGCTTCATCCAAAGAAACGCGAGTATTAAAGAAGGAATAGGTTGGTCTATTACTGATAGAATCAAACTCAACTAACGGTATTTCTGTACCCATAATACTTCGCTGTTTAATTGTAATTGAATTCTCTTCCGGAACGGTACTGCTTAATTCTTCTACATTACGAATACCCATTTCAATATTCGCTTTCTGTAACGCAGCGTAAGCCTCCTTGAAAGTAACATCGATTTCAGACTGTATATTTTCTGCCTTATCAATTAATTCCATTAATTCTCGAATTAGAATATTACGCTTTTTATCCATCAAATCGTAACCCTGTTTTGCTAAAGCAAGGGAGTTCTTGGCCAATATTAAATTACCCTTGGTAGGGAAAGTATTTGGATTCATATTTATACCCATTGCATATCGCAGGTTTACCTGCGATACTGCCATAAATAAATAGGTTGAAAGAATCTTTTTATGGCATTCCTTTCTTAAATTAAATTTTCTTTCAACCTTACCCCTTTCCTTTCAATCTATTTCTAACAATAGGTAATTGCGAAACTTCTAAGTTTTCGCTATTACCTATATTTCTAACGATTACTCTTCTTCCGTTTTAGATTCGACAGCGGCTTTATAATATTGATTCAATATCTTAGTATCAATACGGTCTAATTCTTCTCTAGGAAGGATAGATAACAGTTCCCATCCTTTATCTAAGGTTTCAATCATTGAACGATCTTCCGCCTGCCCCTGTGTAATGAATAAACTCTCCATAGCAGCACCAAATTTAAGATACCTCTTATCAATTGGTGAAAGTTCGTCTTCGCCAATAACGCTTGCTAATCCTCTCGCCTCACCTACTCTTGCATAGGATGAAAATAACTGGTTGGCAAGATCCTGGTGATCTTCTCTGGTGTATCCCTTACCGATACCATCCTTCATAAGACGGGATAAGGATGGTAGTACGCTGATTGGAGGATATACATTCTTTTGGTAAAGGGAACGATCCAAAACAATCTGTCCTTCCGTAATATAACCTGTTAAGTCCGGAATCGGGTGTGTTATATCATCATTTGGCATTGTAAGAATTGGTATCTGTGTAACAGAACCTTTAGAATCAGCAACAATACCTGCTCTTTCGTAAAGCGCAGCAAGCTCACTGTATAAATATCCTGGATAACCCTTTCTACTTGGTATTTCGCCTTTGGAAGAGGATACTTCACGCATCGCTTCCGCAAAAGAAGTCATATCTGTTAAGATAACAAGAATATGCATTCCTTTTTCAAAGGCAAGATATTCTGCTGCGGTAAGTGCTACCTTTGGAGTAATTAATCTCTCAACTACCGGGTCATTTGCAAGATTTAGGTACATAACAACATGGGAGCTGGCTCCACTTTCTTCAAATGTTCTTCGGAAGAAATCAGCAACATCATGTTTAACACCCATAGCTGCAAATACAATTGCAAATTCTTCATCGCTATTTTCACCTAAAGATGCCTGCTTTACGATCTGAGCTGCAAGTTGGTCATGTGGAAGACCGTTACCAGAGAATATAGGTAATTTCTGACCGCGAATTAAAGTTGTCAGACAGTCAATGGTAGAGATACCGGTATTAATATAGTTACGTGGATATTCTCTGGAACATGGATTTAAAGGCTGGCCGTTAACGTCACGCTTTAAATCAGAGATAATATTACCTAGTCCGTCAATGGGCTGGCCAATTCCGTTAAAAACACGGCCAAGGATATCCTCAGACAAAGCAACTTCCATGGGACGTCCGGTTAACTTAGTATGTGTGTTATTTAAGGACATATCATCTGTTCCCTGGAATACCTGAATTACAGCTTTATCTTCATATACTTCAACAATTTTACCAATTTTCTTCTTCTTTCCTTCTACAGTAAATTCTACAATTTCATCGTAAGAAGCATCACGAACGCCCTCAAGTGCAATCAAGGGGCCATTAATTTCACTTAGTCCTAAATATTCTATTGACATTATCTTAGCCCTCCTTAAGCGTTCTTTGATAATACTCGATTATAGAAGTCATCAATCATGGCTTTATAATCATCAAATTTATTCAGTTCATCATTTGCAACATCGTATTTTATTGAAATAATCTTCTCAAAAACATTTTCTTCTTTTAATACAGACATTGGCATACTCATGCCGATTAATTGTTTTGATTTTGAGTATAGATATAATATGGTTTGCATCATTTTTAATTGCTTACTTAATGGAACATAAGTATCCGAAGGATGATAAGCATTCTGCTGAACGAAACCTAATCTGATAACTTTCGCTATTTCAAGTACCAGTTTCTGATCATCCGGAAGAACATCACTACCAATTAACTTAACAATTTCATTTAACTGGCTTTCCTGAGTAAGGATTGCAATCACCTTGTTACGGCATTCTACAAAGTCACTTCCAACATTAGAGATATACCAAGGTGTTAAATCATCCACATATTCACTATAGCTGTTAAGCCACTGAATTGCGGGGAAATGTCTTGCATAGGCAAGTGATTTGTCAAGTGCCCAGAAGCAGCGAACGAAACGCTTGGTGTTCTGAGTAACTGGTTCAGAAAAGTCACCGCCTTGTGGAGATACTGCTCCAATAATGGATACACTTCCTTCAGAACCGTTTAAGTTTTGCATAAAGCCGGCTCTTTCATAAAAACTGGATAAACGGGAAGCTAAGTAAGCTGGGAAGCCTTCTTCTGCAGGCATTTCTTCCAAACGGCCGGATAACTCACGAAGTGCCTCTGCCCAACGAGAGGTTGAGTCGGCCATAATTGCAACATGATACCCCATATCACGGTAGTATTCAGCAAGAGTAATACCGGTATAAATACTAGCTTCACGAGCTGCAACCGGCATATTGGAGGTATTAGCAATAAGTGTAGTTCTATCTAGAAGTGGATTTCCTGATCTTGGATCTACTAATTTTGAGAAGTCTTCCAAAACTTCTGTCATTTCATTTCCACGTTCTCCACAACCGATATATACGATAATATCCGCATCGGACCATTTCGCCAGCTGATGCTGTGTCATGGTCTTACCAGTTCCAAAACCGCCTGGAATCGCAGCGGTTCCTCCCTTTGCAATTGGGAATAACGTATCAATAATACGCTGACCGGTAATTAAAGGACGGTCAGACGCAAAACGCTTGTTGACCGGTCTTGGAATACGAATCGGCCACTTTTGTGTTAGAGACAGCTCTCTTACTTTACCATCGGATTCTGCAATTGTAACAATGGTATCGTGAATGGTGTATTTACCATCTGCAGCAACCTTTGTTACTACTCCGGATATATCCGGCGCAACCATTGATTTATGCGTTATTGCACTGGTTTCAGGAACCTCAGCAATAATTGTGCCACCGTATATCATATCTCCAGGTTTCACTGTAATATGGACATCCCACAGTTTTGATGTATTTAAAGATTCCACACTTACACCGCGGGAAATAAATGCTCCCGACTTGGCGGAAATTTCTTTTAACGGGCGTTCAATACCATCAAAGATATTACCTATAATACCCGGTGCAAGAGTAACGGATATGGCCCCGCCAGTAGAATATACTTCCTGGCCTGGTTTTAATCCTGTAGTTTCTTCAAATACTTGGATGGTTGTTCTATCTTTGGTTAAGCCTATAACTTCACCAACCAATCTCTCGCTGCCAACATAAACCATTTCATTCATTTTAAAACCCTGATTACCGGCAACGTAGACAATTGGTCCATTTATACCAAATATTTTTCCTGTTATATTCATGATGGAGATAACTCCCCTTTCTTAATATTAAAGCACGAATTCATTCTTAGCTTCTTTAAATTTTGTTATAAATGAATTATCAATTAAAATATTTTTTTCCTGCATAACTGCTCTTGTTCCGCCAATAAAATCACGATTACTGATGGTTAAAGTAGCCCCTGTTTTTTCTTCCAGGGTTTCTTTTAAATTCTCATCGGAAGGGTTAATATAAATTATCATATCCTCCCCTTTTGCAAATTCTTTTGCTTTTATTATCTGAGCAGTTAATAAATGGGTATATTCAGGCGCTTTCATATAATCGTACAATTTTACTGCAACATCCTCAAACAACTTATTTGTTAGCTCTGCTGATTTTTCGTTGATTTTTCTTTTAATTGTAATTGTTTCACCAGAGAGGGTTTTGTTTTTTTCCCTGACTAAATTCTCTGATTCCAAACGGAAAGACTTCTCAGCTTTTAATACAGCATTTTCTTTATGTTCATCATAAATCTTTTGAAGAGATTTCTTGAATTCACTAATAATTTCAATATTCTGATTCGTAGCGCTATCAATAGCCGCAGTGTAAAACTGATCTAATTTTTCATCTAAAGTCATAAGGCGTTCTCCTCTACTTTATAGTTTAACTCCAATGGCTTCATTTACATAAGCTGTAATAAAGTCTGGTTTACGTCCTGTT
>JAQZAX010000130.1 GCA_029239455.1 Anaerocolumna sp.
TTTTCTTCCGCACCATTTTGAGCCATTGCTGGCAACCGCTAAGATCCAACCGATGGTGAATCAAATTGAATTCCATCCTGGCATGCTGCAGGAGGAAACCGTGGCATTTTGCAAGCAACGCAATATTTTAGTGGAGGCATGGGCACCATTTTCAAACGGACAGATTCTGAAACATCCAGTATTAAAAGAAATAGCGGATCAATACCAAAAATCCGTAGCTCAACTTAGTCTGGGCTGGATTATTCAAAAGGGAATTGTTCCACTGCCGAAGTCTGTTACACCGGAGAGAATAAAAAATAATCTTGAGGTATTTGACTTTGAAATCAACCCACAGGATGTTGAGAAAATTGATAAACTAACCGATTGTGGAAGTTCAGGGCTTCATCCGGATAAAGTGGACTTCTAAGTTTATCTGATACTTATCGCTGTTAAGAAAAATATATTGATGATAAACCTTTCATACGATGCGGCGGGTATCAAATACCTAGCCGCATTTATTTATGTCATAGGAAAGTTCTCTGAACTTTCCTATGACATAAATAAGCCCTCCAGGCAGGATGCGCATGACGCGCTAAGGAATTTTGTCACAGATGTGACAGCGCGTCAGCGCTAGAGTCTGGAGGGCCTGACTCTTTCTTGTTTCCAACTAGATTTAAGAATTTGTTTAATAAAAGTTTACTTATATTTTACATACTTATATTATACTATAACTACCAAAACGTGAAAAAAGTGCAGAAAGAATGCAGAAAGGTTTCTTAGAAGAAAGTGATTGGAAAATAAAAGTAAGGGAGACAAGCAAATAATGGATTCAAAAAGAAAGAAAATTAAATTAATTGACCTTAGTACATGGATAGGATTACTTGTTGTTTGTATGTTTATGGTTTATGGTTATAAGACTGGACTATTTTCCTCTGAAGAAACATTTCGTAAGTTTATTGAAAGTTTTGGCATATGGGCCTCTATAATATTTATTCTAATCCAGGTTATTCAAGTAATAATTCCTATCTTACCCGGAGCTGTCGGCTGTGTCGCTGGTATTATAATTTTTGGACCGCTGATTGGATTCCTGTATAACTATATTGGTATTTGCATTGGTTCCATTCTTGCTTTTATGCTCTCTAAGAGGTATGGCAAGCCACTGGTAAAAGGAATCATCGGGGAACGGTCTTATGAAAAATATATTGGTTGGATTAACAGAGTAAAAAAGTTTGATACTATGTTTGCCTTAGCAATTTTCTTCCCTGTGGCTCCTGATGATTTGCTTTGTTATATTGCAGGTCTGACTAAAATGAATCTTAGAAAATTTACAGCCATTATCTTACTTGGGAAGCCAATGTCTATCGCAATTTATAGTCTTGGGTTGAATGCAATCGGACATTATCTATTAGCACAAATTAAATAAAACAGAGGAGTGATTGAAAATGAAAATACTGTTGCATTCGGATTATTTAAAGTTAGTGGAAAAGAGTGGTGTGGGAAGAGCAATTTATCATCAAAAAAAGGCCTTAGAGGAAAATCACATCGCTTATACGACAAATAAGAAAGAAGATTACGATATCGTACATATTAATACTGTTTTTCCATGTTCCTTCTATATGAGTAAAATTGCAAAGAGGAAAGGGAAAAAGGTGGTATATCATGCTCATTCAACCAAGGAAGATTTCAAGAATTCATTTCTCGGTTCCAATCTGGTAGCCCCTTTATTTAAGAAATGGCTTATAAAATGCTACAATAGCGGTGATTTAATCATTACACCCACGCCTTATTCAAAGAAAGTTTTAGCAGAGTATGGTTTGAGAAAGCCAATTATCAGTATTTCAAATGGAATTGATTTAAACTTTTTTAAAAAAGATCATAAGGATGGGAAACACTTTCGAGAAAAATATGGTTTTAACGAAAAGGATAAGATTATTGTTTCCGTTGGACTTTATATTGAGAGAAAAGGAATTTTAGACTTTGTAGAATTGGCAAAATCTATGCCGGAATATAAATTTATCTGGTTTGGTTATACCAACTTGAATACAGTTTCAAAAAAAGTAAGAAGAGCCGTATAAACAGAAATTCCCAATCTCTTCTTTCCGGGTTATGTTTGCAAAGAAGATATTCGAGATGCCTATAGCGGAAGTGATTTATTCCTGTTTCTTACCCATGAAGAGACAGAAGGGATTGTATTATTAGAAGCATTGGCTATGAAAATACCGGTTCTGATCCGTGATATACCAATTTATAAAGACTGGCTCATTGATGGAGAAAATATTTATAAAGGAAATGATATTTCACAATTCCAAAGAAAAATAAAAGGTATATTGAACCAGGAATTACTCTCATTAGTGGAAAATGGATATAAGGTAGCCAATGAAAGAAATATTAAGGAAGTTGGGCAACAATTAATTAACGAATATAATAAACTTATGGTTCAGCCTGAGAAAGATTCCATAGAAAGAGAGCTGAACCCGACCGGAGCCAGGCGAATCGGAGTGCAAGGGTAAAAACCCCTCTGGGATTAATATTTATTTAGCATTAATCCCAGGAGAATTATTAACACATTTTCCGGGAATATATTTTTTAAACATTTCGTGAATCAGCACATATACTAATTGTATCAATTAGTTCGAGGATACTTATGTTTATCTATGTTGTAGAACAAGGAGATACCATTTATTCAATCGCTGATAGATTTGGTGTAACAGTAAATCAAGTAATTCAGGACAATGGTCTGGAAAATCCCTATGAATTGGTAATAGGGCAAACCATTGTAATAGTATATCCAAAACAAACTCATACGGTACAAGAGGGAGATACATTAATTTCCATAGCTGATAGTTACAATGTTTCCCCAATGCAATTATTAAGAAATAATCCACAACTATCCGATAGAAAATATATATACCCAGGAGAAACAATTGTAATAAGTTATAATACAAATGGTAAAATAATAACAAATGGATTTGCGTATCCCTATATTAAAAGAGATACCCTTGTTAAGATTTTACCCAACCTTACTTATCTATCAGTATTTAACTATACTGCGGTAGAAGGAGGGAATATTATTTCTTATCATGATGACGCAGAAGTTGTTCAAATGTCAAAAAATTATGGAGTTATACCTTTAATGATGATAGCAACATTATCTTCGCAAGGAGAACCTAATAAAGAAATTGCATTTGAAATCTTATTAAATGAGGAATATCAAGAGAATCATATAAATGCAATACTAGAAGTAATGAGGGCAAAAGGTTATCAAGGTATAAATATTGTTTTTAACTATATAAGTTCTTCTAACCAATCACTTTATGAAGCCTTTATGAAAAATGTATCAGAACGATTACAGCAAGAAGGTTATTTGTTTTTTATTACAATTAATTATAGGATTGAAAAAATTAATAACAATGTATTTATAGAACCAGTTAATTATTCAAAATTTATAGAATATGTGAATGGAATTACTTTACTACAATTTGTTTGGGGAAGTAATTATGGACCACCAGCTCCAGTAACTAACATTAATGATATGATAGCTTTCATTGAGTATTTATTGACAATGGTTTCTCCAGATAAAATTATTGTTGGTATACCACTAATAGGTTATGACTGGGAATTACCCTATGTACCCGGCAAATCAATTACAAATTCTTTGTCATTGAATTCCGCTATAGACTTAGCTAATGATGTAGGTACTACGATACAATTTGATGATATATCGCAGACACCCTATTTCCTATATAATCAAATTAATATTGGCATTCCATCTCAGCATATGGTATGGACCATGGATGCTAGAAGTATGGATGCCCTTGTCAAAATAGTGAAACAAAATGCTCTTAGTGGCAGCGCAATATGGAACATAATGATATATTATCCTATAATTTGGACAATAATAAATTCCCAATATGATGTAGTAAAAATTACAGACTAGCTAATTATAGAATTATAGGATGTTCCCACAACTCAGTAGTTACAAACCACAATAAGCAATATAACAATTCTTTTTAGATGAAGTTGCAGTAGATTTGAACTTACAAGAATAGGAAGAATGTTTCAGGCCATTGTGATGTTTGTTTATGGGATTGCATCCAATGACATAGAATGGACTATGAGCAAAATTATTACAGTCATCTTTATGCTTATTGGTGGGACCGCTTTATTTTTCGGGCTGTTTTTGATCTATGCAGCCTTTTGCTTCTTTACACTGGAAGGGTTGGAATTTATGAATATTCTTACAGATGGAGCAAGAGAATATGGGAAATACCCGGTTGGCATCTATGGGAAAAGAATGCTGCAATTTTGTACATTTATCGTACCCTATGCCTTGGTACAATATTATCCATTGTTATATTTGCTAAACAGAAAAACAAGCCCGCTTTATGTTTTTATGCCATTGTTGGCGTTTTTATTCCTGATCCCGTGCTATGCATTTTGGAGATTTGGTGTGCGACACTATAAATCTGCCGGCTCATAAAAATACAGAAGTATCAGAGTTTGTTTTCCTACATGATAACTTATAAGATTTGAGGGTCAAATTCCCATGCCAAGTTTATATTCATAGTGGTACAAAAAAACTTGGCATGGTAATTTGACCTTCAAATCCTTATAAAAAAGAGATGATAATCCATTAGATTTCATCTCTTTTCTCATTAAACTAAAAAAACCTTTTCAATTTCATACTGTGAATATATCACTAACCATAATTGGGGATTAAAAATCGTGATATTCCAAACACTGGTGCCCAGTAATGCGTATTTTGAAATCAAACCTAATAAAGCATCTATACTTCTCGCATCTATAAACCATACAATATGCTCTATTTCATTATCATAACTACTTTTTGTATATCTGTAAAAAGGTGTCTGAGATACTTCATCAAAATGTATAATGGCACCTTCATTACGTGCTAAGTCTATAGCGTTATCAAGAGTCAATGCATTAACACTTGAAAGTCCTGCAGAAAATGGGAGTTCCCAATCGTATCCAATAGAGGCCATTCCAATAATTACTTTGTAGGGAGTTGTGAATCTAATAATATAATCTAAAAATACATCAATATTATTAATTGAACTTATAGGGGAAGGGGGATTAACATTGGTTGCCCATTCATAATCCATAAAAATAATATTTTGTGCTAGCTGATTTAACAGTGAATAATCTACACGTTCAAAACCAATTCCATTCTTCATACTTGCCAAATTAGGATTTATGGTTACAAATACAGCATATCCCTCATCATTTAATCGCCTCGTTATTTTGCTAAAATAACCCTCATACAGTTGCTGATTCGTAACATTAATATCTTGGAATGATATATTTACTCCGTAATAGCCCTTGGTTTTTAAAATAGTTAGGATATTGTCTATTTGCCTATTTTGAATATCTTCATTTAACAGTAAATCGAATGTAATACCGATATTAGCTTCACCCTGAATCGTTAATGTTGTTAATAACATAAGTGGTATTACCCCATAATCCTTCGTTATCTGTATAATTTCTGCATCGTCGTAATAAGTAATGATTTCTCCTTCCTTTGTAGCTGTAAAATTTAAAACGGAAAGGTAAGTTAGATATGGTAATGTCTTTCGAAGGGTTTCCTTATTAATAAAGGGTAATGTATTACCATGTGTCGTGATTTTGCCTTTTGTAGTATATTTAATAACAATGGTATCTCCGGGATAAATATATTCTCTATCGGAAAGAAATGGGTTATTTATTAATAATTGTATTACTGTCACATTGTATGAATTGGCTATATCTACTAATGTATCGCCCTCTTTAACAGTATATGTAATCTCAGGAATTGCTATCACTATGGATTGACCGGTAACTAATGTAGTCTGATCTTCTAGTCCATTATCCTGAATTAACTTAGCTGTTGATATTCAGTAATATTCTGCTATGGATTGTATAGTATCCTTTGGCTGCACTACATGTATTAACATAGATACCTCAAAATTCTATTTAATTCATTATATGATTTTAAAAAATAAATATTTCCACCTTTCAGTTTTTAGATTGACTTTTTTTTAACATATGATATAATAATATTAAATTAATAATGATTCCTATTATTAAAATTTAAAATAAGGAGAATATTAATATAATTATTATATTAATACGTGGGTGATAGAATATGAAAGTAGCGGTCATTGGATGTACACATGCTGGAACGGCAGCAGTTAAAACTATATTAAAAGAGAATCCTAAAGCAGAGGTAACTGTTTTTGAGAGAAATGATAATATCTCATTTTTATCCTGTGGAATTGCATTATATGTTGGCGGAGTTGTAAAAGATGAAAAGGGGCTATTTTATTCTAGTCCCGAAGAGCTAAGTAAAATGGGTGCAGACGTTAAAATAAGACATAATGTAAAACTCATAGATACCGATGCTAAAAAAGTTATTGCTGAAAATTTAACAACTGGAGAAGATGTTGAGATATCTTATGATAAGTTAGTAAATACTACCGGTTCCTGGCCGATTATACCTAAAATTCCAGGAATTGAAAGTAAAAATATTCTCTTGTGCAAGAACTTTGAACAGGCAAACGAAATTATTCGTCAAACCAAAGATGCAAACAAAATTGTAATCGTTGGTGGAGGATATATTGGAATCGAACTAGTGGAAGCATTTCATGAATCAGGCAAGCAAGTAACGTTAATCGACGGACTAGATCGCATTTTAAATAAATACTTGGATAAAGAGTTTACAGATGTATTAGAAGATGACCTAAGAAAGAATGGAATCACACTTGCCTTAGGCCAGACGGTTAAGTCATTTACAGCAAACAGTAACCATGAGGTAGCCTCTGTTGTAACCTCAGAGGGA
>JAQZAX010000005.1 GCA_029239455.1 Anaerocolumna sp.
ATCGCCTCGTTTAATAATCACTTTTCTCACACTCCATTTTATGGCTTTAGTCTTATTATTTCCAACTTTGACTTATGTATTCCATAAAATGTTTACTTTTATGTGCTGATATATGATTTATTCTCTAATTTCAGTAATTTTTCCGTTTCTATAATAAACACGTGGCACTCTTTTTCCTACATTACATGCAACCTCATAATTAAATGAATAGGATAGTGCCCCAACTTCTTCAATTGGTATGAATTCATTTTTATCCCTGCCAATTAAAGTTACCGTATCACCTTGTTTTACACCTTCAATTTCAGTGACATCTACCATAAATTGATCCATACATATTCTGCCAATAATAGGTGCTGATTTGCCGTGGATTAATACTCTTCCTTTCGAAGAAAGTAATCTAGGATATCCATCTCCATACCCGACTGGTATCGTAGCAATCTTAGTTATTTTCGATGTAATGTACGTACTTCCGTAGCTAACTCCACAATTTGGTTCTATTTCTTTTACATAACTTACATGAGTTTTAATTTCCAGGGCAGGTGATAATTTTAACATTTCCTGGCTAACAAATTCAGATGGATACAGTCCATAGGTTGCTATCCCGCTTCTAACCATATCTAGCTTAGCTTCCGGCAAATCAATTATACCAGCGCTATTTGATATATGTTTGATTGGTATAGTGATGCCTTCTAGCTCTAATTGATTGACAAATTTCAAAAAACGATCTAATTGCATTTTAGCAGAGGTTTTATCCGTCTCATCTGCTGCGGAAAAATGAGAGAAGATTCCTTCGATACGAATTCCTTCTAACGATGCAATTTTTTTAATATCTTCCATGCTGTCTTTCGTATCAAAAAATCCGATTCGATTCATACCGGTATCAATCTTTATATGAATTCCTGCCTTTTTATTTTGCTGCAATGCTGCTTTTGATAACTCTATGGCAGAATCTAACTGAAATATCGTCTGAGAAATGTCATTTTTAACCAATTGATTATATTGCTCTTTTGGAGTATATCCTAAAATCAAAACAGGCTTATGAATTCCTGCTTCTCTTAATTCAATTCCTTCTTCTAATATAGCAATTCCAAATGCATCTACTCCTAAACTATCTAAAGTCTTTGCAATTGGTAATGCTCCATGTCCATAAGCATCCGCCTTAATAATGGCCATTAATTTTGTAGAATTACCGGTTAATTTCTTTATATTTAAAATATTACTACTGATAGCATCCAAGTCAATATTTGCTGTTACTCTAAAATATCTTTCTTCTGATTTTTCTTCTTGAATTTTTGTTATACCAGTTGTCATAAGTTCCTCCATTCCATGCAGCTTATAAATCACTAATTCTAATGCTGCACATGCTATAACATTCTGCTTAATACATTAACACGTCAGCAATTGCTTCCATAATATCACTGGCTGTCACTCCATAGTTTCCCTTGATCTGTACTGCTTTATCCCCGGCCAAACCGTGAATATATACGCCAAGTGTAGCGGCTTCAAACTGTGGTAATCCTTGGGCTATTAGACCGGCAATAATCCCTGTTAAAACATCACCGGCACCGGCTGTTGCCATACCACTATTCCCAGATAAATTAATATACCTCATTTCTTCGTTAGCTACAATAGTTCTATCGTCTTTTATTACATAAATTAGTTTATTAAGCTGCGTACATTTTTCTGCAATATGAAATAAATCATCTTGTATTATAGCTAGTGGTAACTTAATTAATCTAGACAATTCTAATAAATGGGGTGTTAATATTGTTTGGGCTGGTAATTTCTCCTTCAGTTCTAAAATAGATGGGATAATAGAATCATCAGTAAGAGTGGATACTACACCCACTCGCTTTGCTAATAAATTAATTCCGTCCGCATCAATAATTAGAGGAACCTCCGTATATTGGATTACCATATCTAATAATTGCTCACTTAGCAAATTTACTCCAACACCAGGACCAAATACAACGACAGATGCCCAATTAATGTCTTGCACTATTTTATTTATTGTATCTTGTGATAATTTCTCATTAGAATGATAGGTCGTTATTAAGGCTTCCGGCAATAGCGTCTGTATCATCCCTTTATTTTCATGTGCAGTAACTACCTTTACGATACCCGCCCCTGTTCGATAAGCTGCTTTCGCAGAAAAAAAGCAAGCACCACTTATATCTGTAGATCCTGCAATGATAAGAACCTTTCCGTAGGTCCCCTTATTCGAGTGTGACATTCTTATGGGAAGTCGCTTTAAATCATCCAAATCATACGTAAAGTAATTAGGATTCACTGCTTCAATTGCAATTTCAGGAAATCCGATATCTGCAGTAATAATTTCACCGGTATATTCATATCCCGGATAGAGCAGCATTCCTTTTTTAATTAATCCAAATGAAATAGTATAATCCGCTTTTACCGCAATGTTGTATGGCTTTGCAGTATCGGCAGAAAGACCGGATGGAATATCTACCGAGAAAACAATATATTTATTTTTATTCTTGTTGATTTCCTCAATTATTGTCTCAAATACGCCTGATATCGGCTTGCTAAGACCTATGCCGAAAATAGCATCGATTATTATAGTATATTCATTAAAATTAATATTGCTATCTATAGATAAGCCTAAATTTCTTGCAATTGTTAATTGCTCTTTGGTTTGAACGGTAGCCTTTGATTCTTCTCCAACCATTAAGAGTTTTACATAATAACCTTGGCAGAATAGAATTCGTGCTGCCCCAATCCCATCGCCTCCATTATTACCATAACCGCAAACAGCCAGTATCCTACTGTTTTTATCCCCATGTAATTTTATTTGTTCTACAACATGTAAAGATGCGCGCTCCATTAAAACCATAGAAGGAATACCTATTCTTTCTATGGTATAATCATCAATTGCCTTCATTTGTGCAGAATTCACTACTTTTCTCAATTTACACTCCTTCACCTATTACATAGGCACTCGCATATATTCTGGTATTCGTAACTGATACAAAAATATTTACAATTCCAATGCTTTTCGATAAATCAGAAGCTGCACCATATAAATTAACATAAGGCTTTCCAAGAGTATCCCTTAGTACTTCAATCTCAATTGGCTTAATATTACGAAATCCGGTTCCAAGCATTTTAGATACGGCCTCTTTTACTGCAAAATTACCAGCTAATTTCACAGGGCTGGTGCCGTAAAGCTTTATTTCCTGCATAGTATAATATTTTAATAGAAATTTATTATGTTCACATGCTTTAGCAACTCTCTCTATCTCTATAAGATCTGTTCCTATGCCGATTATCATAAAGAACCTCCTGATTTTGATTAAACTTAAGTTGTTAAAGTATATGTTCATCAAAAGCTTCTATTATATCCGGTCCTAATAGATCATGCATATAGGAATAGATTGTCGCATTCTTTGTTTCCATATCCTGTTTCATTAAGATCTTTTCTTTCAGTTCATCTCTTACTTTTAATACCCACTGTGTTATTTCATCTATTCTGTCTTTATTCTCAGTTAGATTCGCATACCATATCCTGGCGCTTTCAATAATCAGATCCTCATTGACTGATTTAATTAAATACGGAATATCAGCCAATTCATCTTCTGATTCTTTCATTTTTTCCCCAATTTCAAGAATCATCTTTTGATTCTGTGTCATTTTCTTTAGTTTTTGTTTCCCAGACTTTGAATCGTCAGGATCCATATTAGCGATAATTTCTTCCATCAATTTAACTTTGAGTCTTTTTAAATCTTTCATATCGCTTGCTAGTTTACCCTGGCGTTTTAAAAGTTCGTTTAATTTATCTTCAAGTTCTTTAATATGGGATGGTTTTTCATCTGCCGGGAATAACTCATACCATCTGCTATCCAGTGTTAATATTGGTATCTTTCTTCCCTTAAATATTTCTTTAAAGTTAGGCTCATCCTCACTCTTTCGCATTCATTTGCTCCCTTTATTCTTCAGTGCCCTCTAATTCTGCGTCATCTATTTCTTTTAATCTGTAAGATAAAGTCATTAAGCTTTCTGCCAAATGTACATTTTCAACAAGTACATCAGGTGGCAAATTCAAATCGGTAGGAGCAAAATTCCAAATAGCTTTTATTCCGAGATTTACTAATTCTTTTGCTGCTGCCGGTGCTTTTAATTTAGGAACCGTAAGTGCTGCGATATGAATTGTATTACTCTTCACAAATTCTTCCAGGTATTCAATCATCTGTATCTCCACACCACGAATTGATATTCCCTCTAATCTTGGATTAACATCAAATATGGCTTTTACAAAGAAACCTCTACGTTCAAAATCAATATAATTAGCCAATGCCTGACCTAAGTTACCTGCACCTATAATAATTACATTATATTGCTTATCTAAACCTAAAATTTTACCTATCTCTTCATATAAATATTCAACGTTGTAACCATACCCTTGTTGACCGAAGCCTCCGAAATTATTTAAATCCTGTCTAATTTGAGAAGCAGTTACTTTCATTTTCTCACTTAATTCTTTTGATGAAATTCGAACTACATCGTTTTCTAATAACTCGCCTAGGTATCTATAATATCTTGGTAATCTTTTTATTACCGCAATAGAAATGTCTTTTTCCTGCATAATTTTCCTCCTTGTTGATAAATGAATAAAACACCCCACTTTATTCCTTACATTATATTGGAATGTTATAATTTTGTCAAATAAAGATTTTGAAATAATTTCAAAATACGTTCTACTAAAATTCTACATTACTTTACTAAAATTTTTACTTATGTTAAAATAGGTGATACAGGTGTGTATGAACCACCTGCTTATTTTTGTTAAGAAAGGTTTGATTTTAATTATGATAATCACTTGTAAAAACATTAGCAAAAGCTTTGGAACAACACAGATTTTAGATAATGTTTCATTTCATATAAATGAAGGACAAAAAGCAGCAATCGTTGGTTTAAATGGTGCTGGTAAATCTACCTTGTTTAAAATAATAATTGGAGAATTAAGTGCAGATGCTGGAGAAGTTATATTTGCAAAAGGAAGTACTGTTGGATATCTGGCACAGCACCAAGGGCTTGCATCGGATAATTCCATCTATGAAGAAATATTGTCTGTGAAACAGGATGTTATTGATTTAGACAATGCCATACGAAAACTTGAAATTGACATGAAAAATGTATCTGGAAATGAATTAGAAAGAATGCTTAATACTTACACTAGATACACCCATGAATTTGAATTAAAAAATGGTTATGCATATAAAAGTGAGGTTATTGGTGTTCTTAAGGGCTTGGGATTTACCGAAGAAGATTTTAACAAACCCATTTCCACACTCTCTGGTGGGCAAAAAACCCGAGTAGCCTTAGGTAAGCTATTATTAAGTTCTCCTGATTTAATTTTATTGGACGAACCTACCAACCATTTAGATATGGAATCCATTGCATGGCTTGAAACCTATTTACTTAATTATAAAGGTTCTGTTCTGGTGATTGCACATGACCGTTACTTCCTTGATAAAGTAGTTTCCAAAGTTGTTGAGCTTGAAAATACCAAAGCCACTTCATTTGAAGGTAATTATTCCGAATATGCCATGAAAAAAGCTTTTCAAAGAGAAACACTTATGAAGCATTATTTAAACCAGCAAAAAGAAATAAAACATCAGGAAGATGTTATTGCAAAGTTACGTTCCTTTAACCGCGAAAAATCAATTAAGCGCGCGGAAAGCCGTGAAAAGATGTTAGATAAGATCGATCGATTAGATAAACCAATTACCAGCGAACCTCAGATGTCTATACGCTTAGAGCCTCACGTTATCAGCGGTAACGATGTACTAACCGTAACTGATCTTAGTAAATCCTTTGGTTCTCTTCTATTATTTCAAAATATAAATTTTGAAATAAAGCGTGGTGAAAGGGTTGCAATTATCGGTAACAACGGTACTGGAAAAACTACGATATTAAAGATGATTAACCAGATGCTCTCCCCAGATGACGGTGAAATTAAATTGGGAGCTAAAGTTAAAATAGGTTATTACGACCAGGAACATCAGGTTTTAGATCAGGAAAAGACATTATTTGATGAATTGCAAGACACTTATCCTCATATGGATAATACTAAGATTCGAAACATATTAGCTGCCTTTCTCTTTACCAATGACGATGTCTTTAAACGTATCAAAGATTTAAGCGGCGGAGAACGCGGTCGTGTATCTTTGGCGAAACTAATGTTATCAGAAGCAAATTTCATCATCTTAGATGAACCTACCAACCACTTGGATATCACATCGAAGGAAATCCTAGAAAATGCATTAAATAGCTATACCGGTACCATATTATATGTATCCCATGACCGTTATTTTATTAATAAAACAGCGACACGAATTCTGGATCTGACCCAGCAAAACTTACTAAATTACATTGGGAATTACAACTATTATCTGGAAAAGAAAGATGAGATGGAAAAACTGTACTTATCTAGTTTTGAAACAACTACCGAGCAGAAGCTTTTCGTGCCTGGTTTTGGTACAGTAAGCAGTTCTCTAAGTAAATTCCCAGTTACTAGTACTCCCACCCCATCTAGTTATGATACTTCGGATACGGAAGGAAAAATGGACTGGAAGCAGCAAAAAGAGGAACAGGCTAAGATTCGTAAACGTCAAAATGACTTAAAGAAAACAGAAGAAGAAATTACTATTTTAGAAACAAGAAATGAAGAAATAGACGCGCTTCTTGCCAAAGAAGAAATATATACCAATGTTCATAAATTATTGGAACTAAATGAAGAAAAAAAGAAACTAGCAGACCGCATGGAAGAATTACTAGAATTGTGGGAAGAGTTAGCTGAATAAGGTTGGCTTATGTAATTTACTTAAGAATATGATTTGGTTTGGAGTTTTTCATATGCTGCGACTGCTGTCAGTACATCTGAAAAACTCCATTTCTTTTAAAAAAATCCTATATTCACCCCTAAAGTGAATGAAAAGTTTGATCAAACTAAGATAAATTTAATCCTTGATCCGAAATATTTTTGATGGTATTCATGATATGTTCATGTGCCAATCTTTCAGCTTCCTCGCCATCTCTGTTTTTGATAGCCTCTAAAATGGCACTATGTTCTTTGTTGGAATTAACGGCCCTTGATTCAGATGCCAAGGTTATCTTACGGATTCGTTGTACATAATGATGGAAGTCTGAAAGCACATGGTTTAAAATTTTGCTTTGAGAAGCTTCATAGATTGTCTCATGAAACTTATTATCCAGCTCTACAATCTGATCATGATGATCTTTCTTGGCGTGAAATTCGGTCAGGTAAACTATTTCTTCAAGCTCATCTATCTGCATCTGCGTAATATGTTCACAAGCCCATCTAGCACATAAGCCTTCCAAGTAAGAACGTATAATATAAATGTCATGCATGTCTTTCTGAGAAATTCCAGTTACATAGGCTCCTTTATTCGGAATTATTGTAACTAGGCCCTCCAATTCCAGCTGTCTTAATGCTTCTCTGACTGGCGTACGGCTAACTCCCAGTTCAACACCAATGGAATTTTCTTTTAATTCTTCATTCTGTGCATATTTCCCGGATAATATGTCTTCCCGGATTTTATTAAAGACCCGTCCGCGAAGGGAATATTTATCCGATGCATCCTTTTGAACATCATAGTCATTCACTATATGCTCCTCCTACATCTTTTTCATGGTCTGCATGATATAATCAGCAAACTCGGCACTGGTTGCTCCAGTATCTCTTCCTGTAATCACAAGCTTTTTCTCAGTAATTGTGCAAATATCAAGAGCTTTATATAATTTCTCAGACTCCTCCACATAACCAATATGAGATAACAACATAGCACCTGCTCTAATTACACTGCAAGGATCTGCATAAATATCTCTGCCTTCCTCTACCATTCTTGGTGCAGAGCCATGAATTGCTTCAAACATCGCATATCGCTTACCAATATTTGCACTTCCCGCAGTACCTACACCACCTTGGAATTCAGCAGCTTCATCGGTAAGAATATCTCCATATAAATTAGGAAGAACAAGCACTTGAAAATCTCTTCTTCTCTTCTCATCGACTAGTTTTGCTGTCATAATATCAATATACCAGTCATCTGCCGTAATATCCTGATATTCTTTTGCTATTTCCTTAAATATATCCAGGAATTTACCGTCCGTCGTCTTTATAATATTGGCTTTTGTTACAGCCGTTACTCTCGTCTTACCGTTTGCTTTTGCATATTCAAAAGCCGCTCTGATAATTCTTTCTGTACCTTGCGTAGTTACTACCGTAAAATCAACGCCAAGGTCGTTTGTTACATGGACTCCTTTGCTTCCTACCGCATATGCGCCTTCTGTATTCTCGCGGTAGAAGGTCCAGTCAATTCCCTGTTCCGGAATTCGAACCGGTCTAACATTAGCAAACAAGTCAAGTTCTTTTCTCATTGCAACATTAGCACTTTCAACGTTTGGCCATGGATCGCCTTTTCTTGGAGTTGTTGTTGGTCCTTTAAGAATAACGTGGCATTCTTTTAATTCATCTAAAACTACTGGCGGAATTGCCGCATTTTCAGCTGCTCTGCGTTCTATGGTTAGGCCATCGATTGTTCTGAATTCAACATTACCAGATGCAACTTCATTTGCTAATAAGAATTCTAAAACTCTTTGAGCCTGTCCAGTGATAGCAGGTCCGATTCCGTCACCGCCACATACACCAATAATGATTGTATCTAATTCTTTATAGTTTAAGAAATCACCTTGATTTTTCATGACTTCCACTCTCTTTAACTGCTCTTCTAATAACTTACCAAACTGTTCTTTTGCTCTTTCAATATTTTCGGTATACATGAAATATCCTCCATTTATATTTTTCGCTAACTATTACATCGTCAATTCACTAAAATGGCGTTACTAAGCTTAATTCCGCTTTTATGCTATCAATAACATCAATTAATTCTTCATCTGTTATTACAGTGATACGGCCTTCCTCATATTCCTTATCTACCCATTCTTTAACTTTTATTACAACTGGATGGCTTTTATCAACAGCATCCCCTCCTTTAAGTTTAAAGTAGCTGTTGATCCAATGTGCTATTCCTGCTAATCCTGAAGTATTAGAAACTGATACTAACGCCGGACGATTTAAAAACTTCGCTGTATCAAATATATTATATATTTCCTCATTTTTCAAGAGGCCATCTGCATGAATCCCTGCACGCGTAACATTAAAGTTCTTTCCGACAAACGGTGTCCTTGGTGGAATCTCATACTCTAAATCGTTGGTAAAGTATTCCGCAAGCTCTGTGATTACAGTGGTATCCATTCCGTCTAAGGTGCCTTTTAATTGCGCATACTCAAAGACCATTGCTTCTAATGGAGTATTTCCGGTTCTTTCTCCTATCCCAAATAAGGAACAGTTAATACCTGAAGCACCATATAGCCAAGCGGTAGTAGAGTTAGTGACTGCTTTATAAAAATCGTTATGACCGTGCCACTCTAACATTGCAGAAGGTACACCGGCATGTGTAGTAAGTCCATAAATAATTCCTTGCACTGACCGTGGAATCACGGCACCAGGGAAATTAACACCATAACCCATAGTGTCACAAGCCCTGATTTTTACAGGAATACCGTATTCCTCACTTAAGTTCATTAACTCAAGACAGAAAGGTATTACAAATCCATGAATATCGGAGCGTGTAATATCTTCCAAATGACAACGGGCTGCAACGCCTGTTTCTAAGCATTCTCTTACAACACTTAGATAGTGTTCCATGGCTTCTCTTCTTGTCATCTTCATTTTATAAAAAATATGGTAATCAGAACAGCTTACTAAAATACCGGTTTCTTTTAATCCAATATCTTTTACTAACTGAAAATCTTTTTTACTGGCGCGAATCCAGGATGTTATTTCCGGAAATTCATACCCTCTCTCCATGCACTTATAAACAGCATCTCTGTCCTTTTTACTATATAAGAAGAATTCACTTTGTCTTATAATGCCCTTTTGTCCTCCAAGACGATGTAAGTAGTCATAGATAGTGACGATTTGATCCGTCGTATAAGGAGCTCTTGATTGTTGTCCATCTCTAAAAGTAGTATCCGTTATCCATATTTCATCTGGGAAATTATGAGGTACAATTCTATCATTAAATGCTATCTTAGGTACCTCTTCGTAAGGGAATAAGTTTCTAAATACCCTTGGCTGAGCCACATCCACTAATGGATATAAATGTTCTTCCAATTGCAGTAAATTATTATGAGGATTTATAAATACATTTCTACTTTCATCATCCACACGTTTCTTATTGGTTTCCATATGTATCGTCTCCTTTTCTCCTTATCATATATTAGGAATTTCGCTTCGCTTCCAATACGAAATTGCATAAGTAGTAACAAAAATAGTAAAAACATTGGAGTTTTGTATTTACCTATTATAATATAGATATGTTTCTAATTCACTATAATTATAATATTCAAATTAATGTATATTTATACTGTCTGATTGTATACAATAATACCATCAATGTCAAGTATCTTTTGAATAATTAAGAACACTAAGGCTATTATATCTCATCTAACTAAAATAATTCTCTCTTTCATAAATTCAGCTGCATACCATCCATCGGAAATAATTGTTGCTTAATGTAAATCTAGTATCTTTCCCTTTATTTTTTTTCCTAGTTGTTATATAATTAAAAATATTACATGCTACACCCAAAAAGTTTATATTTCACTTTTTTAAAATTAATATTTATAAGAAATGAGGTATTATTTTATGACAAAAAAGAAACTGGTAGTTGCTTTAGGAAGAAGTGCATTTGGTGAAACTTTTCCTGAGCAGCGATTTGCAGTAAAGAGAGCAGCGAAAGCAATCGCTGATTTAGTAGAGGAAAATTATCAAATTTTAATAACACACAGTAATGGTCCACAAGTTGGTATGTTCCAAACTGCCATGACAGAATTTAGTCGTCTTGATTCCAGATATACCGTTGCTCCTATGTCAGTATGTGGTGCCCTTAGCCAGGGATATATAGGTTATGATTTACAAAACGTAATTCGTACTGAATTGCTAAATCGTGGCATTTTTAAGCCTGTATCTACCCTGATTACTCAGGTACGAGTGGATCCTTTTGATAAGGCTTTTAGTACTCCAACGAAAATTATTGGAAGATATATGACGGAACAAGAGGCAGAACTTGAAAAACAAAAAGGTAATTACGTTGTTTATGAAGAAGGTAAGGGTTACAGAAGAATTATCGCCTCTCCAAAACCAATGGAAGTATACGAGATTGATGCAATCAAGGCTTTGTTAGATGCTAATCAGATTGTCATTGCAGGTGGCGGTGGAGGTATTCCTGTATTAGAACAGGGAACTGTCCTAAAAGGGACAAGTGCAGTAATTGAAAAAGATTATACAAGTGAATTACTTGCTGAACTAATTAATGCAGATACTCTTCTATTCCTTACCGGAGTTGAAAAGGCTGCAATCCATTATGGTACGCCCATAGAACAGCCCCTTGGTAAGGTAAGTATAGAAGAAGCAAAAGAATATATTGAAAAAGGCTATTTTGAATCAGGCTCTATGCTTCCTAAGATAGAAGCATCTGTTAAATTCGTTTCAGCTGCATCTGGCAGACAAGCTTTGATTACCCAGCTTGAAACTGTAAAAGATGCTTTAAAAGGAAGAACTGGTACTATTATTGCTTCATAAATAGTAAAAACTTTCAAGTTTTGCAATTACCTAATAATTTAATGTATTTAAAAGGAGTATTCAATAAATGCAATTGAATACTCCTTTTTCAACTTTAATTGTAACATCTTTATATTTCGTAATTACTTAAATCTTCCTGGAAATTCTTAATCATTGAATCAAATACTGAAATCTGATGAGTTAACTCGCTAATCTGTTCTACATACACAGCAACGTTTGAACTAGCTTCTTCTGTTGAAGCTGAATTTTCCTCAGCAATTGCAGCTAAGTTCTGGATACCATCAAATAACGTAGAAATATTATCAGCTTCCACTTTTAAATCCTGTGAATTTTTAATCATTAAATCTGATACTACTTTTAGTCGTTTATTAGATTGGTCTGTCGTATCAACGGCATCTGTCAGCCTTGTGTTCTCCGTTTCTAGAACACCATACTGTAAATCAATTCCTTCCACTACTTGATTAATGCTTGTTATAAACTTAGTTAGGCTATCGTTTATTTGCTCTACTGCATTATTGGTTTCTTCCGACAATTTCCTAACTTCATCAGCAACTACAGTAAATCCTCTTCCGGCTTCACCGGCTCTGGCTGCTTCAATTGAAGCATTTAAAGCCAATAAGTTTATTTGCTTTGCTATGGAAGATACAATTAATACTATCTGAGTTATGTTGTTAGCATTATCTTTTAATTCATTACTGTTATTTCTAATCTGGCTGAATTCTACAAGTACATCATTAATTTGGGCTGCAGTTGATTCTACATTATGGAAGCTGCTCTCAATATCCTGTACTGCACCTTCAATTTGACCTTTATTCTCCTGTCCGTCATCGGAGATACTGGTAACATTACGAATACTTCCATCTAGTACAGTAATTGCTTTCTCTGTATCTTCAGCCTGGGTAATTGCTGCCATTGCAACCTGATCTAGTACGGAAGTAATATCGTTTGATGTAGATTGCATTGTGCTTGCTATTTCGGAAACAGATTTATTAAATGTATAAAGTTCATCAACAATTGCATTAAATCCTATAAAGTCCTTTTGTACGTTTCTCTTAATTTCATTAATTGTTCCCATCATGCCTTCATATTCATCATTCGTACGAAGAACCACCGATTCAACAAAATTACGTTTGCTCAATTTTTGTAATTCATCCATAATTACTTTTCTCGGCTTCTGGAATAGCAAAGTAGACAATAAAGAAACTACGAATGCTGTTCCACCAATAATAAGTGAATTAATTAAATCAGAGGATACCAAAATAGAAATTACAGTGATAAATAACGTATTAAATACTGAAGCCTTTATACCGGTATTCTTAATGATACCAAAAGAAAATAACTGGTTTAATAGGTATTTCTTTGTATATTGAATTTCATTTTGAAATCTTAATTTTAGCTGAGTTTCGCCCTCACTTTGTTTTAGAACCTCAACATTAATATCCTCTTTAAAATAAGCTGCAACACCATTAATCAGTCCGGAAAGATAATCAACCATACCTCTTTTTGAACGATAGGTAAAAAGAATCTCATGAGACGATACCGGTATTACATCCAAAATTGGAGGTACTGCACCTTTAAATCTCTTCATTACAATTACGTGAACATCATTCATGGATTTTAGAAACTGATAGGCAGATTCATGTCGGAAAAACCCGGGATAATTCTTACTAAAAGTTTTTATATTTTCCTGGCCCATTACATTCCATATTTCTTTATGATTCTTCCCAACGCTCTTACCTACCATATCTACAATACCTGTGGCAATTGCATCACTAACGTCTTCCAAAGGGGAAAATACTTTGTCTGATGGTAATCCGTTTGCCTTTAGAGCATTATTTACAACGTCATTACCAAACAGCTTTCTACATGATTCAACCCAAGATGATACTACAGTACCCTTCATTTTCATTTCTCCTTAGTGTTTTTATGCTCAATTTTAAATATTTTGTCAAAACATAATCTTATTTTGTATTATAAATCAAAAAAAATCAAAATTCAAGATAAATCACAGAACTATATCCATTTAAAAGAAACAATTTATAATAAGTGTCAGATTCATTTTCGCGGCATACTATAGCTATTATATGGAAGGAGTTGTTTAATTTTGTGCGGAATCGCAGGCTTTTGTAATTTTAAACAAAATTACGTGGAACAATATAGCAAATGGCAGGATGTTCTTGATAAAATGAAAGAAACATTAAAACATAGAGGCCCTGATGATAAGGGTGTGAGTTTATATTCTCATGCCGGGCTGGCACATGCAAGACTCTCTATTATAGATTTGGCTAATGGGGTTCAGCCAATGACAAGACATGTAGGTAATCGAACTTATACTTTAGTATATAATGGGGAATTGTATAATACTTTAGAATTACGGAATGACTTAATTTCAAAAGGATGGACTTTTAATACAACCTGTGATACAGAAGTTATCTTAGTTGGCTTTATTGAATATGGAGCAGATTTTGTGAAAACCATGAATGGTATATTTGCTTACGCCATCTGGGATGAATATAACCAATCGATGTATTTATTCCGTGACAGACTGGGTATTAAACCGTTGTTTTATACAACCACGGATAATACTCTCCTGTTTGGTTCAGAATTAAAAGCATTGTTCCAGTTCCCAGGTATTCAGCCGGAAATCGATAGGAAAGGTTTATGTGAAATCTTTGCCATTGGTCCTGGCAAAACCTATGGATGCGGCGTATTTAAAAACTTTAATGAAGTTTTACCCGGATATTACTCGGTCTACCGCGAGGACGGTTTTAAGCAGATACAATATTGGAAGCTAAACAGTAATCCCCATAGGGACTCCTATGAAGATACCATAGAAAAAACTTCATTTTTAGTAAAAGATTCCATTAAGAGGCAAATGATATCAGATATACCAATCTGTACTTTTTTATCCGGCGGTGTTGACAGCAGCATTGTAACTGCTGTGTGTGCAAATGAACTGGCCAGACAAGGAGAACAATTAAATACCTTCTCCTTTGATTTTGTCGATAATGATAAGTATTTTAAATCCAACTCTTTTCAGCCATCTATGGATCGCCCTTACGTAGATACCATGGTTTCGCAGTTTAAAACAAAACACACTTATTTGATTTGTGATAACAATAAATTAGCTGACTATCTCTATGATGCAGTAGATGCCAGAGACCTTCCCTGCATGGCAGATGTAGAATCTTCTCTTATCTATTTTTGTTCTGAAGTGGTAAAACAAAACAAAGTAACACTTACTGGAGAATGTGCAGATGAAATATTTGGTGGATATCCATGGTTTCATAAAAAAGAATCTTTTCTGCATCATTCATTTCCATGGTCTGTTCATATGGAACCGAGAAAACAACTGCTAAAAGATGATATAATCAAACATTTGGATATGGAGCAGTATGTACTAGCGACTTATGAAAAATCATTAAAGGAAACTCCTCTACTGGAAGGTGAAAATGAAACCGAGAAAAGGCGAAGAGAAATCGCATATCTGAACGTAAAATGGTTTATGTGTACCTTACTTGACCGCCTAGACAGAACCAGTATGCATTCGGGACTGGAAGCCAGAGTTCCTTTAGCAGATCACAGAATTCTGGAATATGTATGGAATGTACCCTGGGATATCAAATGTAGAGATGGCGAAGTAAAACATCTTCTTAGGGAATCAGCAAAAGATTTACTGCCACCGGAAATTTTACGGCGTAAAAAGAGTCCTTACCCCAAAACCTATCATCCTGGTTATGAAAATCTTCTTGGAAGCCGTTTATTAACTGTTTTAGAAGATAGTTCATCCCCTCTTAACCAGTTGGTTGATAAAGACAAGGTCATCAAATTTATCAATACACCTTCTGACTATGGTAAACCATGGTATGGTCAATTAATGGCTGGTCCTCAGATGTTAGCTTATATGCTGCAGATAAATTATTGGCTTGAAAAATATAATATTAAGGTTAATCTGTAGTTTTCCATTTGAAAAGCTCTTAACATTAAAATGTTCTCTTTCAAATAGTTATGAACTAATAAACCAGGCACAACCCGGTGTAAGTAAATCGTTACCTACCCCGGGTTGTCCAATGATACAATATTAAAATTCTTCTTTCAAACTTCGTAAAAATAACTCTCCAAGTACTTCCTCTGCAGATTTATTCTCATATAATACAGCATACACTGCATTGCAGATTGGAAGCTCAACTTTATATTTTACGGACAAACTAAGAAGTGCCTTAACCGTATAGTATCCTTCCGCTAGATCCTTGTATTCTTCACCCGTAACAAATGCCTCACCAAATTTCCTATTATGACTATAGGTTGAAAATACCGTAGCCTCATAATCTCCAAGATGGCATAAACCATAAGCGGATAGCTCATTTCCTCCCATAGCAGAAATTAAGCGGGCAATTTCTCTTGTACCACGAGACATTAATGCACCTTTAAGAGAAGAAAGTTTTAAGCCATCAAGCATACCAGCTGCGATACCAATAACATTTTTAGAGGCAGCTCCTATTTCATTACCTATAAGATCACTTCCATAATAAAAACGTATTAAATCACTGGAAAAATCATTTACAAGTTCTTCCTTTAATTCCAGATCTGAAGAATCAATAACCATACAATTAGGTACGCCCTTATAAAACTCCTGTACATGTCCAGGTCCTAGCCACACCGCTACAGAACTTGAAGAATCCATGTATTTAGAAACTATTTCAGTTAATCTTTCTCCGCTTTCAATTTCAATACCTTTCATACATAACACAAATTTTTTATTGTTAAAACCTGTGTCCGATAACTGTTTCATTAATTCTCTTAATCCTTGAGAATTAACTGATATAACGATAACATCTCTTTGTAATACCTCCGTTATATCGGTTGATAAAACTACACTGTCATTTAAAGTAAGAAGCTGATTGGACCTGGTACTAATCCACTCTTTCATGCGTTTTGATTCTTCTCTGCCATACATTAAAACATCATGACCAATTTTATTCAGATACCAGGTAATAAAGGAACCCCATCTTCCGCATCCTATGACTGCTATTTTCATATCACCATTCCCTCCTTTATGAAAATTAGATTATTTTAATTAATTGTAAATTGAACTATATATTTGAGGATCAATTTCCCATGCCAAGTTTTTTTGCGCCACTATGGATATAAACGGGGCATGGGAATTCGACAGCCTCCGGCGGATGCACACGAGCAAAGCTCGGCGCATTTATATAATAAAAGTCTAACATAAATTTAATTGTGAATAGTGTTGATATTATTTATTATTACAGTATATTTATCCAATATTTCACAAGGATGATAGGACAATTTTGAAGTCCTAAGTCCAAGGTCTCCGGCATCATCCTCTCTATTAATATAGACAACCTGTTCAAAGACATTATATCTTGCAAACTCATTCATTATCATCTGATAGGAACCTGGATATTCTTTTAATGCTTTCTCAATGTGGACATATAGTGTATCCTTAATTATTTCTCCGGCAGAGATTGCTATAATTTTACCGTCAACCTCAATAAATCCACCAGACATGTGAAATTTATCAAGTAGAGGCAGAATTTCAAGGGTCCTTTCATTCTCCTCTATGGCTGTTTCCATGGTTTTTACCATGTTTTTCGAATACTCTTCATAGAAATCCATAACTCTTGTTATATTTTCACTATCCATTTTTACATATTTATAATCTGGATATAGCTTTTTAAATTTGTTTATGTGATTTCGCTGTCCACTGTATCTTCTGCCTTTTAATTCACTTAAATCTTCTGCCAGATATAAATAATCTGACATATCTCTGTCCGATACATATTCCAGTTCGTTTTGATAATAGTCTTTTAATTTTTTTAAGGCTTCTTCAGGAACCGCAACAAAACTAAGTGGTAAATTATTTTCATTTGCGTATTCTTCTAGCACAGGCATTGAGCTTTTCATCGTATGTTCTCCAATGGGAACAATAAAGCGGTTTTCACTTTCAGCAAAAATAACCTTCATATATAGCATATCATTATATATCGCATATTCACTTTTATAATAATCGCGCCACATGAATAGAGACCCAATGGTACTGTCACAGGTTCTCGACTCTTTATATCCTAAATAATTAATTATATTATCTGCACTATCTAAGGTGATAGGTTTAAACTCCAGCATAGTATTCTCCAATCTAAAATTAACTGTAAAAAATTACATGTGGCATTTCGTAATAATACCAATAACTATTTTACTTTATTCTAATATACTTATCAAGTATTTCTATTTATTACTTATCAAGTATTTCTATTTATTACTTATCAATATTTCTTTTATTCTTATCAAATATTTCTTTTTATACTTATCAATATTTCTTTTTATTATTGACAGTTCTGTCATATGAAATTATAATAAAGTTAATTCAATTGTATAAAATTTAATTGAATAAAACCAATAGAATTTACTTATAATAATATTAAAATTAAAAGGAGGACTTACAATGAATATTTATGATTTTAAAGTAAAAGAAACAAATGGAAATGAAGTCTCACTAGGTGATTATAAAGGTAAAGTATTATTAATTATTAATACTGCTACCGGCTGTGGTTTTACTCCTCAGTATGAAGCTTTAGAGAATCTGTATAAAAAATATGCCGATCAGGGTTTTGAGATTCTTGATTTTCCATGTAATCAGTTCTTAAATCAGGCACCTGGTACCAATGAAGAGATCGTTAGTTTTTGTCAGCTGAATTATGGTGTAACCTTTAAAACATTTTCGAAAATAAAAGTCAATGGTGAGAACGCTGACCCCCTCTATAAATTCTTAATACAGGAAGTTCCTGTAGATGAGAAAGATACAGCACTCCCTGGTTTATTAGAGAAATTAAAAGGTTTGGGACAAGTATTTCTTGGTGCTGAAATCAAATGGAATTTTACTAAATTTTTAGTTAGTAAGGATGGTAATATTGTTGCTCGCTTTGCTCCTACTTATGATTTAGATAAGGTTGAACAGGCAGTTGCAGAGCAACTAAAAAAATAGTTAAAGGTGTCCACAACTATATGAATTATGATAAACTAAAATTAGACCGTCAGTTATGCTTTCCCCTTTATGTAACATCGAAAGAATTAATTAAAAATTATAAGCCCCTGTTGGATCCCCTTGGAATTACTTATACACAGTACATTACTTTTATGGCACTGTGGGAAGAAGATAATATTACAGTAAAAGAGTTAGGACAAAAATTATACTTAGATTCCGGTACTCTGACTCCACTTCTTAAAAAAATGGAGCTGCAAGGATTTATAACCAGGGAGCGCAGTACTACGGATGAGCGTACAGTATATATTAAACTGACTGAAAAAGGGTTGGAATTACGAGACAAGGCGGCGCATATTCCTGATAAGATGGTTGCTTGTCTTCCGGTCAGTATGGAAGAAGCGTTCGCACTGCAGAAATTATTGCAAAACTATTTAAAAAATATGGAACATTAATTTAGTACGGTACTTTTTGTTGCATTAGCAACATACAATTTTCTTATTTGTTTATACTATAGTACTATAAGTTATAAACCAAACGAAAGGAAGTAGTATTATGAATAAAAAAATTTTAAAAAATATTGATTTATCTACCGTATTAACTTTACAAGACTTGGTTAATTATCAAGATGGACAGATTGTCAGTAAAACTTTAATCCAAAACCAAAGTGTAAGTCTGACACTGTTTGCTTTTGATAAAGAGGAAGAAATTAGTACACATTCCTCCCACGGCGATGCTATGATTTATGTCACCGACGGTACCGGAGAAATTACCATTGGAGATGAAAAATTTAATGTTTCTGCAGGTGAAACAATTGTAATGCCATCTGAAATACCCCATGCAGTATACGCAAAGGAACGTTTCAAAATGTTCTTAATCGTTGTATTTTAGCCCATACCTCAAAGTATATTATGGAAGATCGTAAATAACTATATGTTTCTATACATGAACAAAGAGTCAGAAGAAATAAGAATGAGGAATTCTTATTATTTCTTCTGACTCTTTTACTATTTCTATATTTCTATATTTGACCCTCGAATCATATTTCCATATTGAAATATAGAAAATATATTGTTTTGGCTGGTTTCTTAGAATACCGGAACTACTGCACCTTGCCATTTTTCTTCGATAAATGCTTTCGTTTCTTCTGAAGTAATTGCTTCGATTAAGGCTTTTGTCTTATCAGTTGCTTCATTGCCCTCTTTTACTACAATTATATTAGCAAATGTATTAGCAGCTTCAGAATTAACATCTTCTACTAATAGAGCATTCTCACTTGCAGATAGTCCATTGGATAATGCATAGTTTCCATTAATGATTGCAATGTCAACATCTTGTAAAACTTTTGCAGTCTGTGCAGCTTCCATCTCTACTATTTCAAGATTTTTTGGATTTTCAGTGATATCTTTCACTGTTGTTTCTAACCCAGCATTTGCGCCTAATTTGATTAATCCTGCTTTTTCTAATAATAATAAAGCTCTTGCTTCATTTGTAACATCATTAGGAACTGCAACCTGTGCTCCATCCGCTAATGCATCAAGAGTTGCTGTCTTGCCAGGATAAATTCCAAGTGGTTCAAAATGAACATTCGCTACAGCTTTTAAAGTTGTTCCGTTTTTCTCATTATAATCATTTAAATAAGGCACGTGCTGAAAGAAATTAGCATCTAAGCTTCCATCTTCTGTTGCTACATTTGGCAGAATATAATCTGTGTATTCAACTACCTTAATGGTAAATCCCTGTTCGGCTAATGCATTTTTTACTGCATCGGAATTAAGAATTGTCGCATGTGGCTCAATTGTAGCTCCTACCACTATTTCCACTAATTCAGTTTGTGCTGTTGTTTCCACTGCTGGTGTTTCTCCTACTGTGCTTTCACTTGCAGCAGTAGTTTCTGTCTGGTTTTCTTTTGTACCGCAGCCTGCTAGTACTGCACCTGCTAATACTGCAGCTAATAATAAGCTGCCAATTTTCATTTTCTTCATAAATTAATTCTCTCCTTTTCCTCTTTTATCTATTAATTTTGATAATTTTTGTCCAATACTTTGTATAATTTGTACGATTAAAATTAATAGTACGATGGTAGCCATCATCATATTGGTTTCATATCTGTGATAGCCATAGCTGATGGCAATATGCCCCAAACCTCCGCCGCCCGTTACACCAGCCATTGCCGTATATCCAACAAGGGTAATAGTTGCTAAAGATATACCCATCACAATGGAAGGAAGGGCCTCTGGCAGCATAACTTTAAATACTATCTGTGTATCACTGGCACCCATTGCTTTTGCAGCCTCTATGACGCCGCCGTCTATTTCTCTTAAAGAATTTTCTATGAGTCGTGCAACAAAAGGTGTTGCAGAAATAATTAAAGAGACTGTTGCTGCCTTTGGGCCTATGGTTGTACCAGCAATAAATCTTGTAACAGGTATTGCAGCAAAAAGTAAAATGATAAAAGGTATGGATCTGCCTATGTTTATAAATATACCTAGTATTTTATTCACAACTGGCATTGGGTGGATTCCACCCTTTCTGGATACTTCTGCTAAAATACCTATAGGAAGTCCTATTATGTAGGCATTTAAGGTAGCAAAGAATGTCATATATAAAGTTTCTAAAGTTCCCTGTACCAGCATAGAGCCATAGTTATCTAAAAATTCCTTTAACACAGCCATTATGCGATACCCCCTATCAATCTCTGGGTAATTTCAGAAGATTCATTACTAAAAACTTCCTCCGTACTACCTGCTGCAACAATTTCAGATTTATCAAGTACTACAACTTTGTTACAGATTTCTTGAACTACATTCATCTCATGAGTTATAACAATAATTGTTACTTTCGTTTCCTCATTGATTTTCTTTAACAACTTTAAAATGGACTTTGTCGTAAGACTATCCAGTGCAGAGGTTGCCTCATCACAAAGTAAAACGGTTGGTTTCGTTGCTAAAGCTCTTGCAATGGCAACTCTTTGTCTTTGCCCACCACTTAATTGTGCGGGATAATTGAATTCTTTTTCTTTTAAATCAACTAAAGCAAGAAGTTCATCCACTCTGCGGTTAATTTCTGCCTTTTTTAACTTTCTCTTTTGAAAATAATTAAGTACATCGTATTCTTTTTTTGACATTCCTTCGATGATAAAATCTTTGATTGGAATTATCTCTAAACCAAAGGCAATGTTTCTTCTAACATTCTTTTGCATTAGCAAATTAAAATTTTGAAAAATCATTCCAATACTTTTTCTTAATTTTAATAACTGTTTTCCACTTTTGGTTGTAATATCTTCACCATCAATCTCAATACTACCACTGGTTGGTTTCTCTAAAAGATTAATACATCGAATTAATGTACTTTTACCGGCACCACTCATACCAATAATTCCAAAGATATCACCATCTTCAATTCGTATATTGATTTTATTTAAAACAGTTAAATTCTGCTTCTTCGTCTGAAAAACCTTGGTTAATTCCGTTATCTGAATCATCTTTCCACCTTCTTACTTTTTTATCAACTCCCGTCTTTCTATTGAAATAATTGCTTTAAAGTATAGAAATACTATAAACTTGGAAGTTTTCATATGTTTAAAAATTCACTCCCATATTATATATTAATCTATGAATTTGCACAAGTGTTTAAGATAGTAAATGTATATTTAATCATCAGTCTGTAAAAATATAACTATTTCTTATTTCATAGTATTTCTATATGATTATCTAGTTTATAAACTTTCTATTCATTTGTCAAGTACTTTTATATAAAATAATGATGACAGTACTTTTTTAGAAAATAATAATAAAGTATTTTTATAGAAAATGTGACGAAGCAGTATCTCTCCTGCCTAAGAGCATTTCCTCCTATGTATCAATTAAGGGACTGCCTAGGCAGTCCCTCATATCATTTATTGTGATGCTAGTTGTTTGTAAATCTCATAACGTTCTTTTGCACTTTCTTCCGCCTTTTTAAATAATTCTTCTGCTTCATCAGGGAATGATTTCGCGAGGGAGCTATATCTTACCTGACCCATGATGAAGTCTCTAAAGCTTTCTGCCGGTTCTTTTGAATCTAAAATAAATGGATTCTTTCCTTCTTTCTTTAGTTCAGGATTGTAACGATACAGATGCCAGTAGCCTGCCTGTACAGCTTTCTTAATTGTCTCCATACTTCTTCCCATACCTTCTCGAATACCGTGACTGATACATGGTGCATACGCAATGACAATGGAAGGCCCTTTATAGGCTTCTGCTTCTCTTATAGCTTTAATTAACTGATTGTTGTCAGCATGAATACCCACTTGGGCAACATATACATTTCCGTAGGTCATCATCATTCTACCTAAATCTTTTTTACCTGCTTTTTTACCAGAGGCAGCGAATTTAGCAACGGCTGCAGTAGGAGTTGATTTAGAAGCCTGTCCGCCGGTATTAGAATATATTTCTGTATCAAAAACTAATACGTTCACATCTTCTCCAGATGCTAATACCTGATCCAGACCGCCATAGCCTATATCATATGCCCATCCGTCACCACCAACAATCCATTGAGATCTCTTAACTAAATAATCGCTTCTTTCTCTAATTTCATCGACTAACTTCATTACTTCATGGTCGACGGAACGATAATCATTTAACACATTTATTACTTTCTCACTAATTTTCGTTATTAGGTCTCCATCTTCTTTATAATGAATCCAGTCTTCAAATACCTCTTTTATTTTCGGGTCAAGATCTTTATTGATTAGATCAAGCATATTCTTTTCAATTTTCTTTCTTAATTGCTTAACGCCAAGATACATACCGAATCCATATTCCGCATTATCTTCAAATAAGGAGTTTGCCCAGGCAGGACCTTTGCCTTCCTCATTGGTTGTATAAGAGGTACTAGGTGCTGAAGCAGCCCAGATAGAGGAGCAACCGGTTGCATTGGCAATCATCATTCTATCACCGAATAACTGTGTAACAAGTTTAATATAGGCTGTCTCACCGCAGCCTGCACAAGCACCTGAGAATTCCATAAGTGGCTGTTTAAATTGACTGTCTTTAAATGAAGTTCCATAGTCCAACTCTTTTTTAAACCCTACTTCAGTGATAGCAAATTTCCAATTATCAACTTGTTTAGGCAATTGGGACTCAATTGGATTCATAATTAATGCTTTCCCTTTTGCAGGACATATATCAGCACAGTTTCCGCATCCCGTACAATCCATTGGGCTAATTTGAATTCGATACTTAAGTCCTGCAAATGCTTTTCCTGTTGCCGTTTTTGTTATAAAACTATCCGGTGCCTTTTTAACTTCTTCTTCATTCAGTAAAAATGGGCGGATAACTGCATGAGGACAAATGTAGGAACATTGATTACACTGAATACAACGTTCCTCAATCCACTCTGGAACATTGACTGCAATTCCTCGCTTCTCATAAGCAGTAGAACCAGATGGGAATGTTCCATCTTCTCTACCGTTAAATGCACTGACAGGAAGTAAATGCCCGTGCTGTTCTTGCATAGGTCTCATAATATTTCTTACGAATTCCGGCTCTGTGATGGTATCCGTATTTGATTCTTCGCTATTTATCCATTGGCCAGGAATCGTAACTTCGTGAAGATTTTGAATACCCTGTTCTATTGCTTCAAAATTCATTTGTACTACTTTATCACCTTTTTTTGAATAGGAATACGTTACTGCCTTTTTCAGTTCAGAAATATATACATCCTCCGGAATAATATTCAGTAACTTAAAAAATGCGCCCTGCATTACCATATTAATACGATTTCCAAGGCCAATTTTCTCTGCTATTCCAATGGCGTTAATAGTATAAATTTTTACTTTCTTTTCTGCCAGTACTTTTTTAATTTTGGCTGGTAATTTAACATTTAATTCCTCATCCGACCAGTTACAGTTTAATACAAACATTCCACCTTGCTTTACATCTTTTAACAAATCATATTTATTCACGTAGGAAGGGTTATGGCAAGCTACATAATCTGCATTATCTACAAGGTAGGTCGCTTTAATTGGTGTATTACCAAAACGCAGATGAGATACGGTTAAGCCTCCTGATTTTTTTGAGTCATAATCAAAGTATGCCTGAACATGCATTGCAGTTTGACTCCCAATGATTTTAATTGCCTGTTTGTTGGCACCTACTGTTCCATCGGAACCAAGTCCCCATATCTTACATGTTTTTCTATCCCCTGGTTCCATAGAAATATGCTGATCTGCAGAAAGTGAAGTCTTAGTAACATCATCCTCGATACTAATTGTAAAATGATTTTTAGTACTAATACCTTTTAGGTTTTCATATACTGCTGCAATATGATTCGGTGTGGTATCTTTTGAACCAAGTCCATATCGACCACCAATAATAATTGGAGCACCATCTGTGTTACTATAACAGCTGCAAACATCAAGGTATAACGGTTCCCCAATGGCTCCCGGTTCTTTGGTTCTATCCAGCACCGCAATCTTCTTAGTAGATTTTGGTACACTTTGCAGAAAATGTGCCATGGAAAACGGACGATACAGATGTACTTTAATTAAACCGTATTTTTCACCCTTACTATTATAATAATCAATGGTTTCTTCTATGGTCTGTGTTACAGAACCCATTGCAATAATAACATTTTCTGCATCTGGTGCTCCATAATAATCAAATAAACCATATTTTCTTCCCGTAAGCTGGCTCATCTTGTCAAAATATTCTTCTACAATTGGAATTATTTTGGCATAGAATGGGTTACTTGCTTCGCGAGTTTGAAAATAAATGTCAGCATTTTGAGCTGTACCACGCACAACAGGGTGATTTGGTGATAATGCTCTTTTTCTAAAATCGTCGATTGCCATATAATCTACTAGAGATGCATAATCATCATACTCTAATGCTTCAACTTTTTGTATCTCATGGGAAGTTCGAAAACCGTCAAAAAAATGAACAAACGGTAGTCGGCCTTTTATAGCTGATAAATGTGCTACCGGAGCAATATCCATAACTTCTTGAACAGAGCCGGAAGCAAGCATTGCACATCCTGTTTGTCTAACGGCCATAACGTCCTGATGATCTCCAAATATATTAAGTGATGAAGCCGCCAGTGCACGTGCACTCACATGAAAAACTCCAGGCAACAACTCACCTGCTACCTTATACATATTGGGAATCATAAGAAGTAAGCCTTGGGAAGCCGTAAATGTAGTAGTTAATGCCCCTGCCTGTAGTGACCCGTGAAATGTTCCTGCAGCTCCTGCCTCAGATTGCATCTCGACCACATTAACTTCCTGATTAAATATATTCTTCCGTCCCTTTGCTGCCCATTCATCCGTCACTTCAGCCATATTAGAAGAAGGAGTAATCGGGTAAATAGCTGCAACATCGGTAAATGCATAAGCTGCATATGCCGCAGCTGTATTTCCATCCACAGTCATTTGTGTTTTAGACATAATATACCAAACCTTTCTATCTTAACTTTTTGATTTAGGTAACCTCGAAACTATATCTGCATTTACGATACAACTATTGCAATTACTTCGTGGAGCGCTCCTTTTGCTTAACTTCCACTCCATAATTGAAAAAGTTTACATAAGCATTATAACTGGCTTCCATTATCAACCCAGTTTTTCGCTTTTTCCACGTCATACTCTGCCGGTTTGGTAACGTGACTGATTTTCTTTATCTGCTCACTATTTGACCACGCTGCCGTTCCCTCATTATTGGTAGCGTCTGATTTATCAAGTCTCTTATTGTTTAAGCCATTTAAAGTATTATCTTTATTCTGCATCAAATATCCATCTCCTTCCTTACATATTGTGATGTAAAAATTATTTAAATTTATCTTTATACCATATTAAAATCTCCATTATTACTGTTATTATACAAAAAATATCCAAAAAAGAGTCAATTTCATTTTTAAATGAAACAGACTCTTTCCGTAATGGATTCGTATTAAGTTCTCTTTTTACAATATATTTTGATCACTTTAATAATCGATACGTTCAAGCAGATTACAATCATAAATCCGCTCTATCTCCTGACAGGTTAATGGTTTGCTAAATAGGTATCCTTGAATATAATCACACTGATTTTCTTTTAACTGATGGTACTGTTCAATTCCTTCGATTCCTTCTGCAGTAATCTCAAGTTGAAGGCTGTGGGCAAGTCGGATAATGCTGTTCATTACGTTATTGCTATTATGTTTTAAGAATTTTTCACATAATGACTTATCTAGTTTGATTTTATCAACTGGTATATAAGTGAGGTAATTTAATGAGGAATATCCGGTGCCAAAATCATCTAAAACAATTCGAACTCCAATCTTCTTTAATTTCGTTAAAAATTCTTTCGTTTCATTGGAATCTTCCAAGAGAATACTTTCCGTTATCTCAATTTCTATAAATTTTGGTTCAATGTTTGATTCTTCCAATAATTGTACTAGATACTCAATATACCCTTTATCTCTTAGCTGTTTACTAGAAAAATTGATCGCTATTGATTTTAATTCATAACCTGTATTTCTCCATGTTTTTAACTGGTTAATTACTTCTTTTGTTACCCATCTGCCTATCTCTATAATAATTCCTGTTTCTTCTGCCACAGGTATAAATTGAAATGGAGTAACTGTTGAATCCTTTAATCGCAGTAACGCTTCAAACCCTACAATATTACCGGAATATACATCGACCTGGGGCTGATATACAAGAAAAAACCCGTCGGTTTTCATAGCAGACCGTAGTGCCAACTCTACCTGATTTTTGTTCTGTAATTCTTGCATCATGTGATTACTATAAAACATATGCTTATTCTTGCCCGTATGTTTTGCTTCATACATGGCTGTATCCGCAAACATGATTAATTGGTTTATTTCATTGCTGTCGTTAGGATAACTCGTTACTCCGATACTAAATGAAACAAAATATTCTACTTGGTCTATAATAAGTTCCTTCTCAAACTGCTTCATAATTTTTTCAATGACAGCTTCAATTTCTTCCTGGTTAACCAGTTCAGGTATTAGAATTAAGAATTCATCTCCACCGAATCTGGAAACAAATGCATCCATACATCTATGTTCTAATAAGCGCTTAGCTACACCTTTTAATATTTTATCTCCAAACGAGTGTCCTAAGGTATCATTAGCAGATTTAAAATTGTCCAGGTCAAAGAATAAAACTGTTCCCGATCTGTTTGAACTTAATTCTCCCTGTAATCTATCCATAAAGCTCATTCTGTTAGGGAGTTTTGTTAAAAAGTCAAAATTAGCATATTCCTCAATTGTTTCATATTGCGCTCTTAGTTCTTCTTCCGAAGCAGTTAGTTCTTCAAAGGTCTGGGATAATTCTTCATGACTATCCTGTAATTCCTTTTCTATCTTTCTTTGTTTTATATTATCAATAACTAAAATTATAACAATGACAAATAGAAACAGGAAAAACACAATTGCCCATTGTACCAATTCTTTATTTTCCTCAAAGAAACTAATTTCTTTATTAATTATAATAGAGTCCTTAGGCAATCTATCCTCGTCAATTTCAAACTTCTTTAATAATTGGTAATCAAATGTGTAAAAATTGGGACTTTCCTTTACCACAGCAATCTCTTGTATGGGTGTTCCCTGAAATACATCTGCTACCATATTCGCGGCAATTCTACCAGATTCATAATAAGAAACCATTTTACCGCCTAAGATACCAAGTCCTACGCCTCCAACCTCTGAGCGCAAAATTGGGACCTTTACATACTCATTTAAAATAGTAATTGCCTCCGGTATCGAAAGATTTATTCCATTCTTATCCGTATACATACTAAAATACAAAAGAATGGTATCTTGTTCAACTTTCGAAAGTACAGATCCTATTTCATCAAATGAGTAGTCGCCCACATTAATCGTATCAAAGATTAAATTATCAAAATCATTTTCATAAGAATAAAATTGCTCTCTATTCCCAATTCCGGTTAAAGTGTTGTCTACAATTGCAACTACCTTTTTTGCATCCGGAATAATTGACATACCTAACTCGATGTTTTCTTTTAAGGACGTCTCTTCAACGATTCCCGTGATGTAATCATTTTCTGCAGCTCTAATGCCGCTTGCTATATTATTAATTCCTAAAAATACAATGGGGAGGTCATTAAATAACTCTTTTTGATGTTTTATGGCAAATTGTAAAGCACTGTCATCACCAACTATAAGGGCATCATATGTTAGTTGGTTTAACTTATATTTTAACATTTCATAAAATATAGCCTCATTTTCCTTTGTATCGAACCTTTTCATATCCATGTATTCTGTATCAAAGGTAATGGAAAGCGGAGTAAAAACGGATTTGAGTCCTTCGATCTGTTCTGGTACACTTAAGAAGTTTGAGTCGTAGGAGCTAATAAATAATACCCTCTTATTATAATGAACTGACTCTTTTGCTAAAACTTCCATCGGAGTGATATTAAGAAATAACAGTAGTAACAGGCAGACCTTCAGTAAACTTAAAAACTGTATCATTTTAGCAAGATTAAGTTGCATGTACATCCCCTTTCTTTCAAACACACTATATTACAGGCTATGTCATATTATAACAAAATTAGATAATATAGGCAATTATTTAAGAAAATATTAACATTTGGAATCCTTCTAAATGTTGTTAGTACTTAATCTGCTCGATATAACTTCCCTTTACATCTTTTTTAACCAATATCTGCTTGTCTATTCTTATCTTTAATTCATCTACATGAGAAATAATCCCTACTAAGCGATTTCCCGTCGTTAGACTTGCCAAAGTACCAATAGATTGTTCCAAAGCTTCTGAATCAAGAGTGCCAAATCCTTCATCCACAAATAAAGTGTCTATTTCAATTCCGCCGGCAAAGCTCTGAATAATATCCGAAAAGCCCAGTGCTAAGGATAAAGCCGCCATAAAAGATTCTCCTCCGGATAATGTTTTAACACTACGTATTTTTCCAGTCCAGGTATCAAAAACATTAAGTTCCAGACCTGTAAAGCTTTGAATATTTCCTTCTTCTTTTCGTTGCAGCTGATATCTTTTTCCAGACATTTCGAAAAATCTTTTATTAGCTTCTTTGATAATCTGTATAAAATAGGAAGCCTGTACATAGGTTTCAAACGTTATCTTCTGTTTTCCTTCCAATCTTCCACCTGCTGTTTTTGATAAAGCGCTATAATCCAGATATTGTTTACTCTTATTATACCTCTCCTTTTCAGTCAACTTAATCCTTGAACTTGCCTCTTTGTTTACTACGATTCTCGTTTGGACCTTTTTTAAGCGACTCTCTAACTGTGATTTCTCTTCTTTTATCTCTTTCATTCTGCTTCTGATAGATTCAAGATCAACCGTTTCTTTTCCATTTATTTTTTCATTTAATCTGTCTATCTGAACTTTTACTTCCTTTTTCCTTAGTTCGAATTTGCTGCATTGTTCTTTTATTTCATCTATTTGCTCTTGATTTAATAAAGCCTGCTGATATGCTTCTTCTTTCTTAAATCCAAATTCATTCAACTTTTGCATATACTGTGTTAAAATAATGTCATAGTTATCCTTACTATTCACATATTGTTCCTTAAATTCTCTTAATAAGCTGGCTGTAGTTTCTAATGCTGTTTTGATTTCATGATATGCTTTTTCTGCAGATACGAATTTTTGTTTTGATTCTTCTAGTTCAGCCTTTTTCTCATTTAAGATTTGAGTCGCTTTCTCAAATGAATCATATTCCAAATCTTTGGATATCATATCAATTTCCTTTTGCAAAGATTCTAATCCAATCAACGAAAGGCTCTTTTCCTCCTTTAACTGTTCGATTTCTTTTTGTATTTCATCTGCTGCTTCTGATATTTCGCTTTTTATCTTTTCACAGGCATCCTTTCTGTTACACTTAAGTTTAAGAATCAGTTCCTCATTCTTTCGTACTTTGATTTGCTCTGCTTTTTCAGCCTTTAAATGCAGCAATTTATCCTGCAAATCAGCTAAATCAATCAGATCCGATGATAAATTAGCATCTTCTGCCCTGGTCCCCAGTTCAAGAATGTCTGCCTTCATGATATCAACTTTGGTTTCCAGTTCAATTTTACTCTCTCTTGCCGTGATACTTGCTGCCTGCATTTCTTTACTAAGAATATCCCTGACTTCTTTTAATTTAATTAGTTCAGCTTCCGTTGGCGCATCTTGTAACCACGATGTAATATTAGGATGTTCTAAAGAGCCACAGACTGGGCAGGGTTCTCCGTCCACTAAATTTGATGCCAAAATACCTGCCTGCTCCCGAAGAAACGCCTTTTGCTTAACTTCATAATCAGTATTACTAATCTCATATTGTTCTTCTTTTTCAATATATGCTAATTTGTTCTTCTGGGCATTTTCCTTAAGTTTAATTAATCTGGCATTATCAACTGACAAATTGTCGATTCTTATTTTCAGCCTATTTTCCTGCTCTAGATGATTCAAACAGTTAATTAACTGTATCGGACTATCTTCTAACCCCGAAAGCTCTTTTATTAGTTCTTGAAATTGTTGCTTTTTTCCCAGTAAATTCTTACTTAAGGCTGTAATCTTAGTATCAACTTTTGCAGTCTTATCTAATACTATACTATGGTGATTCTTTCTGTCTTTTAACTTGTCATATTGAGGCAATCGTTCTTCTATATTCTTTATTTCAATGTAACATTTTTCCCTGGTTACTTCTTTGGAAGATTCAAATTCATAAGCATTCTTTGCTTCCTTTAATTTCACCTCTTGAATTTCTATCTCAGATTTTGCTTTTTCTATTTTAGCTTCTAACTGTAATAACGCAGTTTCTTCCCTTTTTTTCGCATCTTCTTTGGGTTTTATATAGGATAACGCTTTTTGTCCAAGAGTCCCTTTCTCTTCTAGCGTTCTCATTTCTGCTTTTTTGCCGTCCAACTCTTCCTTTACTAACCAAAGTCTGCTCTTTTCCTCGATATCATAATTGAGTGCTTTACCTGCTGTCTCTCTTTGAATTAACTTGTTATTTTCTTTCTCAAATTTCTCTAAATCAACTGAGATTTCTGACAGTATCTTTCTATCCTCTAGAATGATTTGCTCAAGGAGTTCTAACATTTCATTTACCTGATTAATATTTTTAAAAGATTTTAGTTCAGTTATTGATTGATAATACATTGAATTCTCATCTGTTTTAATTCCATCTAGATATTGCAATATGCTCTTTTCCAGATCATCACATTCATTTCTTAAGGCACTTTCAGATTCTCTTAACCTGATTGCAACTTTTTTATAGAATTCCGTGTTAAACACTTTTTGTAATATTTCATTTCTTTTATCGCTGTCAGCAAGTAATAATTCTAGGAATTCACCCTGAGCAAGCATTGCAATCTGTTTAAACTGATCATAACCAAGCCCTCCTAAGATACTTGCAATAATTGCCCTTACTTCATTTCGCCCATCAATCTTAGTACCATCCGGCATAATAATGTAGGCACCTTTTTTTTGTTCGGCTTGTCCTTTTCTTTCACTTTTTCTAGTCTGATCCGGATAGCGATTTAATATATATTTCTGCCCTTTATGTAAAAATTCCAAAGTTACTTCTGTAAATACATCCAAAGTTGCAAAGTCACTTCTTACCCCATTACTATCTCGTGTCTGTCCACTGGTTTTTTCAAAAAGTGCATAGGAAATAGCATCAAAAATGGAGGTCTTACCCGCTCCTGTATCCCCCGAAATTAAAAATAGTCCTGAATTACCAAAACACTCAAAATCTATCGTAGTTGTTCCAGAATAGGGACCAAATGCACTTATTGTTAATTTTAATGGTTTCATACTGTCTATCCCTCCAGTTTTTCAGTTAAAGATATAACCCATTGATCAATAATTATATGAAATTCCAAACAGTTTCAAAGAAATAATCTTCTTGTGGTATTTCTCTACTCTTTCACCAATCCTAGACTGAATCATTCCTTATTTCATCTAATATATCCTGCATTATCTTCCATTGATTCTCTGATAGCTCTACATTATTCTGGTTGATAAAAAACTCCTGGAATAAATCCATAGGGCTTCTCGTTGTAACGTCTCCGGAAGCAGAAGTTCTAGAATTCTCATTTACTCGTGTTTTTGTATTGGAAGTTTCTAACAGCAAAACATTACGATAAACCGTACGTAATTTTCCTATGGGATCAAAGATATCATCTTCATCCGTAATAATTGCATGAATATAATCTTCACAATTACCGCCCATATATTTTTCATTATGTAAAAGATTCTCTATGGTGTCTTTGATTACACGCATGTCTCTGATAGGATGGAGGGGTATCTGAGAAATTACTATACTATCTTTCTCTTTTATCTCTAAGCAAGTGACTGATTTTTTGTGATTTACTTCTGAAAAAGAATATTTTAACGGCGTTCCACAATATCTAACCGTTTCTCTGCCTATGTTCTGAGGACCGTGAATATGCCCTAATGCTACATAGTCAAAGTTTGCAAAAACAGATACATCAATATTATCGATTCCACCAATGGATATACTCTCTGAATCTGATTTCTCCGGTTCTATCCCTCCGTTGGTAACAAATTGGTGTGCAACCAGTATATTTCGTTGGTTATTGTCAACCTTGGCATGGTCAATTACTATTTTTGCTGCACTTTCATAAGATGTAATTTCTAGTTCGCTGTAATAATTAGATACGAAAGAAGGTCTGATATAAGGCAAAAGATATATATTGATTGAACCGAAATCATCTTCAAGAGTTACTTTATCAAGATTCCCTTTAAAAGTACCGGCAATATAGATATTATTCTTGCCAAGTATTTCTTTCCCAAAATTTATACGTTCTGGTGAATCGTGATTACCACTAACCATAAATACTTTTATATTTCTCTTTTCTAACTGCGTAAGAAAATCATCAAATATATTTACTGCTCCTGCAGGCGGAATACTTCGGTCATAAATATCTCCGGCAATTAATATTCCATCCGGCCTTTCCTCTTCGGCTATCTTAATAATTTCGTTTAATATATGTAATTGATCTAAAGTAAAATCAATTTCTTTAAATTTCTTACCAATATGCAAATCGGAAATATGTAAAAACTTCATGAATTCTTCCCCCTCTTATCATTTCATAGATATAGTATATCATAAATAGATTTGGGTTGAAAATTACTTCCTTTATCAACCAAAATTATTTAAACAATATTTCTATTATAATCTTAACAAGCGCAGTAATCACCTGAATTAATTTAGGAATAATGTAATAAAGGTTGTACGAAAAATAACAAAAATAAGTCATGTTGTAACGAATATCAAGGAGGAATCAACGCTTAAATTAGCGATGTTTAATGAATCCCTGTGATATCCTTTATTACCTCACCTGCTATTATTAAGCCTGCAACAGAAGGCACGAAAGAAGTGCTACCCGGAATCTGTCTTCTATCCGTACATTTTCTTTCGGCTCCCGGTGGACAGATACAATTGTTTTTACAGCTAACAGACATATCTTCCAATGGTTTTCTAGGTAACTCTTTTGAATATACTACCTTTAACTTTTTAACGCCTCTTACTCGCAATTCTCGTCTCATTACTTTCGCAAGGGGGCAAACCGATGTCTTATATATGTCTGATACCTCAAATTTAGTTGAATCAAGTTTATTACCTGCGCCCATACAGCTGATAATTGGGACATTGTTACTATTCGCCCTTAATACAAGTTCAATCTTTCCTGTCACTGTGTCAATAGCATCAACTATATAGGAATATTCTGAAAAATCAAACTGGTCAGCAACCTCAGGCGTATAAAATGTTTGATGTGTATTTACTACTGCCTTGGGGTTAATCTCAAGAATACGTTCTTTCATTACATCAACCTTGTACTTACCAATGGTCTTTCTGGTTGCAATAATTTGTCTATTAATATTTGTTAAGCAAACTTTATCATCATCAAATATATCAAAGGTACCTACTCCGCTTCTTGCTAACGCTTCCACCGTAAATCCCCCAACTCCACCGATTCCAAATACAGCCACTCGTGACTGACTTAATTTATCCATCGCTTCCTTGCCAAACAAAAGCTCGGTTCTTGAAAATTGATTTAACATAATTCTCTCCTATAATTTAAATTCTTAATACAATTCATTTATTCCTATATATCCTATTAAATAAGTCTGAAATATTATAGTAGCATTTTATTTTTTCACTGTCAAATCTATTTATTCTCATTATTTAATTCACTTATTTATTATCTTAAATTTATTCAGTAACATACTTTTAACTTGTTTCGTCACCATGTTTCAGTTCATATTTACCACATATTACCAGACATTTATTTGTTAATATTAGCAAAAAAAGAACATACTGCCTTCTCTCTTACTTCATTGTAATTTCTGAATATGTTTCTAGCTTCCTCCATATTATGATAAACTTTCCAGTACCCGTTCAAAATATAGTTTTCACCTTTATTTGCAATAAATCCTTCAACATCATATAAAGGGTATCCCAAAAATATACCGATTTCATGAGGAAAATCAATCGCTTTAAGATTTGATTTATGGTATCTTAATATTAATTGCTCAAGTTTTTTCTCCAGAGTCACATCGTTTGCGTTATACCCATTATTGATGAGCAAAGGATAATTTCTATTTTGAGCCAACACATTTTCTAATAGTGAAGGTGCATAAATTAAAACAAAGTAAGCAGTCGAGGATTCATACAACACTTTGTAAAGACATTGAAACTTATTCAATTCAACTTCTAACAGTGCAAAAAAATTAGTTTTTTCGATTATCTGTTTTTTATAAAATGTTATTAAACTGGAGGGTTTTAATTTCACCAAAGTTGTCATCCCACTATTTGCCAAAGTAAATAATATATAAGATTCTAAAGAATTTAAAGCCGGACTATATCTTCTCATATTAACCTCTTATCTCATCCGTTCATTCCTATTTGTTCTCTTATATAGTATCCGATAAATTTCAAATCTTACTCTAACTTCTATTCCTCCATCTATTAATAATTTGAGCCTGCAGCAACCCATATAATAGTTTTATAGGATAAACATGTATCACCCGTATCTAGTACATCGTTTTCAAATTAACTAGACCGATTACTTGTCTAAACCTCCAGAGGTAACATCCAAAAAGCCTCGGCGTAGCACCACTACGCCTGTGTTTTTTGGATGTTACCTCTGTACGTTTATCCTGCGTACTCAGTCTAGTTATTTGCAAAACGAT
>JAQZAX010000131.1 GCA_029239455.1 Anaerocolumna sp.
TAAAGTTTCTAGTATTCCTTTTCGATAATCCATTCTCCCGAGGTAGCCAAATTTTGTTCGCTTTTTATGTATTTTCTTTTTGAATATATAATCATCAAAAGTTATACCATTATATACAACCGTAACCTTTCCCTGCGTCTCAGGTAAAATCGACTCCAGTTTTAACTTTTCAGCTTCCGATACACAGATAAGTTTATCCGCTCTGTGGCATAAATATCGAAATATATTTTCCACATCCTTATGAATCCCAAAAGGATTAAGTGTCTCATACGGTTCAGGAGTAGTAACTGAATGAATTACATAAATCAACTTTTTGTTACCAATAATTTCTTCGGAAACTGCATCTGAAAGTCCGTAATAATGAAGTACTGCTATATCAAAGTTAAGACGCTTAATTTCCTCCAATTTGTTAATAGAAACTACATAAATATCCTCGTCCCCAGGATAATCTTCCGTTGCAATCGTATCCCCAAAACGCTCATCAAATAAATGCAGAAAACATGTCTCTTCATCCCGGTTCCGATAAAGTTCATTAATGACAGTTGCAATTCCGCCTACAATATATCTTCCTATTTCATTTGTAAAATGAGCAACCTTATACTTCTCTTTTGTTTTCATCATTAGCATTGTTCCCTGACTTCTCCTATCACAATATTATATTTTTCAATCAGATACTTATCCTGTAAGGTGTTTGCTATCATGATAGAGGTTGGTACCCTTTGTAAATCTGGATGATCAAAATTCCGTTCAAAATCAATCACTGCGTAAATTCTTTCTCCCACGACTCCATATAGGGGCCCTTCCAGTACAACTTTCTTTCCGTTTAGTTCAAATTCTTTGGGTAAATCCATAGTTTTATCCCCCTATTTGTATTTCTTCGTTTTGAAATTCCCCATATTATTTCATTATTATACAGATTTTCTATGAATAACTTAAATTATTTAAATATTTTACAAATTATACTATAAAATTAATAGCATGTCAATATATGTAACACCCATATTTTTCTATTAATATCTTATCCTATATTTTTTACCCGACACAAAAAAGCGGAAGGAGCGTTGGAGCGGAGGAATTGTATAAGTTATATCACAAATTCAAAATATTTATTAGTTTCGCAATTACCTATTTAGTATATAGTTACTATATTGTCAGGTTTAACCCTATATCAAGTTATGAATCTACACTCAAACCATCAAAAAAGTAAACTGTACCCCGCTAGTTAATCACAGCCTCATTTTCTAAGACTAACTAGCAGAATACAGTTTACTTCTTCTGATTCCACATTATTATTTATTTATATGCCCGAAAACTTATGGTTACTTTAAACAGATCTCCATCAATATCTACCTTGAAGCTTCCGCCACATACATTCGTAAAACTTTCAGCAATGGAAAGCCCTAGGCCACTGCCTTCCGTGGTCCTGGATTTATCCCCTCGGTTAAATCTGGCAAGAACTTCTTCTGGAGTAAAATCCATTTCATAGGCGGCTGTATTTTTGATTGTTACATTAACCCTGTCTTCTGATTCTTCTGTCTCAACAAAGACCCTGGTTCCTGTAAGAGAATACTTTAATGCATTGTCTATGACATTCTGAAATACCCGGTATAACTTTTTACCATCGGAACGAATGATTACTGCATGATTTGGCAATTTTGTTTTCATAGGAAGTCCGGATTTTATGATATCATCTTCCATATCTGCTAATGTCTGCTCTAACAGTTTCTTTAAATCAATATCTTCCATATCCATGGGCATGTTACCGCTTGTGCTCTTAGCCAGGTCAAAAAGATCAGAAACAATATGTTTTAGTCTTTCCGATTTATCTGCCAGTATATTTACATAATCTTTCGCGGTCTCCGATAACTCTTCTTTTGAAAGCAATTCAACATAGCTGATAATGGATGTCAGCGGTGTCTTTAAGTCATGAGATACATTGGTGACTAATGCTACCTTCATCCGTTCAGATTTCATCTGATCCTCTAAGCTATCCTGTAACCCCCTATTAATTTTTTCATAGGTTTTATTATTTTCAGTATAATACCGATATATCATAACCAGCTCTAGTATGGGTGGAACGATGAGCAGAGGAGAACCGGCAGCTATAAATAGCATAGTTAAAAATACCATCCCTGCACTTACTAGAATAAATGTGACCTGTCTACGCTGCAGTGCCTTCGTTAACGGATAGTGTGCATATCTTCTGTCATCAAAAAAGCTTTTAATAAAGTCACTGATTTTATAGAAGATCGTATAAATCAAACTTTGTTTTATCAACCTGCCTGCTTTTAATTTTCTAACCAGGGAGAGCAGAATAATACCGCAAATAGTAATAGTGATTGCTGTTACGATTCCTGATAGTATCATATACATGATCTGTCCAGGTGTTAACTTATCAGAGATGTTGTCACCATTGACATAAAAATAACTTCTCATATATTCAAACCACAGAGCAAGAGTAAAGACTCCAAAGATAAGTTGAATATCCGTATAGATATTGTCTACCTTTGACAGATGTATTTCCTCGTCCATCTTATCCCTACCAGTTACTGCAATTAAATAGAGAATAAAAAGTAGTGATAACATGCTGCATGTTGCAATAAATACAATGCTTGGTATTATGAGCGTCCTGTTAGCTTCAAATAATTGCTGCCCCTCCTCCATAAATCCTTCTGTAAAGGTAAAATAGATTTTATAATTTTCCGGATAGTAAACGTAAGGTGTTCCATAATCTGCATCTTCTCCTAAGGTCCACTCACCATCTTCGTACAGAAATAATGGAGTTTTAGATTGCTTAATCTTATCTGCATCCGCATTAAAATAGATGTTTTCACCATCTGCAATATAATAGTAAACATCCGGATTAGCTGGCAACTTAGCTCCATCTTCCAGTTGAATCATCATATCATTTAGTGTATTACTCACATCATGGTATATAAAATAGTCGCTCTCCTGATACTCATTGACAAATAGAACATCATAATTTACATTTTTGTAGGAGAGAATTATTAGTTGCATAAACGCAGCAGAAAGTAATATTACCGTTAATAAGAATGCCGTAAATTTTGTTGCAGAACTTCTGCTAAAGTTTTTCAATTTTGTATCCAATGCCCCACACCACCTTTAAATATTTCGGATCTTTCGGATTGATTTCAATTTTTTCTCGAATACGTCTAATATGGACCATGACCGTATTTTCAACAGAATATGCTGTTTCTTCCCATACTCTTTCATAGATTTGCTCTGCTGAAAATACAATCCCTGCATTCTTCATGAGCAGCTCTAAAATTTTATATTCTTTTGCTCTAAGCCTAATAAGCTCCCCATCTACTGTAAGTTGAACTTTGTCAGTATCTAGAAATAAACCGCCTATTATCAGCTGAGAAGAATAATTGATATTTCCCATATCTCCAAGCTGCATGTATCTTCTTAATTGACTTTTTACTCTTGCTACAAGTTCCTGAGGATGAAAAGGTTTGGTAATATAATCATCAGCTCCCATGGATAATCCTAAGATTTTATCACTATCTTCGGTTTTGGCAGAGAGTATAATGATTGGTATATTTTTGCTATCACGAATCTTAATAGTGGTGGATAACCCATCCAGCTTTGGCATCATAATATCCAGGATAATTAGTTGAATTGCATTTGTAACCAATACATCCAATGCTTCTAATCCATTATATGCTTTGATTACCTCATACCCCTCAAGCTTTAGTAATTTCTCAATCGCCCCGGCAATCTCTTTATCATCATCCACTACTAATATTTTTGCGCTGTCCAAAAGACGTACCTCCTTTCACCGATAAATGTATTGTAGAACATCAAACTTACAATAAACTCGATGTAAATCTTAAAAAAATCTTAACTAAATAATATCTTTTATTATATCGGTATCTTAATTGTTATGCAACAATATCTTCCAATCCAACTATAGTATCCAAAGAAAAAGGCAACTAGATTCGTGCCACCTGGGTAGACAGGAATCTATTGCCTTGATTTGGTTTACATAATTTACTATTGAAATTGCTCTGTTTATTCGATATAATTGCATTAAACAAAGAAACAGTCCTGGGGTGTACGGAGCCCCTGTTATTTTGAACCTACACTAATCATAAGGGATTCCTATATCACTAATTGGATGTCAGGCCATCACTTGCAGTGGAAGGCAGAAGATTAGGTGCGGTTGCCCACCTAGCATAAGCTAGGAGTCAAAATAACAGGAAACGGCATTTTGGGAGTCTCTTTATTTACATATTAAAAAAGTACATGTACGCGAAAAGCAGTCGTCTGTGGCGGGATACTTCGTGTCATAAAATTAGCGTGTTCCACTCGCACTGTCTCACCAACTCTTAAATCCCTTAAATTAATTCTTCTTCCTCTTCTATCTAAAATTACCGTTGCATTCGTAATGACAAATCTAATTTGACTAGCCCTATCGTTTAAAGTTCCTGTATAAAGAAAGTTATTTCTGGTATCAACTCTTAATACATTGTCGACTGTCACATCATAAGGATTTACGCTGTTTTTAACTGTAATTCTAAAAGCTCTTGCTTGTGGTGGTATACTCATTGTCATAGCAGAAGAAAATACTGCATCCACTAACATTCCTTCTCGTAAATCCCTCATCGAAAGTGATCTTCCTGACTCATTTCTTATTACAGTATCCTGACTGACAATTAAGGTTACAAGTTCCATGTGTATCATATTAAAATCACCGGGTATACCATAGGATATTGTTACATGCCCTATTCTATCTATAAAATTAATTTCTTCAATGATAGCATCTTGTACCCTGATACTGCCATCATCACCTGATGGTCCATTACAATTACAATTGCAAATTTCAATCTCTTTCATACCATCATGCTTTCCTTTTCTTTTTCTATATGATATGAAGTTTGTTATAGAGTGTGATAGACTATCTGGTCTTTAATTTTTGCCAACGTATCAATAATCCAATCGCAGATATTCTTCCTCCATTTATTTCGGTTATCTATTGAATCCGGCTTTATATAGATTAGACGCTATGATTTATATTTTAGTTCCATTTAGAATCGCATTTTAACAATCCAGTTTTTGTTAATTCATAGACCTGGGTACAAACTTCCCCAATGTATTTTCTATCATGGGTAATACTAATGATAGTACCACCAAATTCAGACAGTGCACCACGTATCACCGGGTTTGACAGTGGACTTAGGTTTCTTGTTGGCTCATCTAATATCAGTACATTGCAGCCTTCTAATATCATTTTTAGCAAGATAAGTTTCGCTTTTTGTCCTCCACTTAGTTCACCAATCTTATGTTCCATTTCATCTCTGGTGAATTTCATTCCTCCCATATAGGTAAATGCTTTGGTAATATCTTCCTTCTGACCGCTGGATACTAAGAATTCAATTGGGCGTTTATCAAAATCAAGCAGTTCATCATAATTCTGTGACATATAACCGGCTTTTATATCTGAGCGCTTTAATAATTCTTCCGCAACTTTACGTAAAAATGTTGTTTTACCGATTCCATTATTACCAATGATAGCAATACGCTCCGGTCCCATTACCTGTAAATGTATACCTTCTGCCAGAATTTTTTCTTTCTCATCCTGCTCTATCTTAAGCTTATCAAGGGAATAATCTATAATTGTTTTCCCGTGAGGAATTTCGATTTCTATAGGGAATCCAAATAATATAGCTTCTTCCACATCCGGTATCTCTAAGAAATCTTCCCTTCCTTTTTCAATTCGTTTTTCCATAGATTTAACATTATTTAATTTGGTAGAATTTCTATCCTGAACTAACTCATCTCTATTATATACCTGCTGAAAACGAGTCATTTGACTCTTATAATTCTCGCGCTGCTTTCTCGCCACCATTTCCTGTTTTTCTAGACCTTTAAGTCTTGTGTTCACATAATCGGCATAGCTCATTCGCTCTATGGTGTATCTGCATTCCCTTTTCTTTTTTAGTTGTTCCATGTGAATAATAATATTTGCAGTATTTTCAATCAAAGTTTCATCATGGGACACATACAGGATAGGACATTTTGAATGATTGATAAAGTTCTCCAGCCATTCTAAGGTGTTCATATCCAAGTCATTTGTAGGTTCATCCAGAAGTAAGATATCAGGTTCTTCTGCTAACAGTGCCATTAAACGCAATTTTACCTTTTCACCGCCAGATAGAGTCGAAATCTTTTGTTCCATAGAAAATTTCCCAAGATCTAAATTCATCGTCCAGATATCCGAATTACTTGAGGTATAAATCTCAAAATGAGATAAAAACTCTCCTACTGTGTACTCTAATAAATCTTCACTTATTTCCTGGGCTAAATATCCCTTTTTGGGGGTTCCTAGCTGATTTCCGGTATAATCGCAATATGGATCAAGCAAATGAGGATTATAAATATATTTTAATAAGGTGCTCTTACCGTTACCTTCTTCCCCAATAATCACTGCCTTATCACCTGGATTTAAAGTAAAGTTAAAGTTCTTGACTAATATTCTGTGATCCTTCTTGTTTGAAATAGTTACATTATTTAGTGTTATCATCTATATAGCCTCCTATATTTAAGTTTGAGTAAAAAGTTATATTCGCATTTGACTTTGATACTCAAATCAATTTTTAAAATAAGAAAGAGTCTGGCCCTCCAGACTCTAGCGCTGACGCGCTGTCACATCTGTGACAAATTTCCTTAGCGCGTCATGCGCATCCTGCCTGGAGGGCTTTT
>JAQZAX010000132.1 GCA_029239455.1 Anaerocolumna sp.
AGACTCTAGCGCTGACGCGCTGTCACATCTGTGACAAATTTCCTTAGCGCGTCATGCGCATCCTGCCTGGAGGGCTTTTTTATGTCATAGGGAAGTTCAGAGAACTTTCCTATGACATAAAAAAATACCACACCCTGTATATGATGTGGTAATAATTAGTATGGAGCTGAGGGGAATCGAACCCCTGTCCGAAAGCCCATTCATTGCAGCATCTCCCATTACAGTCAATCATTTGACATTCCCTCCGTCTGGCGCCGGTTGACAGGCTCTAGATTTCAGTAGCTTCATAAGTTCTTTTACCTTCTCAAAGCTTTGAAGATAAAGTGCCTTGCTAATTTGATGCCGAGGTCTTAAACCGCAAGTAGCCTAAGTTCGACAGCTGCCACTAGGCAGCGTACGCTAAATTTTCGTCTGCGTTTAAATTTAATTCTAAGTTGATGACGCGGTCCTAGTCAATGGCTTCCACAACTTCAAAACCCCCGTCGAAACCAGTACAACCCCTGATAATGGTTGGCCCCTCGCTGTAATAAAGAAGCAAAGCAGGCATGGTTCACAGACGTGTATTTGATTCAGATAGAATAATTTTTGTTATTCTATAAGTTATTATACCCATAAAATGTGTCTAAACTGTGACTTTTTTAAAAATTTTTCATGGTATTTTATACTAAAGGAATATTACTTTCTTAAGGCGAATCCCCTCTGGTAAATCTTTATCTTTTTGCATGGCCTGATGTGCTTTATCGATTAGTATCTGTTTCTGATCTTCCGGCAGAAAATAATCGAAATCATATATGTATTCCTTTCTGGTGTTATTTAACGCTATATTTAAGAGTGAACCGCCATTGTTGCAATACTCTATAATAGCATCTGATATGATTTGTTTATATTCCTTATACGTCATATTTGTTCCCACCTGTTACCGGCTCCTTCCTCTTAATATATGATTATATTAGTTAATTGGGAAATTAATAATATCTATAGTATTATATGCGAAAGAATTCATTAATTTCTAAATATACTTAATATATATTTTCAGATGACCTAGTTTTATTAATATTTAATAAAATTAATGTAAAAATTATATCCTTCGCCATCTTTCTTTCACATTCTCCTGGTTTCGACATATGATATAGTAAGAACAAATAATCGGGAGGTTATTCAATGGATGGGAAAAAGGAATTTATAAACGAATCGTGTTTTAATATAAATGTTATCCTAACAGTTAGAGATGGAGACAGACCGGGTTGCATTCTGAAAAAAGAAGAGTTTTTTCTTAAGTGTTCAGAATGCAAAGTTGTTTGTTATGGCAATCCCGCCAACCCATTTCTTGACGAAATACAAATATGCTCACGAGATAACTGTCAATTTACAGAATCAAAACTTGCTGTTTTAAAAACTGGCAGTCCAATTGATAAACTTTTAAATTCCAGCCATCATATCGTGTTTCTTAGTGCCGGTCAATCACTTGTTATTTCAGGTTGTAAATAGATATTTATAAATAAAATAGGAAACATAGGAAAGCGTATCGCAAACAAATATAACATTCTGATGCGATACGCCTTCTCTTATCCTATGTATTATACAACTTTACTTAAAGATTCCACTAATTCTATTATTTTATTTTCTCTCTTACTTCTATTCCAATTCACAATGCCAGTTCCAACAATTGCGCCACCTTTAGACTTACATATACTTTTCATTTGCCTTATGGCACGATTTCCTCCAAGCCACGGGAATGGGAAAAATTGAGTTACCATACAAATTATTTTTTTTCCCTGCAATGACTTGGTATTTGCTAAAAAGGCTGCCACTACCGGGGATATCGAGAATCCTCTAACAGGTCCCCCAATTATAATTAAATCATAGGAACTAACTTCCGGTAAAGAAGTAAGATGAAGCTTATTGGGATTCATCTCAGCTTTATCTGCATTACCCTCGGCTTCAATTCTTTCAATGGTAACAGAATGTCCGTTTTCCGCAAGTTTTTCTTTCATTTTTCTTGCGACATAATATGTATTGCCTGTTAGTGAATGAACAACAATTACTATATTCATCATATTCTCCTCTTAACATATTTATTTTTAAGATATAGGGTCAAATAAGCTATTACCCTAAGCTATTACCCCTTAAAACCTATCATTATTTTTTTAAAACATTCTTACTATATCATATTTTATTAAAACATTCTTACTAAATCATTGACTACTATATCATAAATGTTATAATGAATTCTTAATACATTTTATTCCACATTTCTATCATAAATGGAATGTAACAATCTAAAGGGGGAAATCATATGAATTTAAAAATTCAAAATAACTGTATTGGCATTGACTGGAACCAAGTAACTCAAATCATAGCTTCCGTAGGAATGTCAAACTGTGAACCCGAAATACATAAACAAGCATTTGAAAATAGCTACACGGTAGTCTTTGTGTTTGATCACGATACTCTGATTGGTTTTGGACGTGCAATTTCTGATGGTATCCGCAATGCTGCAATTTATGATGTTGCTGTGTTGCCGGAATATCAGGGTAATAAGATTGGAAAAATGATTATAGAAACCATCCTTCAATCCACACCGAATTGTAATTTCCTACTATTTGCTTCACCAGGGAAAGAATCATTTTATGAAAAATTTAATTTTAGTAAATTGAAAACCGGTATGGCACTTTTTACAGACGCTGAAAATAAGCGAAACAGAGGAATTATTTATTAAATAAAAAAGCATGTCCCATCCTCTGTCCAGGATGTACTCTTGCGCAATAGTATTTTGCCAGCTTTGCCAACCCCACTCGGCGCGAGAGTGGGTCTGGGCACATTCTTAGTTCTAATTCTCTAATATAAATTCTTTACCTTAAACTCTTTCTCTGCTTCCCTTCTTTGATCCTTCTTCGCAATATCTTCTCTTTTGTCATAGAGTTTTTTACCTCTGGCCAGTCCAATTTCAACTTTTACCAGGCTGCCCTTAAGATAAACATTCAGTGGTACGATTGTATACCCCTTCTGTGCTACTTTCCCCATGATTTTATTGATTTCATACTGATGAAGTAATAACTTTTTTACACGTAGTGGATCTTTATTAAAAATATTACCCTTCTCATAAGGGCTGATGTGCATATTATATACGAAAACTTCCCCGTTTTCAATTCTTATAAATGCTTCTTTTACACTGCATTTGCCCATTCGTAAGGATTTCACTTCCGTACCATGGAGTACGATTCCTGCTTCGAATGCTTCTTCAATAAAATAGTCATGTCTGGCTTTTTTATTGTTTGCAATCATTTTAATACTATCTTTTGCCATAGTTCCTCCCAAAATAACGATTATTACTTTTGATTTTATGATAGCTTATTTCTCGTCGCTACCATCCTTACTGATCTTCTTCTATTGGTTCCTCAGCAAGAATAAAATCAATGGTACGCTGTAATTTATCAGTTCCAATTACTTCTACACGTACCTTTTCCCCAAGCTTAAATGTACGACGAGTGTGTTCACCCACCATAGTATAATTGCTTTCATCGTAAATGTAATAATCATCTTCTAATTCTGTAACTCGTATCATTCCTTCCACTGTATTAGGAAGTTCAACATACATCCCCCAATTGGTGATGCCTGAGATTACTCCTTCAAAAGTCTCACCAATAAATTTGCTCATATACTCAACTTTCTTTAATTTCTCAACATCCCGCTCCGCATCATCAGCGCGACGCTCCGTAATACTTGACTGCATGGCAACATCAGGCAAAATGTGACTGTAATGCCCGATTCTCTTCTCACCTAAACCGCCTCGCAGATTTTCTTTAATAATACGGTGTATCTGAAGATCCGGATATCTTCGAATCGGAGAAGTAAAATGGCAGTAATATTTCGCTGCCAGACCGAAATGACCATCCCCGGTACTTGTATATTTCGCACGTTTCATTGAACGAAGTGTCAATCGGCTGATCAGTGCTTCCTCTGGAGTATCTTCTATTCTGAGTAATAATTTCTGAAGTTCCTTTGGATGTATATCATCCTGGCTAACCTTGATGCTATAACCAAAATTATTTATAAATATGCCTAATTGCTTAATTTTCTCAGAATCCGGATTCTCATGGCTACGGTAAACAAAAGGTATCTCTTGCCAAAAGTAATCTTCAGCAACAGTTTCATTGGCAATTAACATAAAGTCTTCAATAATTTTTGTCGCTTTATTTCTCTCATATGGTTTAATATCAATGGGATGTCCTTCTTTGTCCAGATAAATCTTACTTTCCGGAAAATCAAAGTCTATGGATCCACGCTTTCTTCTCTTCTCTCGAAGGATATCTGCAAGTTCCAGCATTAGTTCAAACATTGGGACCAGTTCTTCATATTCATTTCTTTCTTCCTCGTCATGATCCTCAAGAATCTTCTTTACACTGGTATAAGTCATTCTTCTGTCAACACAGATTACTGTTTCCGCAATTTCATGTCCTACCACATTACCCTGCTCATCTATATCCATAAAGCAGCTAAGAGAAAGCCTGTCTGTTCCCGCATTTAGAGAACAGATACCATTGGATAATTTGTGGGGTAGCATGGGAATCACCCGGTCAACTAGATATACGCTGGTTCCTCTTTTTAGCGCTTCCTTGTCTAATGGTGTATTCTCCTTCACGTAATTACTGACATCTGCAATATGCACTCCAAGATGATACATATTACCATCTTTGGAAATGGTTATGGCGTCATCTAAATCCTTGGCATCTTCCCCATCAATGGTTACGGTTTGCAGATGTCTGATATCTTTTCTACCTTCTTTGTCTTTCTCAGGCACGGTTTGTGGTATGGATTCCACCTGATTCATTACTTCTTCCGGAAACTCTGTTGGTAGATTATAAGCCATAATGACTGATAAAATATCAACCCCTGGATCATTAATATGTCCCAGAATTTGAATTACCCTGCCTTCCGGGTTTTTATCTTTATCGCCATAACTTTTTAATTCAACTACAACCTTGTGCCCGTTCACAGCACCCTTCGTATGCTCTTTTGGAATAAATATATCCTTACCAAACTTCTGATTATCAGCAATTACAAATCCAAAATTCTTGCTCTGCTCAAAAGTACCAACAACAGTTGTTGTATTTCTATCTACAATTCGAATAATTTCTCCCTCGCGTCTTTTACCAGTTTTATCCCTCTTAATACTCACCATGACTTTATCGCCATGTAAAGCCCCTTTTGTTGCATTCTCAGGAATAAACACATCTTCCTCTTCGCCCTCAATAATTACGAATCCAAATCCCCTTTGTGTTCCAGAGAACATCCCGACTTTCGTATTGGCATCTGCCATCTTATAACGTCCCTTGGTATCCTGCTCAAGTTTTCCCTCCGAAATAAGGGCAACAAGAATATCTCGTAAATCCTGCTTCTCATCACGAGGAACCTGCAACAAGGTACTAATTTCTTTAAACTTCATCGGTTGATAATTATCGCTATTTATAAAATCCAAAAGAATTTTTTTCTTCTCATCAAAAATTAATTTATCCATATTACCTCCATGCTTTTCAAGTTCATTTCCCTGAAAATACTTCTTAATTACTGCTTAGTATACCATAATTCTCCTATAAATAATACAGATTAAAATAATTTTTAAGATTAAGAGTTAATTACCTTTATTTGCTTGTAAGGTATTTCAATATTGTTCTCTTTGAACTTCTCCAGCACGCTTTTTCTTAAATCACTGCAGGCTTGAAAATTTTCGCCAACATCCCTGGTCCACACCTGAACTCTTAAAGCGATTCCATTTTCCGCCAGATCACGTATCATAACCTTAACTGGTGCCTCTTCTGTGTTTAGCACCAATGCATGGGAAGATACCAGTTCTTCAAGAATATTGATTGCCTGATCCAAATCCGATTCATAACTAATAATAACATCAAGAAAATTTCCGGATCTACTATCAACATTACTGTTATTCTCAATCACCTGCTTATTTAACACACTATTGGGAACAACTACTTTTGCATGATTAAACGTCCTAATTATGGTATGCCTTACCGTTATATCTTCAACAATGCCAGTGATATTTAGTCCCACAATCTGTACCCGCTCACCGATTTCAAATGGCCTGCTCCAGGATAACATTACTCCGCTTAATATATCATTTAAACTTTCCTGTGCTGCAAATACTGCAACCGCAACAATAATACTTGAACTGGTTACAAGAGTGCTTGCTAAATTCTTCGTAAACTCAAACAAATTTAATATACTAAAGATTCCCACGGCATAAATAAGTACAGATATGATAGAACGTAAGAATTTCAAGTGGATTTTGTTGCGTCTCTTTAAAATACCCTTAAATAATAACTTATTAAATTTATTAATAACCAGCGTTAACGCAATAAAAGCTGCAATTCTATACATATCATTCATAAGTTCCACTCCTCCATTTGCCTATCATTATCCATTCCATGTGGGGATACTGTGACAACTATCTTACCACACAGGCTAACTGAAATCCATATATGTAATAAAGGCATGAACTATGCCAAAAAGTGCTGTTGGTATAATAGCCAAATAATTATTTAACCATATTTCTGCCAAAATAAAATAAATAACTGGTAGAATTGCCATTGTAATTAGAATGACCAAATTTGATTGACCCGTAAATAATAAGATCCAGAGTACATAATAAACTAATAGTGCTATTACCATTCCAACTGAAAAAGAACAAATAAAATCTAACGTCTGTTTTCTTATAAGAAAAATAATCATAAAGAAAAAGACTGCCTGACTTCCATGTTCTAAGATATCTAAAATGAAGTGGTTTTTAACATTTCCTCCAAATTTACTTGCGGCAGGAGCCAGAAAGTAAAATAAATTTGGAATCATTGGTAATAGAAAAATTATGAAACCCTTTAATGAAAACCCAAAACTATAATTCACTCGAATATCCCCCTTTCGTA
>JAQZAX010000133.1 GCA_029239455.1 Anaerocolumna sp.
TTTACAGTGTAAAGGTTGGCTCTAAAGCACCTGTGTATGCAGTCTCTAACCCAGTGGAATTTAAAGATTTTGCTTGTAAAGCAGATGCTTGGGCACAGAATGGCTTTGAAATGCCTCAGGAAATTATTGATGCCTTGGTGCCTGGCTCTGTTATTGAAGTAAGTTATACAAGTGAATCTGGTAAATTATGGTTAGTATTACCTGGTGCAACAGCTGGTTGGATGAGAGTAGGAGATGGTACTAACGGATCTGCAGTAAGTTACAATGGTAAGAGTTATATAACCTATGAACAGATTGCTCAATTCTGTGGAGAGGATAAGTCCACTTGGGGAACAACACTACAGTGTGAGTCCGATACACCATGGGAAGTTTATAACGTGAAAGTTGGCACGGCTGCTACTATGAGTATGGTAAACAATATAGTGGAATTTAAAGATTATACATGCAAGGCAGATGCTTGGGCGCAGAATGGATTTGATATGCCTCAAGAAATCATTGATGCATTGGTACCTGGTTCTGTAGTATCTATTAAATACACCAGTGAATCTGGAAAATTGTGGTTAGTAATGCCAGGAGCAACGGCTGGTTGGATGAGAGTTGGAGACGGAACAAATGGTCAGGCTGCAAACTTAGATGGTATAGCACAAGTATCCTATGAGCAGATTGCACAGTTCTGTGGTGAAGATAAGGCTACTTGGGGTCTAACGATGCAGTGTGAATCTGATACACCATGGGAAGTTTACAGTTTAGGCGTAGGCCAGGCCGCTAAATAATAGCTAGCATGACAAGGTTATCAAAAGCATTTAAGGAGGATATTAATATAATGAAAAATTTAAAGAAACTTTTAGCTCTTAGTTTAGCTATAATGATGGTCTTATCTATGGCAGCCTGCAGTAAGAAGGCAGAAAAAGATACTCCTGCAGTCAATACAGTTACAGAAAGTGCTACAAAAGAACCCACAACTGAACCCGCAACTCCTTCCGGCGAGAAAAGAACCATTAACATTGGTACCTGGTGGGTGCAATACTATGACAGTTCCCATGGGGCTGTAGAGGATGACCCTTCTTATTCTGGTCTTGAAGCAGCACATTTAAAATTTGATAATGTTGCTACTATTGAAGGAAAATATAATGTTGAATTCTTTTGGAAAAACTTAACTTATGCAGGAGTACAGGAATCCATTAATAACTCCATTCTTGCAGGAACGCCTGATTGTGATATCTATCTGGTAGAGTTGGCATTTGGGATACCAGCAGCCCTTAATGGTCTTGCGACTGATTTGAAAACTGTCCTTCCGGCGGATAATGATCTGTTTACTACACAGAAGAACATTACATATCTGGATTTAGGTGATGGTAAAGCTACTCTCTTAAAGAGAGTAGAAGCAGCTTCAACAGTAGCAGCAACCTATCCCTTAGGTTTTAATATACAGATGTTAGAAGACAACAATTTAGAAGACCCTAGGAAATTATACGAACGAGGAGAGTGGACTTGGGATAAGTTCATTGAGTATGGTAAAGTCCTGACACAAGATAGTGATGGTGACGGTCAGACTGATCAGTACGGCTACTGTGGCTTCCAAAATGAAACCTTTGAACAATTGCTAATGAGTAACGGTGCACATGTAGCAGCCACTAAAAATGAAGAGCTATCTTCAGCAGCTACTGGAGAAGTATTACAAATGATGTCTGATATGTACAATGTATATAATATATCCTATCCTTATGATTTTGAAAGTGGTGACGACTCTACAACCATGAGAGGTCAGTACCGTGAAGGCAATATCGGTTTCTTCCCAATGGCAGCATGGATTGCCGCTGACAAGGCTGATTATGATTACGGTGGAGCCAATGGTTATACTCTTGCTTTTGATACTGCATATGTACAGTGGCCTGTAGGTCCATCCGGTAATAAAGATACCAATGCAGGTAAGGTAACTGCAGGTGAGTATTATATCATTCCTGCAGGTGTTAAAGATCCTGAAACAGTTTACAATGTACTTTATGATATGTGGAACTGGTACGATGGAGATACCTCCATTCGTGATGATGAGGAAACTTTGTATTGGTGGTATGCAGTTACCGCTGCTGATGAAACACTTCAAAATGACAATTTTAAAATTATGGAGGATGTAGGAAGCAGAGAGACCTTTGAACTTTGGAATCAACTTGGTGTTAAATATGATCTCCTATCTTTAATTAAAGGTGAGTACACTCCTGCACAATTCCAAGAAACCTTTAAACAACAGGTACAAGATGCTTTGGACGCATACTTTAAATAAATAATACTAAAAGATTTTCAGGGCGGTACGCCGCCCTGCTAAAGGAAAGAAGGTTGGAAGTTATGAGTGAGATTAGAATGATAGCTCCTGCAGTACCAAATGTTCCCTGGCAGGAACGTCCGACAGGACTCACGGGCGCCCCAGTTTGGAGATATACGGAAAATCCTATTATCGGGCGTAATCCTGTTAAAGGTGTTGCCAGAATTTTCAACAGTGCGGTAATGCCTTATGGAGATGAATTCATTGGTGTATTCCGTGGTGAGCAGACCAATGGTATTCCCTATATTTATATGGGGAGTAGTAAAGATGCCATCCACTGGGATTTTGATGAAAACAAGATACCTTTTGTGGATGAAGAGGGTAAGCCTTTTATGCCATTGTATGCCTACGACCCTAGGCTAGTAAAAGTAGAAGATACATATTATATTATCTGGTGTCAGGATTTCTATGGTGCGGCAATCGGTATGGCAAAAACAAAGGATTTCAAAACCTTTGTTAGGTTGGAAAATCCATTTCTTCCTTATAATCGAAATGCAGTATTATTTCCCAGAAAAATAGGTGGTAATTACTGTATGTTAAGCAGACCCTCTGATAGCGGGCACACTCCTTTTGGAGATATTTTCCTTAGTGAAAGCCCTGACCTGGTGTATTGGGGTAAACATAAGCATGTAATGGGTAGAGGTAGCAACTGGTGGGAATCTGTTAAGATTGGCGGAGGTGCGGCTCCTATTGAGACTAGTGATGGATGGCTATTATTCTATCATGGAGTGAGTGGAACTTGTAACGGTTTTGTTTATAGTATTGGGGGGGCTATTCTTGATTTAGAGAATCCCTCCATTGTGAAATACCGTTGTGAGACCTTCCTGCTTACACCAGAAGAGTGGTTCGAAGAGAGAGGATTTGTTCCTAATGTAGTATTTCCTTGTGCAACAATTCATGATCCAGAGTCCGGAAAGATTGCTATTTACTATGGTGCAGCAGACAGTTATGTAGGCCTTGCCTTTACTCAATTTGATGAAATTATAGATTATATTAAGGAATACAGCAGGGTAACAGAGAATGATACGGAGATTGGTAAGAGATAAAATTAAATACATTTTAGAATAAAAGTAGGGAGATAAAAAGTCTATCTACCATAAATAAAAAATCAAATGTAAATATCATTTAGTTATTAAAATATAAATTATTGAAGCAGTTAATTTATAATGAAAATATTTATTTAACAATATAGTATCGTTCATACCAGTTGATTATTAATACTGGTATGGACGCTTTTTTATACAATTCTATAATAAATAGGAGAGTGTGCATGTTCCTTTTCAAGACAAATCACGCACTCAAGTAGAACCTATGAAATATTTGATGATATAGTATAAATCTATTTATTATTTTTATAATACATATAGGATTCCAGTATATATACACTAAATACAATTGTATTATCGCACCAACGATATTTCATTTCATATGAGATTATATGCAATGGGTTGATCAGTTAGCTACTACTATGATTCTAAGGATATTTATATATAGGATTTGATTGACAAAATTGACTTGTTAATATAATATATTAGTATGAAACCGGTTACAAACGGTTGAAATATATTGTATTATACTTTCTAGTGATAAGTAAATAAGATTCTTTTATGTGCAGTAAATTTACTGTATATGATTATCTCTATACGATTTCATATTGGAGTGTAAACAAACTTAACAAGAAAATAAGAGATATACAATAAAATCTTATATAGATTATCAACCTTAAGGATCTTCCATTGAAGAAGAAAGATTTACAGATGTAGGATTATAAATTCTGCCCATTATGTTTAATAACCAACAGGGCATTTTTTTATTAGAATCTTTGTAAGCGGTTGCATAATACATATATTTAGGAGGAGAAAATGGCAAAAGATATCTTCGAGATTAGAGATAAATTCTACTGTAATGGAGAACCTGTACAAATCATATCAGGTGCCATTCATTATTTTAGAATTGTTCCAGAATATTGGAGAGATAGATTAGAAAAATTAAAGGCTATGGGATGTAATACAGTAGAAACTTATGTGCCTTGGAATCTTCATGAGCCTAAAAAAGGTGAATATCATTTTGAAGGAATATTAGATGTAAAGAGATTCCTTGATATTGCAGCAGAGTTAGGATTGTGGGTAATATTTAGACCATCTCCTTATATTTGTGCTGAATGGGAATTTGGTGGGATTCCCGCATGGCTTCTAGCAGAAGATGGAATGCATTTAAGAAGTAATTATGAACCCTTCTTAAAACATGTAAGAGATTATTATGATAAACTGTTTGAAATAATTTCTCCTTTACAGTTACCAAATGGTGGACCTATCATCATGATGCAGATTGAGAATGAATACGGATATTTTAGTGATGACACCTCATACCTAGAGGAAATAAAACAAATAATGCTAGATAGAAATACAGTAGTTCCATTGGTAACATCTGATGGGCCCTGGGGAGACGCCCTTGCTTGTGGCAGCATGGAAGGAATATTACCAACAGGTAATTTTGGCTCCAAGATGAAAGAACAGTTTGAACATTTGAAGAAACATACAAATGGTGGACCTCTTATGTGTATGGAATTCTGGGTAGGCTGGTTTGATCACTGGGGTAATGGTGGACATAAGACCTCTAATTTGGAAGAAAATTGCAAGGATCTTGATGAGGCTTTACAGAGTGGTAATTTAAATATTTATATGTTTATAGGTGGTACTAATTTTGGATTTATGAATGGGGCCAACTACTATGATGAATTGACTCCTGATGTAACTTCTTATGATTATGATGCTGTACTAACTGAAAACGGTGAAATCACACCTAAATATGAGGCATTTCAAAAGATAATAAGTAAGTATTTTAAGCTACCTCAGGTGGAATTATCAACTAAGATTCTTAAGAAAGCTTATGGTGAAATCAAATTAAAAGATAGAGTAGGGTTATTCCAATCTTTAGATGATATTTCAGAACCAATAGTCTCTACTTTTCCAAAATCTATGGAGAGACTAGGGCAAGGCTATGGTTATATCTTATATCGTTCTACCCTTAAGAAAGAAAAGAATTTGGAGAAAATTCGTCTCTGGGATGCAAATGATAGAGCTAAAATTTACATTGGAAATGAACCAGTCATAACTTTATATGATAGAGAATTATTGGTTGAACATGAAGTGCCATATGAATTTGAACCCAATAGCACTATATCAATTCTTATGGAGAACATGGGCAGAGTTAACTTTGGTCCACTTATGGATAAGCAACGTAAAGGAATAGACAGTAGTGTAATTATTAATGGACACCAACACATGAATTGGGATCATTATACTTTACCTCTCGATAATCTTAATAAACTTGATTTTACAAGAGGTTATGAAGAAAACAAGCCAGCCTTCTACAGATTCGAATTTACTGCAACAGAATTAGGTGATACGTTTATAGATATGGAAGGGTGGGGTAAAGGCTGTGTATTTATAAATGGATTTAATTTAGGAAGGTTCTGGGAGATTGGACCGCAGAAAAGATTATATTTACCAGCACCATTATTAAAGGCAGGTGCTAATGAGATAATAATTTTTGAAACTGAGGGTAAAGTTAGAGATACAATAGTTCTAGCAGATGAACCCGATCTAGGTTAGGTGTTAGTTATAATTATGAATATATAAATTGATCTAGAATACAGTAAAGTTGCTAGATGAAAGCCACTTTACTGTATTTATTATTTTATTATCTAAAATAATATGAAATAGATTGATAAAATTTAGAATTTAGAATTCATATCAGATGGATAAAATGTAAAATTTAATGAATGTTGGAAATAAGATAAAATATAAATATTGGAATTCATAAGAAATATATAAAACATTGAATTATGATTGACACAAAATAGAGTTTATGCTATAATGATTTTTGCATTCGTTACATTCTGATAAATAGAATGAAAATTGATAAATGCGCGAGTGGCTCAGTGGTGGAGTATCGCCTTGCCAAGGCGAGGGTCGCGGGTTCGAATCCCGTCTCGCGCTTAATGAAATCCCTTGATTTTCAAGGGATTTTTTATTGCGTT
>JAQZAX010000134.1 GCA_029239455.1 Anaerocolumna sp.
AACTTCCAGACTCTTTAAACGTTCAGAGAGTAAATTGCTTGGAATTCCTTCTAAATCTTCCTGTATTTCCTTATAAGTATTGTGACGGGTCGTTAACTGGCGCAGTATCAGTAACGTCCATTTATCCCCGATAATATTTAACGTCTGGGCAATATTACACGGAAGATTATATTGATTCTTCATGATAGACTTCTCCTTTTGTATCTCTTATACTTAGAGGTAATTGCGAAACTAATAAATATTTTGAATTTGTGATACAACATATACAATTCCTCCGCTACAACGCTCCTTCCGCTTAACTTCCGCTCCGGAATTGTATATGTTGTATCACAAATAGCGAAAACTTTGAAGTTTCGCAATCACCTAATCTTATACTTAGGATTTGAGGGTCAAAAGCCAAGTTTTTGTTGTTCGATGAATATCGCTGTATATATATTCGATTTTGCTGCCTTACCCTCAAACACTATATCTCTTACTCCTTTAGTTTCTACTCGGTAGATTGCAGCGTCTGATTTATTACACTAATCATCATATCCTTTGTCATCATGCCTGGAACATATCCCAAAACATTACCTTCCTTATCTATCATAAAAGTAGTAGGAAACGCTGTGATATAATAACTTTCAAAAATATCGCTGGTTTCATCAAAAACCGTAGGGAATGTATATTCGTTATCTTCAAGGAATTTTATAATATCCTCTTTTTCTTCATCTTGATTATTAGGATACTCCTCACTCTTAGGATTTGCAACCCCTAAAAAGACTACCTCGTCTTCATTTAAATTATATTCCTGGTACAATTGCTCAATATGTGGCATCTCTTCTTTACAAGGTGGACACCAGGTTGCCCAGAAGTTTAAGAAAACAACCTTACCTTTATAATCAGAAAGCGTATGTTCATTTCCATATTGATCTGTTAAAGTAAAATCAATGGCAGGAAGTGGCGCCTGCACATTTTCGGACTCCTCTGTTTCAGAGTTACTTACTTCCCCGGAATCCGATTCATTTGCCACAGTTCCGGTATCTTCGCCAGAATCTGATTCTTGCATTGTGGCGTCGGAGCTTTCTTCGGATTCTGATGCTGCAGAATCTGTACTTTCTTCTGTTGTTGATTCAATATCTGCTGCCGGTGATGTATTCTTGGATGAATTAAGCTGATTACTACTGATAGAATTTAAATAACTGGATACCCCATTCATCCAGCCGGTAAATGTCATAATACCCATGATTATCAGTATGATACCGCCTGCTTTAATTGTGTACTTTATTAGCTTTTTGTTTTTCTTAATAAAGTCTAACGCTTGTGTTGTAAATAATCCCAGTATCAGGAAGGGAAGAACAAATCCTAAGGCATATACAAGTACAAGCAAATTACCTGTAAGTGATGTTTTAGCTCCGGAAGCCATGATTAATACCGATGAAAGTGCCGGACCAACGCAAGGTGTCCATGCAAAACTAAAGGTGAATCCCATAATTAGCGCCATGAAAGGATTTATTTTTTTATCACCAAGGTTGAGATGGAATTTCTTTTCTCTCTGTAAGAATGAGATATCAAAAAATCCAAGCTGGAACAATCCCATTAAAATAATAAGGATACCGCCAATTCTGGTAAATAACATTTTGTTATCATAAAAGAAACTTCCCAGTGCAGTAAATGACATTCCTAAAATAAAAAACGCAGAGGAAATTCCCAATATAAAAAACAAGGTATGAAAAAATACTTTCTTTCTTTCATAGGTAATTGCACCATCTTCTAAAACATTGTTTGCATTCCCTGCCAAATAACTCATATATACAGGAATTAGCGGAATTACACATGGTGAGAAGAAGGACAAAATTCCTTCTAAAAATACAAGTATAAAACTAACATGACCCGTTGTTATTATCGCTTCCATAGATTCTAACTCCTTCATAATTTTTCTACATTTTATCATTGTAACTTTATAATGTCAACTTGCTTTATTTTTGATAGTTACCTCATGTTTTATTTTTCATAGTTGCCTCGTTTTTTATTTTGATAGCCTCGTTTTTTTGATAGCTACCTTGCTTTATTTGATAGTTACTTAGAAGTTGCATAGAATATGTATTCTTTTTTGAATACCAACATACTCTTATAAGAAGAAGATTAATAAAAATGTAGAATTAGCAATGGAATGATACCTGCATCTAGTTCCTTTATTATAATAGCTTACTATTTATGGTATAATTGCAGTAATCATAAAATTTCTGATTCTTTCACAGTGGAAAGGCTGGTACATAATATGAAACAGTATAGCGGCTCAAGCCATATACAGCTTGCTTATTTAAAAAAGAAATATATTATTTTTTTAATTCTAATAACAATAACTACATTATTCTACTCTGGTTGTTCACCAAAAGAAAAAGTAAATAGCCTAACAGTCCAGGAAGAATTCGATCTGTTTTTAGATCAGGTATTTATAGCAGAAGTACAGCGGGATTCACTTACTCTAAATTATTCTGTTGCCAATCCTAAAAATTATGGAATCAGTGATGCTAAAGTAACGTTAGGACATTATTCCGTTCCTTATGTCACGCGAATACTGGCTGTCTCTGAAAATTACTTAGCAAAACTAAATCAGTTTGACTATGAACGGCTTACCGAGTCTCAAAAGTTATCCTATGATATATTAAAAAGTGATTTGGAATTAGAACAGGAAATAGGTGATTTTATACTCTATAATGAATGTCTTGGTCCGACTTCCGGAATCCAGGCTCAGCTCCCCATTCTGCTAGCTGAGTTTAACTTTTATAGCAAAGAAGATATTGCTACTTATATCCAATTACTCCCCATGGTATATAATTATTTTGAAGAGATTATAGCATTTGAAAGGCAAAAATCTGAGGTTGATCTTTTTATGAATGACGAAGTCGCTGATAGTGTTATTAACCAATGTAAGGCTTTTATAGAAACAAAAGAAGAGAATTATCTTATTGGAATATTTAATGATAAAGTCGAGGATTTTGGAGGTTTAACAAATGCAGAAATCGCTGATTATGAAAAGGCAAATAAAGAGGCAGTTCTAGGCTTTATAATTCCGGCCTATGAATTACTCATTGATACCTTAGAAGAATTAAAGGGTACCGGAGTCAATAAAGGTGGATTAAGTTATTATAAAAATGGTAAAGATTATTATGAGTATCTAATCCGTGTCAATACAGGCTCATCAAAATCTATAGAGGAATTAAAAGATTTACTCGATAACAGCGTAAGCACTAACCTATTAAAACTCGGTACCATTATGACAAAGGATTCCGATGTTTATGATAAAGTTATGAATTTATCCTTTACTTATACGGATCCCGGAGAAATAATTGAATACCTGAAAAGCTCAATCGCTAAGGATTTTCCGGAAAGCCCTGATGTAAATTGCTCTATTAAATATGTACATTCCTCCCTTCAGGACTACTTAAGTCCTGCAATGTATCTTATACCTGCCATAGACAATTATAAAGATAATACAATCTATATTAACAATAATCCGGATTATGATTTATCACAAATCTTTCCAACCATAGCACACGAAGGATATCCTGGACATTTGTACCAATCCGTATATTTTAGGGAGTTAGAACCTGCTGCCATTCGCAACTTACTGGATTTTGGTGGTTATGTAGAAGGCTGGGCAACTTATGTTGAATATTATTCCTACCAGCTTGCAGGATTTGATAAGAATGTGGCAGACTTCTTAGAAGCAAATATGGCAGCCAACATGGCACTATATTGCCGCCTTGATATTGGTATCCATTATGATGGCTGGACCTTATCAGACACCGCCAACTATTTGAGTGAATTTGGTATTGAAGATAAAGGAACTATTAAGCTTCTATACAATACAATGATTGAGGAACCCGCGCTCTATCCACAGTATGGCATTGGCTATTTAGAGATTCTGGAATTGAGGGATACGGCAAAAGAAGAGCTTGGGGAAGATTTCAAATTAAAAGATTTCCATGAATTTATATTAAATATCGGTCCGGCACCTTTTTCCGTAATTGCCGACAGATTAGATAACTGGATGGAAGGATATAGTGATTTGGCGAATAAGGAGTAGAACCCCAATACTGACCTTGGTAATGGAATAGAGATTCCCCAAAAAGACTGCTTTTTGGTGGAATCTCTATTCTCTTTTATTCAGATAGTTATTCATTACTTAAAATACTATCTTAGTTATAACTACACTTGCGATTATTCCCGTAATGGTTGCAAACAGCGCTCCAACCAGAGTATATCTGGTTTTCTTAACTCCCGCAGTCATAAAATATACACTCATTGTATAAAATACGGTTTCCGTACAGCTCATGATAATTGAAGACAACCTTCCCAGATAGGAATCCGGCCCATATTCTTTAAATATATCCAGAAGCAGGCTTGTAGCTGCTGAAGAAGAAAATAGTTTGACTGTTACTAAGGGTACCAGCTCCGAAGGAAAGTGCAGTAAACTGGTAACTGGCCTCACTAGTCCTGCAAGTAGATTAAGTGTTCCTGATGCACGCAGTATTCCAATTGCTATCATAAGTCCAATTAGTGTTGGAAGAATATTAAATACTACTTTAAATCCGTCTTCCGCGCCTTTTGTAAATTCTGAAAAAACCGGCACCTTCATTAGCAAAGCAAATCCAACAATGTAGAATATAACAAATGGTATTATGTAGTCAGAAACATATAATAAAAATTGCATCTCTATCCCCCTAATTTAATTTACTTAATCTTCTTGCAACTAAGGAAAATAAAACGCCCGCAATAGTCGAGATGGTTGTGGAGGCAAGCGCGGCTCCAAGTATCTCTGTAGGGCTTACAGAGCCATACTGACTTCGGTATGCTATAATATTTACAGGAATTAATTGAAGAGAAGAGATATTAATAATTAGAAACGTACACATATCGCAACTGGCCGTATCGCCATTACGATTCAGTTTTTTGAGCTCACTCATAGCTTTTAGTCCCATTGGCGTTGCTGCCCATCCAAGTCCTAAAATGTTTGCAATCATATTAGATGCTATGTATTCATTTACAATATGGTCTTTTGGTATTTTAGGAAAAAGCAGCCGAAGGACTGGTCTTAGAATTTTAGTAAATGCATCTGTTATTCCGGCACTTTTTGCGACTTGCATAATACCGGTCCAAAGAGACATAACACCTAGCATAGTTATGCATAAAGATACTGCTTCTTTTGCAGAATTAATTGAGGCTGTACTTATCTCCCCGATGTTGCCATTTAGTACCCCAACCACAATTCCTATGATAATCATAAAGCCCCATAAATAATTAAGCATACGTAATTCCTTTTTGATATCTTAATACTTACTATATTCTGAAAGAGCAAAATAAATGACACGAAAAGTGGTTTTGTAATTACGTAAAATATTCGTAATTATAAATTTTTATTGTTTTTTATACCTTTTTTTACAACAAGTTACTCAAAACTATTATTTTTACATTTATATCAAAAATATTCTAAAACGTTTCCATAATTTATAAATTTTTTATTGACTTTCATATTTTTCTGTGATATTTTATAAATGTATTATAGGAGGTACAAACATATGAAAAGCACAGGAATAGTTAGAAAATTAGACGAATTAGGAAGAATCACACTTCCAATCGAGCTAAGAAGAACTTTAGGAGTAGGCGAGAGAGATCCTCTTGAAATTTTTGTCGATGAAGATAGAATCATCTTACAAAAATATGAACCTACCGACATTTTTAGTGGATCTAAAGATAATCTTTTTGATTACCACGGTAAAAAGATTTCCAAAGATTCAATCGTGGAATTAGCTAGACTTGCTGGACTAATTGATTAATTATATTCCACAAAGGGCCTTTCTAAATGAAAGGCCCTTTTTATTGTATAGGAAATAGCCGCCTATACAATAAAGAAAAGCTTCGCAGGAGTTTGTTTTAGAAAACTCTTTCTCCCGGTTTTGCATAATTATAAATTATTTCATTCTTATCAGTCCTCTTCCAGAAGGGATTGATATATCTCTCTTTTGGTTACTCCCCGGTCTAGGGAAACTGCTTTCATAGCTTCTTTTTTGTTCATGCCTTTGTTTAAATATAGATTCATATGTTCTACAAGAGACATCTTTTTCCATTGTTCCTGTTCTTCTTTCTGAAGTTCTTCGTAAGTTCGTCCTTCCACTACAAGAACAAACTCTCCCTTAGGTTCATGTTCTTCATAAAATAAGATTGCTTCACTTATTGTAGTGCAGAAAGTTTCCTCATGCTTCTTGGTTAACTCCCTTACGCAGGTTATTTTTCTCTCCCCTAAGGCTTCCCATAATTCTTTTAGGGT
>JAQZAX010000135.1 GCA_029239455.1 Anaerocolumna sp.
TAAGATTATTTAATTATTATGCCTATAAGAAGTGAAGATTATTTTCGAAAAACAAAGAAACCTCACAGAATTTTCCCACCATTAATTCTCTCCCTTATTCTAGTAAAGGTTTCATCTGGGGTATATCTGGTATTGTCTAGTGCTTACTAGGTAAAGAGTGCTATTAAAATACTTTGCTTTGGGCATTGAATATCATGAATTAACATCATTTTACTATTGAATAGTGTTCCTATCATGTGATAAAAATATAAATAGATTATTGTTATCACAGAAAGGAAACATGATATGAAGAGACTACTAAATAGGAAAGTTATGATAAGTATGTTAATCGCTATATCAATTATGGGAAGTACCCAGGCTTACGCTACTACCTTTTTAAATACTAATATTATTAGTTTAATAAAAGAAGGTTTTAATTCTATCAAAACATATTACTTGCAAGTTACCGACCAAGAGTTAAGTAATATTGAGACAGAGAGTTCTAATGATATGAAACAATACATAGATTCTGCATCTACACAAGCTATCAATGATATAGAAGCATATAAAAAAAGCGAGATAGCAAGAGCAGATAATGAAATAAACACTTATGTTAATGAACTAAAAAAGCAATTAGACACTGCAATAAATGAAGAAAAAAATAAAACAAAACAACAAATTACGGATCAGATTAACAGTAATGTAGTGAGTATAAAATTGGACTTAGATAAAGATATGGAAAAATATATAAAGGAACTATTGAAGAAATAGTTTATAACTTCTTTCCTAATTTTCCACATTTTCTATATTTTTTAACAGTAGAATCATACAATAGAAAATTACCAAACTGAATGCGGGAAACATAATTATTTCAATCATACTCATTTTAACTCCTGCAATATATTGACCAATAATCATAGCAGTGAGCGCTGCTCCCATAGTGAATCCCTTCATAATAATGACAGAAGTGAGTAGGTATCCAAATGGTTTTCTTTTTATAAGCAATATTCCGGATAACAATGCGATCGGCACAATAAATCCCAAATCTAACCCTTGGATAACAAGCGTCGTATAATGTTCTAATCCTGCTGGTACGTTTCTCTCTATAAGGGAGGGAATTATTTTACCCAGCCAAAGTAAACATAATGCTGCCGCAAAAAAGATTTGAAATCCACCTAAAAACTTTACAGGTAGCTTTTTATTAAATGCATGACATAAATTATCTATATCAAAAGACAGCATTGATAATGTTAATGCAAAGAAGCTCATGGACATGAGTATAACATAAACAAGAAACATCGAATTGTACATCCACAAAAATACATAAGATATATAGGTATAAAGGAAATAGCCTAAGGTTCCTGTTAGCAGTAATCTGCCTTTTAAGGAACCTTTTACAGATAGATACAGAGATAATAATAATAATGGTATTGCTAAAACTACGGTAACAATATCCTGGGCCTTACCCTGCGCAACTACGGATACAGAATCATTACCGTATAAACCGCTCCCATAAATCTGCACTGTTTCACCCCGGAAAGATTTGATTTCATAAGTACCGTTTCCCGTGTTAGAAAAAATACCAATCACAGAAGCCCACGCGGATAAAAGGATGACACTAACAACAAGAATACTAACAGTATGTTTATATTTCATAAAGTACCTCCAATAAGTTAAATTCCATTCATCGCTTGTGCAAAATGATGTATATTTTCCGTTAAAATATTTGATTTATTCGTAGTTACCTTAGAGATCTTTTTCACTATAAACTTTTCTAAGAAATTCATTTTATCCAAGTTAAACTCTCCTCCAAACCCATCTTTAGCTATTGCTATCTTAACTAATTCAGAATCAAAATTTTGTACCAGTTCAGTTTCAATCTCTTTCCCCTCTTGCATACAACAAATAAATAATCCAATTTGCTTTTCCTTTAAACGTTCTAAATTCTCACAGCAAAATTCTTTCACTTCCTTTTGTATTCTACCGGCATAGATGGAACCACCAATTATAATCCTGTCATATTCAGAAATATGTATGTTATCACTAGATTTTAAGTTTACTAAATCCGATTTTCCTTGAAGCTCTTTTGATAATAATTCCGCGCATTTCTTTGTACATCCATATTTACTTGCATAAACAATTAAAGTATTCATTTTAAATTCCCTCCATGTTTTATTGATTAAGCGCATTTTCTATTGACTTAAGATAGGCTTTCGATGTAATTGTCATTATGTGTACCCTTTGCTATTCTTAATACAATATCCTCTGTGTAAAAGTCTATGAGTCTTTCTCGCTGTTCCTCATCAATATCTTTTTCTATAATAAGCTTGAAAATAAGTCCTAATGTTGCCACAACAATCATTTGCCCTGTCATTTCCAACTTATCTTCACTAACGTCATGCCCAGCATACATTTCTTGTAAGCATTGGTACAGTGCAGTTAAAGCTGGCTTTTCTTTCGATGCTCCCTTAAATAATGAAGCGGTATGTTTTAGCGCTATTTCGGATTGATTTAATTGAACAGCCATAAACTCTTCCGGCATATGAAGTGCAGCCCTAATATAATTTTTCGTCATCTGCTTTACTCTATCGATTGGGGTTTCCTGTTCCATTTTAGCGGAGGAAACCGCAGATAGAATTTTCTTATATCCCCTTTGCATTACATTGCCTATTATTTCATCTTTATCCTTGAAGTAATGATATATGATTGAGGGTGAATATTCTATTTTGTTTGCTATTTTTCGAATGGATAACTTATCAAGTCCTTCTGTGGCAATGATTTCACTAGCTGTCGTTAGGATTAGTTCTTTCATTTCCTCTATCTCTCGTTCCCTTCTTTTCTCTACCGCCATGATTCCATCCTTTCTCCTATATTTGTTGTACATCGTTCTATAATTGAACACTGTTCAATATCAAAAATATCATTTATATAGCCCCTTGTCAATCTAAATTTATATATTTTACAAATACTTTACAATTATTTTAATTTAAGAAAGAATGTGCCTTGGCACATTCTCCAAACTCTATAATTAACCAAAGAATACAAAGGTCATATAATATTCCTATAACAAAGTATATGTAGGTATTTGTATATGAGCAGATTAAATCCTGATAAACTTTCAGTGGAATATAGGAATGGCGTGACCCCTACAGAACCGATTATTCCAAGGTACTATACATTAACTCATTCTGACATTACGGCGGAATTGTTTCTATTTATCGGTGACAACTATGCCTATGATAAGATAAATGAAATGAGAGATGAAGTACTTGGTGAATGGGTAACCATAGGAACCGATTATAGTTATTATGTTTACCTATATGTTGACGGAGAATTTGGTCCTGTGGCAGCGATTAGAAATTATATATTTCGGCGCGAATTACCATTAGCCTTGGAAGCAATAAGATATGGTGACAGTACATTTTTCCATGAACATCCAGAATTAGATTATGTCCCTATTATTGTGCACTTTTTGTCATCTTACCCTCAATATAACAAAGTAGAGAATTGGGGAAACTTTTCAAATTATAATGTTTTATCCTCCCATGATAAAAGCAAAAAATAAATGTTAATTTTCATGACAAGAAAGAGTCAGGCCCTTCAGACTCTAGCGCTGACGCGCTGTCACATCTGTGACAAATTTCCTTAGCGCGTCATGTGCATCCTGCCTGGAGGGCTCCTTTATACATAAAGTTATTAGGATTTGCGAAGCTTCAAAATATTTACTTTTGTTATATTACTTCAACAATTCAAAAACTAAAGTTAAGTAATTAAGGCATTTTACCGACACATAATTCTTTTAATTCTTCTTTCATTTCCTGCCGTTTTTTACCCACGCTACTTAAAACTGCTGCCATCACAGTACCTTCAACAAATGCAACATCAATAATTTCGGTTTTTTCTTTCATTTCGTCTTCCAGAAATTCGATTGCCATCTCTGCATTCAAATAAGCACTACCCAAATCAAAGATAATTAGAACTCCATCTTCAGAATAAACTTCTTTTATCCCTGCAATTATTTTGTTAGCATCCGTGCCGATTCTTTCGTCTCCGGTGCCGCCTGCCACAGCAATTGGTACTTCTGCGGCCATTTGTGCCGCTAAGTCCCTTACCCCTTCTGCCAGTTTTTGACTATGGGAAACAATAACGAGTCCAACCATTTACCAATCTCCATTCATTTTTCATTACCATTATTTACATTTCATAATCTTCTACAGTTCCTTATAAATTATATCAAATATCAATGCACTCGAAGTTGCTCCTGGGTCCTGGTGTCCAATACTTCGCTCTCCTAAGTAGCTGGCTCTGCCCTTTCTGGCTACAATTTCCTTGGTAAATGCTACCCCTTCATTAGCAGCGTCTGCGGCAGCTTTTAGGACATCTTTCGGGGAAAGTTCCTGACGGATGGCGTTGCTTACTGCATTAAGTGCAGGTTCAATCGCATCAATCATTGTCTTATCATTTCGTTCCGCTTTTCCCCTTAATTTAATTCCATCAAGGGCTGCTTTTAGCATTCTTTCAAAATCGGCAATATTAATTTCTTCTTTACCATTCACTTCCATTCCGGCTTTCATAAAAGCAGTCCCGTATAATGGACCTGAAGCCCCACCAACATTAGATACCAGGGTCATTCCTGTTTTTTTTAAGATCTCCCCTATGTTAGTTTCCTCATCCTCTTTTAACTTTTCCTTCACCGCTTGAAACCCTTTGCTCATATTGAGTCCATGGTCCCCATCTCCAATAGCAGCATCCAGTTCAGTTAAATACAACTTATTTTCTTCCATCGCGTCTGCAATTTTATCCATAATATTTATTACTTTATGACCATTTATACTCATTCTTTCACTCCTGATTTATCAAACTTTTAAAGCAGGTGTATCAGCTGCTGCATCCAATAATTCCTTTAATTCATTATCAAGTTTAAGAATACTCACAGAACATCCTGCCATTTCCAAGGAGGTCATGTATTCACCAACCATAGTTTTGTATACTTTGATTCCCTTTTGGAATAAGATCTCATGTACCTTTTTGTTTACGATATAGAGTTCCATCAGAGGGGTAGCTGCAAGTCCATTTACCATGACTGCTACTTCATCACCTTCTGCTAATTGCATATCTTCCAGTATTTTTTTCATTAACTGCTCTGTTACTTCATCTGCAGTTTGGATAAATTCTTTATGGGTTCCTGGCTCACCATGAATACCCATTCCTATTTCCATTTCATTTTCTTTCAAGGTAAAATTCGCTTTCCCCGCAGCTGGCACGATGCATGGAGTAAGTGCCATACCCATGCTTCTTACATGATCCACTGTCTTTTGAGCAACCTCTTTCACCTCTTCTAAACTTGCACCGGTTTCCGCCTTGGCACCGGCTATTTTATGTACAAATATTGTTCCTGCAATTCCCCGCCTTCCGGCAGTATAGGTACTGTTTTCTACTGAAACATCATCATTCACTACGACATAGTCTACTTTAATGCCTTCCATTTCAGCCATCTCTTTTGCCATTTCAAAATTCATAATATCTCCGGTATAGTTTTTAACAACTAATAAGACTCCGGCTCCACTGTCTACCGCTTTCATAGCTTCATAGATGGGATCTGGTGTGGGAGAAGTAAACACATCTCCGGCAACCGCTCCATCTAACATTCCAGTGCCAACATATCCGCCATGGGCTGGCTCGTGTCCGCTTCCGCCTCCGCTAACAAGTGCAACTTTCCCGTTGATTGGGGAATTCTTTCTTACCAGAACATGATAGCCATCTAATTTTCTTACATAATCTGGATGAGCCAGAATCATACCCTGTAACATATCTTCTACAACCTGCTCTGGACTATTAATTAATTTTTTCATTATTATACCCACCTTATATCGCAGGTACACCTGCGATACTGCCATAAATAAATAGGTTGAAAGAATCTATTTATGGCAATCCTTTCTTTCATTGTATTTTCTTTCAACCTTTACACCCACCTTATATCGCAGGTAGGCCTGCGAAACTGCCACAAATAAAAAGAAGTGAAAGAATCACACTGTGGCAACCTTTCTTTTTCTAAATTTTCTTTCACTCTTTATCTTCCTTTCACATATAAATTTATTGGATTTGAGGGTCAAAAGCCTCAAAATTTATAAATGATGAATAGTGCTGTATCTATATTCGATTTGACGTCGACCGGCCGAGAACACTGTTCATATATCGTCAAGACTCTAGCGGGAAGTCATGCCAGCTGGCTTGATTTTTGTGCTGATAAGAGGCTTGTAAGAG
>JAQZAX010000136.1 GCA_029239455.1 Anaerocolumna sp.
GCGGCAGGAACTAAGGAAGTGTTATTTAACGTTTTTGAAGGGCTTGTAAAGCCTGATAAAGATGGTAATTTAGTTCCGGCTGTTGCTAAGGATTATGAACTATCTGACGATGGTAAAGTTTATACATTTTACCTAAGACCAGATGTAAAGTTTCATAATGGGGTTCTAGTAACGGCGGATGATGTTATATATTCATTAAAAAGAAGCGCCGGTTTACTTGAGACAGCAGATCCTGCTGTAGTAGTCGAATCGGCGCTTTCTAACGTTTCTGCCATTAACAAAGTGGACGAAACGACGGTAGAAGTGGTACTAAAAGAAGCAGATTCCGAATTAATCGGGTATCTTACCAGTTCCGTTATACCGAAAGATTACACCAACCAGGACACAGCACCTGTAGGAACAGGACCTTTTAAATTTGTGTCATACACACCACTTGAAAGTTTTGTGGTGGAAAAGAATGAAGAGTATTATGGAGAAGCAGCATATCTTGACAAGGTTACATTTAAAATTGTGCCAAATACAGATGCGGTTATGATGGAATTGCAGGCAGGTTCCATTGACATCTTCCCATACCTGACAGATGCACAGGCAACACAGTTAGCAGAGACTTTCCGCATTGAAGAAGGTCACATGAATCTGGTGCAGGCAATGTTCTTAAATAATCAGGCAGAACCATTTAATAATGTAAAAGTACGTCAGGCATTAAGCTATGCAGTAGACAGACAAGGCGTTCTTTCTATGGTTGCTGGTGGAAGAGGTACCGTAATCGGAAGTAACATGTTCCCGGGTTTTGCTAAATATTATGCTACAGAATTAGCTGAATACTATACCGTAGATACCACCAAAGCAAAATCTTTACTCACAGAAGCAGGATATCCGGATGGTTTTACATTTACTATTACCGTACCTTCTAACTACAAGTTTCATGTGGATACGGCCCAGGTGTTAGTGGAACAGCTAAAACAAATCGGCGTTACAGCCCAGATTAAACAGGTGGAATGGGCAAGCTGGCTAAGTGATGTCTATGTGGCAAGGAATTATGAAGCTACCATCATTGGACTTGATGCCAAACTTGCACCTCGTGACGTTATGGAGCGATACACCTCCACAGCAGATAATAATTTTCTAAACTATAATAATGCAGAATATGATGAAATTATTGGCAAAGCCATCAGAACTACCAGTGATGATGAAAAAATCACCTATTATAAAGAATTACAGACTATCCTGACAGAGGATGCAGCTGCGGTTTATATTCAAGATCCATCGTTGCTTGTAGCAGTAAATAAAAAACTTGGCGGATATACTTTCTATCCGGTATATGTACTGGATATGTCAAAGATTTATTTTACGGAATAAAATTTGTTAGGACTTGTATTCAGACGGGGCTTTGGACCCCGTCTGAATTTGACTGTAAAAACATGGGTTTCAAAGGAGATGATTCAATGAAATACATAATGAAAAGAATATATACTTTAGTAATTACGCTATTCATGGTCTCCTTTCTTACCTTTATAGCATTTCAGGTGATTCCAGGCGATAGTGCAGTAACATCTTTAGGAACTAATGCTACCGAGGAAGCAATTGATGCACTAAGGGAAGAGCTTGGATTAAACGAGAATGTACTTGTTAGATTCTTTACCTGGATTGGTAACACGCTGCAAGGAGATTTTGGGAAGTCATTTCAATATGAGCTTCCGGTTAAATCATTGGTAGGAGACCGTATGCCGGTTACTTTATGGCTTTCTCTGCTATCGATTATAATTATTTTGATAGTTTCTATTCCCCTTGGGATACTTACTGCTAAGAAAGAAGGCGGCTTTATTGACCGTCTGATTACATTGATAACCAATACTTCCATGGCAATTCCACCTTTCTTTCTTGGAATGATTATTACTTTGGTTTTTGGATTTGTCCTAAAATGGTTTATACCAGGAAGATACGTTAACCCATCAGATAACTTTGGACAATTTATCAGATTTATGATTTTCCCTGCACTGGCAATTGGCATTCCTAAGATTGCCATGGTTGTAAAGTTTTTACGAAGCTCGGTGCTTAGACAGCTAAAGCAGGATTATGTAAGGACAGCAAGAAGCAAGGGACAGAAAGAGAATACCATTCTTTACAGACATGTTTTAAAGAATGCACTAATACCTGTAATTACATTTATTGCAATGGTAATTGCAGACATTATGGCAGGAAGTATTATCATAGAACAGGTATTTGGTCTGCCGGGACTTGGCAGGCTGCTGGTAACCTCCATATCCAACCGGGATTATCCCGTGGTGCAGATTATCATTTTGTATATTGCAGCAGTTGTTGTAATTGTTAATTTTATTGTTGATATTTTATACCAATATATAGACCCGAGAGTCAGGGTGTAATAAGGAGAAGATGAGTGAAAGCACGATATAAGAATATTAATTTCATAATTGGTACAGTAATCATTTGCCTTATACTCCTCTTTCTATTGATTGGTATCTTACATACACCTTTTGATCCAAATGAAATGAATGGGGCCATAAAAAATATGGCTCCAAGTTTAGCCCATCCCTTTGGTACCGATAATTTTGGACGAGATATTTTAAGTCGGGTCATGGTAGGTGCAAGTACGACTTTTCTGGTTGCTATATTAACCGTAGCAATTGGCGCTGCCATTGGAACTGCAGTCGGAGCATTTACCGGTTATTACGGTGGGTGGCTGGATGAAGTGATTATGAGGATAAACGACGGAGTTACTTCATTTCCTAGCATATTACTGGCATTGGTGTTTGTGAGTATTATTGGTCCTGGTAAATACAACGTAATCATTGCACTGGGTATTATATTTGTACCAAGTTTTGCAAGGGTAATCCGCAGTGAATTCATATCCCTAAAGCAGATGGATTTTGTAAAAAATGCAAAGCTAATGGGGGCCAGTGACTTAAGAATTATGTTTGTTCATATTCTGCCCAATACGAAACCGATTCTGGTATCTGCCATTACCATTGGCTTTAATAACGCAGTCCTTGCAGAAGCCGGCATGAGTTATCTGCAACTGGGGGTTCAGCCGCCGGATGCAAGTCTTGGAAGGATGCTTTCAGAGGCACAGCCTTATCTGATGAATGCGCCGTGGTATGCTATGGCACCGGGAATAGTAATTATACTTACCGTACTGGGTGTAAGCCTGGTAAATGAGCAATAGATGGGAGGTGATGTCAATGACACATAGTGAACGGAAAGTACTGCTTAAAGTAGAGCACCTTACCACCGGGTTTGTAAACAAGGGAGAACTAGCAAAGGTAGTGGATGATATCTCTTTTTATTTAGAAAAAGGAGAAATTCTTGGTATTGTTGGTGAATCCGGCTCAGGCAAAACTATGACTGCCCTGTCTATTATGGGGCTATTATCAAAAGAGGCGAGGATTCTTGGCGGAAGTATTGCATTTGAAGACAGGGATTTGCTAAAGTTAAGCGGTGAAGAATTTAGGAAGCTAAAGGGCAATCAGATTTCCATGATATTTCAGGAGCCAATGACATCACTGAATCCTGTTATGACTGTGGGACGTCAAATTGAAGAGATGCTGCTACTGCATGAAAAGGGATTAAGTGAAAAGGAAAGAAAAGAGCGGACAATGGAAGCCTTAAGGGAGGCTGAATTAGGCAATGGCGAAACTATTTATACTAAATATCCCCACCAGTTATCAGGAGGAATGCGCCAGCGTGTAATGATAGCCATGGCTATGATTTGCAGACCTAAGCTTTTAATTGCAGATGAACCAACGACTGCATTAGATGTTACAATTCAAGGGACGATACTAAATCTGATACAAAGTATGAATCAGAAGTATGGAACAGCTGTTATCCTGATTTCCCATGACTTAAGTGTCATAAAAAAGATATGCGCTAGGGCACTTGTTATGCAGGATGGTGTAATTGTTGAACAGGGAACTACCCATGAGCTTTTCTTAAACCCTAGGAATGATTACACTAAAAAACTGATTGCAGCCATGCCTTCCGTGTTGCTGGACCAGAGAGAGATAACAAAAGAGGTAGAAAAAAAAGTAGAAAGAACTGACGATATAGAAAAAATAGAAGCGATAACAAAAAATATAGGCATTGATAACATACTAGAAGTGAATCATCTCAATGTTTACTATGAGGAAGTGACTCAGAATATATTGGCTAAGAGACGTAAAAAACAGGTGGTTTATGATGCCACACTGCATATGAGGCGGGGTGAAATCCTTGGAATCGTAGGGGAAAGCGGCAGTGGCAAGTCAACAATTGCCAAATCCATAGTTGGATTGATTCCTGACAGAGACGGAGCTATTGTTTTAAATACTGTAAAGCCTCAGATGGTATTTCAGGATCCATACGGAAGCTTAAACCCTGTGAAGCGGGTGGACTGGATCTTAGAGGAACCTCTAAAACTTGCGGGAGGTTACAGCAAAAAAGAGAGAAAAGAAAAAGTAGCCAAAATTCTGAAAGACATTGGATTACAGGAGAAACACGGAAGGCGGTTCTTATCACAGCTTAGTGGCGGGCAGAGACAAAGGGTGGCAATCGGAGTAGCCTTAATTCAAAACTCAAAACTAATTGTTTTGGATGAACCTGTCTCTGCACTTGATGTTACGGTACAGTCTCAAATACTTGAACTGCTAAGGAGCCTACGTAAGGAATATGACTTGTCCTACTTATTTATTTCCCATGATTTAAATGTTATCTATCTACTGTGTGATAGGGTTTGTGTTATGCATCAGGGCAGAATCGTTGAGACAGCAGACATGAGAGAATTGTTCCATTCACCAAAGCATCCGTACACCAAGAAGCTTTTGGAGGCAGTGATTTAAGCCGTATCCTGGAGCATAAGTAGTGTTTCGTTTGCCGGGTGGCTTGAGAAGTTTATAAAATTTTAATAAAGTTTATAAAAAATTAATGGTGCCTGACACCTCTATATATAGTATCATTATCCTAAATGCTACTATATGTTGTAGACATTTTCACTTTTATGTGATATCATATCATAGATACTGTGATGCACAACAGAAAAAATAGATAGAGGATGGTTTTAACATGAGGGTGATTAAAAGAAATGGTCATGCAGTAGATTACGACAGAAGTAAGATTCTATTTGCAATTGCGAAAGCAAATAATGAAGTTCCACGTGAGGAAAAAGTTGAGCAGGAAACCATAGATAACATTATTGAAGAGATAGAATCAAAAGACTCTGAAACACTTTATGTGGAAATGATTCAGGATTTTATTGAGCAGAAGTTAATGTCTGCCGGTAAATTAGTTTTAGCGAAAAAATATATAATTTACCGTTATTCAAGAGAGCTGGTGCGTAAAGCTAACACAACAGATGATTCTATTTTAAGTCTGATTAAGAACAGCAATAAAGATGTAATGGAGGAAAATTCAAACAAGAATGCTACCATTGTATCAACCCAGAGAGATTTAATTGCAGGGGAAGTATCCAAGGATTTAACAAAACGTGTTCTGCTTCCTGAAAAAATTGTGAAAGCCCACGAAGATGGCGTACTGCATTTCCACGATGCAGATTATTTTTTACAGCCTTTGTTTAACTGCTGTTTAATTAATATTAAAGATATGCTGGATAACGGCACAGTGATGAACGATAAGCTAATAGAGAGCCCAAAAAGCTTTCAGGTAGCATGTACAGTGCTGACACAGATTATTTCTGTCGTTGCCAGCAGTCAATATGGCGGACAGTCTGTGGATGTCAGACACCTTGGCAAATATCTTAGAATTAGCCGTAAAAAATATGAACGTAAGCTAAAAAATGAATTTGGTGAACAGATGGAGCAGGTGACTTTTGATAAATTAATCAATAATCTGCTTCAGGATGAATTAAAATCAGGAGTACAGACCATACAATATCAGATCAATACATTGATGACAACCAATGGACAGTCTCCATTTGTTACGTTGTTCTTAAACCTTGATAAAGATGATGAATATATCGAAGAAAATGCAATGATTATCGAGGAAATTTTAAGACAGCGTATGGAAGGAATTAAAAATGAAAAAGGTGTTTACGTAACCCCTGCCTTTCCAAAACTGGTTTATGTATTGGATGAACATAACTGCTTAAAAGGCGGTAAATATGATTACATTACAAAATTAGCTGTAAAATGTTCTTCGAAGCGAATGTATCCGGATTACATATCTGCAAAGAAAATGCGTGAAAATTATGAAGGCAATGTATTTAGT
>JAQZAX010000006.1 GCA_029239455.1 Anaerocolumna sp.
CATATCTCATGATGAAACCCTGCTGGAAGGAACAGCTAATGTTATTATACATTTGGAACAAATAAGAAGGAAAACCTTGCCTCGCTATACTGTAATGAGAATGCCATATAAACAATATGTAGGGGAGCGGTTAGCAAAGTTCGCACACCAGGAACAAATAGCCAGAAAAGAGCAAAGTGAATATGAGAAGCAGCAGGAGAGATTTCGTAAAATCCAAGGGAAAGTTGAGCATCAGCAAAATGCCATAACCCGTCAGGATCCTCATGGAGGAAGGTTATTAAAAAAGAAAATGAAAGCCGTCAAGTCCATGGAAAAGCGTTTTGACAGAGAGCATGAGAATATGACTCAGATTCCGGAAGAAGAAGATGCTATTTTTATTAAGTTTAATGAACAGATCATTATTCCAAACGGGAAGACGATTCTTGATTTCAGACTGGAACAGTTATGCATAAATAACAGGACGCTAGCGGAGAATGTAATACTAAATGTGAGAGGCCCGGAAAAAATATGTATTATTGGGAAGAATGGTATTGGCAAATCAACTTTGCTTAAGGTTATCGCAGAAGAATTATTAGGAAGACAGGATATTAAAGCCGGGTATATGCCTCAAAACTATGAGGATTTACTAGATTTTAACTTAACCCCCATAGAGTATCTTGCTACTACCTTCGATAAAGAAGAAATTACCAGAATACGGACTTATCTTGGAAGTATGAAATACACCGCCGATGAAATGAATCATGCCATACGTGAAATGTCAGGTGGACAAAAAGCTAAACTATTATTGTTAAAACTAAGTTTGGAAGGTTGTAATGTTCTCGTTCTAGATGAACCTACGAGAAATTTCTCGCCGATTTCTAATCCGGTGATACGAGATGTGTTAAAGAGTTATAATGGAACAATCATTAGCATATCTCATGACAGAAAATATATAAAAGAGGTTTGTGATAAAGTATATATACTTTCAGAAAGTGGTTTATATCCAGAGATAGATCTGATGTAACCTTTCAGGCAGGATGCACACCCGTACGTAAAGTATATGCCATAAAAATTTTTGCCATTTTAATTTTAGTTTGGTATAATTATTGAGAAAAATGAAATATTGGAGGTATACTATGAAATTGGTTATTATCGAACCGCTAGGAGTGGATAAGGACAAGCTCCTTGCTATGGCAAAAGAAGTACTAGGAGAAAAAGTAGAAATCGTTTACTATGATACCAGAGTAACCGACACGGAAACTTTAATTGAAAGAGGGAAAGACGCTGACATAATTGCTGTATCTAATCTTCCTATGAATGCGGATGTTATTGGCGGATGCAAGAACCTGAAATTCTTATCAGTTGCTTTTACTGGGGTGGATCACATAGCCATTGATACTTGTAAAGCAAATGGAGTAGTTGTAAGTAATTGTGCCGGATATTCTACCGTTGCGGTTGCAGATCTGGTATTTGGACTGATTGTTTCACTCTATCGTAATATTATTCCTTGTGACAAGGTAGTACGTGAAGGTGGAACCAAAGACGGTTTCGTGGGTTTTGAACTGGAAGGCAAGAAGTTTGGTGTTGTAGGTACCGGAGCCATCGGAATGAGAGTAGCAAATATAGCAAAAGCATTTGGATGTGAAGTATATGCGTACAGTAGAACAGTAAAAGAAGGAAACGGAATTACTTATACAGATTTAGATACTTTATTATCTACCTGTGACATCATTTCCCTTCATACACCTTTAAACGCATCTACGAAAGGATTGATAAATGCTGAAAAGATAGCACTTATGAAACCAAGTGCAATCCTTATTAATACTGCAAGAGGACCTGTAGTTGACAGTCAGGCATTAGCTGACGCTTTAAAAACAGGTAAGATAGCAGGTGCCGGCATCGATGTATTTGAAATAGAACCACCAATTGCAAAGGATCATCCATTATTCCTGGCACCAAACACTATCGTGACTCCTCATATTGCTTTCGCAACCAAAGAAGCATTAGTAAAGAGAGCAGTTATCGTATTTGACAATGTTGTGAAATGGTTAGAAAATAAACCTCAAAATGTAATTTAAAACGGTGTCAAAAACGGTGTCACATAAATTGGTGTCAGGCACCCTTACGATTTTCTTACGAAATGGTTCTTTTTCGTAAGAAAATCGTAAGGGTGCCTGACACCGTTTTGTGACACCGTTTTTCACTGTGAATCTACACCTTGAGCAATATCAATCATTTCTGATGTAGAAAGGGCCAATCCATTTTCCATTTCATCAATTTCGTCATCTCCCTGATTTAAGGAAGCTGGCTCCTGTTCCGGCATGTCATATATAAATTCACCATTTTTATCAACAATACGTTCATGGGTAAAAGGCGTGAAGGTACCTTCTTTTAAATCATACTTTTCAATTATATCCGGTTCCACCGGCACATTTCCTTTCTGTGTTTCAATAAATAATTCTTCTTTTTTCTGTTCCATAGGCTGTTTCCTCCAAAACCATATATAAAATTACCCGCTTAATATATGTAATATTGGAGAATTCATTCTGAAAATATGATTGAAAATTATATCAAGTCTCTTTCTTCATAAATTCCATCAGGATATCATTATATATTTCTTCAATTATGGATTCGTCTATTTTTTTATCTAAATATTTTTCCGCCGCATATACTGCCTGAGCAACTAGCATCTCCAACCCATTGACAGCCTGTATGCCAAGACTTTCAGCTTGCAACAGAAGTTTAGTTCTCAGGGGATTATAAATTAAATCCAAGGCAGCTTCACATGAAGGAAATGCCTTTAGATCTACAGCCGCAGCATCAAGTTCAGGATACATTCCTAGCGGAGTTGTGTTTACGATAACTTGTCCATCAGAATGAGACTGATAACATTCTTCATACGTAATTGCGCCATCTTTTGCTGTCCTTCCAACAAGTATAATATCTTTGGCTTTCAAATGTTGTAATAAAGCAATTACTGCTTTCGCAGCACCACCATTGCCTAAAACCAGCACTTTTTTACCCTCGATTTTAATATAATTGTGGTCCACTGTATATAAGAGACCATAAAAATCCGTATTGTAACCTTTCAGCTTTCCGTTCTTATTTACAATTGTATTAACTGCACCAATTTTAGCTGCAATTTCATCTATTTCATCTAAATAGGGAATAACATCTTTTTTATAAGGAATGGTTACATTAATGCCTTTAAAATCTCTGCTTTTCATAAAAGCATCAAAATTATCTTTAGCCAATGGGTTTAATCCATAGTGATATCCCCCAATTTTCTCATGGATGATTTTAGAGTAACTATGCCCCAGTTTTTCGCCGATTAATCCATATTCCATACTTCTCTTACCTCCAATTCTATACTTTCTACACTAGCAGTAGTGCAACAGAAAAACTGTAGAAAATAATTTATATTTTTGTCTCATAATCTTTTTATAAGAATAATATAATGGAGTATATTTTACAAGAACATTTTATTTACCAGTAGGTTCCGTTTATTCTCCCTGGAAAACATCGAAAACCTTCCATATGGATGGTGATAAATATATAGAATTTTTTCAAATTTTTTTTAGAATAAATGCAGAAGGTGGACATATATTGTTTAAAGGAGGGAAGGATGGATGGACAAAAAAGACGAGCTGTTAAAAATATTTTCCATTAGACTTAGAACAATGCTGTCAAAGATTGAATTTGATTATGAGAAGCTGCAGGAGATTCGGCTGCGGGTAAATGCACCCATGCTGGTCATCTATGATAATAATGAATATTTCCTGACAACTCAGTCGAAGTTAATCAAAACAGATGCGGATGCTTACATAATTTCAAAAAATGAAATCAGAGAAACTATGGAGTATATCAGTAATTACTCCCTGTATGCATTTGAAGAGGAAATAAAACAGGGATTTATTACCATTACCGGAGGACACAGAGTAGGAATAACGGGAAAGGCAGTAATAGAAGATAATAAGATTAAGAGTATAAAACACATATCATTTATTAATATTCGTTTATCACACCAGGTTAAGGGCTGTGCCGACAAGGTAATTCCTTACATAACTAGTAAAGAAAATAACTGCTATCATACACTAATCATATCACCTCCACGGTGTGGGAAAACCACGCTGCTAAGAGATGTAATCAGGCAACTTTCTGAAGGAAATGAGAAACGTCCCGGATTAACGGTAGGAGTTGTTGATGAACGCTCTGAAATCGGAGCCTGTTATATGGGAATACCGCAAAATGAATTAGGGATAAGAACCGATGTATTAGATTGCTGTCCCAAGGCAAAAGGAATGCTGATGCTGATTCGCTCCATGTCTCCTAGAGTCATCGCAGTGGACGAGGTTGGCTCCGGTGAGGATATTGATGCAATTGAGTATGTTATGAACTGCGGATGCAAGCTGATTGCCACAGTGCATGGGAACTCCATTGATGATATCAGAAGCAAGCCAATCTTAGGCAAATTAGTACGTGAGAGGATATTTGAACGGTATATTCTGCTGAATAATCAGGGAGGAGTAGGACACTTGGAAGAAATTTATGATGAAAGAGGGACCAGAATATTTTAACCGGATAGGAGGAAAGTGAGAATGCTTATAATTAAAATCATTGGCTGCATACTAATAATTACATCATGCACAGGCATGGGATGGTATTTTAGCAGTGAGCTAAGAAACAGAATTGCTGATTTAAAAGAGTTGAAGAAAATAATTATACTCTTGCGTGGCGATATCCGATATGCCAACACTCCACTGCCGGAAGCGGTACAAGCCCTTGCTATAAGGCAGGAAGGAAAATATAAATTATTCTTAAGTGAAATCGCGGATAGATTAAAAGAACTGGGCGGAATTTCTTTTCAAACTATTTGGAAGGAAACCATTGAAAAAAAATTAGACAATACCTCCTTATCTAAAAAAGATTTAGAGTACCTTGGACAATTAGGAGAAAATCTTGGCTATCTTGATAAAGATATGCAGATTAATACATTGGATTTATACCTATCTCAAATAGAGGAAGAAATAAAAGAATTGACTCGTAATGTAAAGGAGAAAACCTATTTGTATAACTCACTTGGAGTTATGGGAGGCATTTTTATCACCATAATAATGCTATAACAGGTATAAAGAGAGTAACGAACAAGGTAAGGAGGATAACATGACTATCAACCTAATATTTAGAATTGCGGCGGTAGGCATATTGGTTTCAGTTTTAAACCAGGTACTAAAGCAATCAAACAGAGATGAACAGGCCTTTTTGACAAGCCTTGCAGGATTAGTACTGGTTCTGTTTTGGATTGTCCCATACATATATGATCTATTTGAAATTATTCAGAATTTATTTACCCTATAGGAATAAGTGATAAGAGTGAAAGAAAATTTAGAAAAAGAAAGGTTGCCAAAGTGTGCTTCTTTCTCTCCTTTTTATTTGTGGCAGTATCGCAGGCCAATCTGCGATATGAGGTGGGTGTAAATTATGATCCAGATAGCATTAATAGGAATCGTTGTAGTTTTAATGGGGATACAATTTAAAAGCACTCGGGCCGAATATGCAATATACATTAGCATTGCAGGGTGTATCCTGATTTTTTACCTTGGAATTAGTAAACTGGAGATTATCATTAACGCGATTAGGAAAATACAGTCTTATATTAACCTAAATGAAACTTATATTACTATATTGATTAAGATTATTGGAATTACCTATATTGCGGAATTTTCTTCAAATATATGCAAGGATTGTGGATACAGTGCAGTCGCAAATCAGATTGAATTAGTGGGGAAATTAACTATATTGGCTACCGGCATGCCTATTCTTTTAGCTTTACTTGATACCATTAATAATTTCCTGACGGCATAAAGGGGGACTAAATTGAATCGATTAATAAAACGGCCTGTGGTAAGAAGAATTTTACTTCTGGTTTTTTTCATCTTCCTCCTTTTAGGTAAAGGAGTAAAGATATATGCAAATGATACAACTAAAGTAAACGATGAAGACATAGATTATCATGCTATTCAGGATGTCATTGATGATGTTTTACAGGCAGATGAAACTATTAATTTTGAAGAGTATGTTATGGATCTGCTATCTGGTAAAAGTGATTTTTCTTTTAAGACAATTGCGGGTGATATTAAAGATGGAATTATGAATGAAATACATAGCAATATCGGCACCCTCACCGGACTTATATCAATTGCCGTTATTGCAGCAGTTTTCACAAACTTCTCCCATGCTTTTCAAAATAGCCAGATAGCTGAAACCGGATTTTATATCGCCTATTTATTACTTTTTAGCATTTTAACAGTATCCTTTATTTCAGCTGCCAAACTAGCCGGCAACACTTTATCGGCAATACTGGAATTTATGAAAGTCCTAATACCATCCTATTTTATAACGGTTGCCTTTGCATCGGGTGCCGCAGCTTCCATGGTTTATTATCAGGCTACATTATTCTTAATCACATTTGTGGATGCATTGCTAATTCACCTTGTAATACCTATGATTAATATCTTTCTGATCGTTAGTATGGCAAATAATCTTTCAAAAGATGATATGTTATCTAAACTCTCGGAGCTAATCTCCATTGTTGTTAAATGGATGTTAAAAACTCTTCTGGCAATTGTCATTGGAGTGAATGCGATACAAGGATTAATTCTTCCTGTAGCTGAAAGCATAAAGCGCTCAGTTTTTATAAAAGCAGCGGGTTCCATACCTGGAGTAGGTAATGTATTAGGAAGTGTGACAGAGAGCATTATAGGAGCTGGTGTGCTTCTTAAAAATGCCGTAGGAGTAGCCGGAGTAGTGGTGATTTTAATTATCTGTGCCGTACCTATCATTAAACTTGTAGTGACAGTATTAATTTATCGAATCAGCTGTGCTGCTGTACAGCCAATATCGGACAAGCGAATGCTTAATTGCGTCACTGCATCAGCAGAAGCCGCTGGATTATTACTACAGACGGTCTTTGTAGGGGCGGTTTTATTCCTTCTCACCATTACAATTGTTGCAGCAACTACTACTTAATTCAATCTTTAAGTAATTGGAGGAAACACACATGGAAATTATCTATGAATGGGTAAGAAATATAGTAATCTTCCTGGTTCTTACAACAATTATTGGAAACCTCCTGGGAAAGAGTTCCTATAAGAAATATATCAATCTGATTACCGGTATTATACTGGTACTTCTGGTTATATCACCTCTTCTAAGATTATTTCAACTTGAAGATAGCCTGGATTATTATCTTTCAACCAATTTTTTTCAAGCGGAAGCAAATGATTATAACGGAAGGCTTGTGGATGTAGAACAAAACCAAATGACTTCAATTATTGCGGAGTATAAAAATATAATCTATGAGCAGGTAGATGGACTCTTAAAGAGTCAGGGACTCTATTTACATGAACTTATTATTGTTATTGATGAAGAGGAAACAAGTGAAGATTTCGGGAAATTAAAAACTCTGGATGTTATTACAGGATATCAAAAAGAGAATGAAGAAACTACGGTTGGTATCATGGATAAAATAATTATTAACGAAATAAAAATAGGTGATAAAGAGGAAGAAGTTCCATCCGTAGAAGGAATTCTATCTCCGGATGAAATTAATGCAAAAAACCTCTTATCGGACTTCTATAATATGCAACCTGATAATATAAATATTAGTATACAGGAGTAATGATGATTCCTGTTATACAGTAATAGGAGAAAAGAATGGAAAAGGAAAAGAAGAAGCTCAGTTTAAAGGAGATAGGTCCTTCCAGACTGATAATAATGCTGTTAGCAGGAATATTTCTGCTTGTATTATCATTTCCCGATATGTTTTCATCCGATAAGGCCTCTGACACAACAGGAAACAGTACAAAAAATTCTTCTGTTAGTAATACGGTCAGACAGGAGAACCAAGATGAGACAGATATGTATATAAGCCTAATGGAGGAGCGTTTAGAAGATATTCTGGCTAAGGTAAAGGGCATTGGAGCTGTCGATGTCATGATAACTTTGAAAGGATCAAAAGAATTAATTGTTCTAAAGGATCAGCCATATACACAAGAGAGCATGAACGAATCAGATGGGGAGGGCGGAAACAGAGTTAGTAGTGGTATTGACAAAGAAGATAGCACAGTTACTGTGGACGATGGGAGTGGTGGAAGCCTGCCGTTTATTATTCAGGAATTAGAGCCCGAGGTTGCAGGCATCGTGGTAATAGCTCAAGGTGGAGACAATCCTGAAATAATGACTGAAATTGTCGATGCAGTTCAGGTATTATTTAACGTACCCGCTCATAAAGTTAAAGTAATGAAAATGAATGATTAAATAAATGTATTTATTAAGGAGGTAAGTATGAAGAATATATTTAAGAAGAACCAGATTATCATTGTAGCACTTGCTATTATGATAATAATTGCAGGGTATCTGAATTATTCTGACAGAAACAATAAAGATAAAACTAATACGGCTGACTTTGAAAATGGAGATGTATTAGATTATGATACAAGTGATGTTACTGCTGATGATAATGATCTGGAAAGCGACCTGATATCATTATTAGATGGTGAAGAAGATGTTGCAACAAATGAAGGAGAGCAGACAACCACAGGTGAAACGACTGCAGATGAACAGGAAGACGCAGAAGCAGTGGTTACTTCTGATATTTCCGACGAAGATGAGCAGCTTGCTGTATCGGATACCGGTGAAGTTTTAGCGCAGAATGATGATTCAGAAGCACCAGGAGAAGCAGTTTTAGTAAGCACATCAATTCCTGCTAACTATTTTGCCACTGCCAAATTAGCAAGAGAGCAGTTAAGAGCAAAAAGCAGAGAAACTTTAAATGCAATCATTGATAATGTGAATCTTTCAAAAGAAGATAAAGCAGATGCAGTGGATGCGCTGATTAACCTAACTGCTTTAGCTGAAAAAGAATTCAATACTGAGATTTCATTGGAAGCAAAAGGTTTTAGTGATGCTGTGGTAACCATTGGCGAGAAGGTTAATGTCATTATTAATGCCACAAGTATTAATGAACAGGAAATCGCACAGATTCAGGATATTGTAACAAGAAATACGGAAGTCGATGTTTCTAATATTGTAATTTCACCTGTTGTGAAAGAAGAATAGTAATATCACCTATTCAAAACCCTGGTAAAGGTTAACTACATACTATCTATGGTGCATGAAACATAGAAATATGAATAAAATGGTTTGCAAATATTTATAAGTTTGATATAATATCCATATAATAACCATGTTAATTCATATAAACATAGAGATTGTAACACCAGGAGGTAAAGACTGTGATTAAAGAACAGGAGAATAGAAATACTTATCAAATACATGCGAACAGTAATGTCGGAGAAGTTCAGATAGCGGATGAAGTTGTAGCAACCATTGCAGGTTTAGCAGCTACTGAAGTTGATGGAGTTGCTTCCATGTCTGGTAATATAACCAATGAACTGGTTAGCAAGCTTGGAATGAAAAATCTATCAAAAGGTGTAAAGATAGACGTGAGTGCAGATTCAGTAACTGTAGATTTAGCCCTCACATTAGAATATGGATACAATATTCCCAATACGTCAAAACAGGTACAAGAGAAAGTAAAGGCAGCTATTGAAAATATGACCGGTTTAACTGTATCCGGAGTAAATATTAGAATAGCCGGAGTGAATATTGAGAAAAGTAAATAATATATACAATCAAATGCATCTATATATAACAACCCTTGGATAATTTTTATTTAAGGGTTGTTTATGTGTTTATAATAAGTGATATTTATGGAGGAAGAAATGAGCAGAAGAGAGATTAGAGAACACCTTTTTCGAATGTTATTTCGCAGAGATTTTTATGCGGAGACAGAATTAAATGAACAGATAGATTTTTATTTTGAATCACTAGAAGAGCCAAAAGAAGAGGATAAGCAATATTTAAAGATAAGATTTCATTTGATATTGGATAAAATTGCGGAGATTGACAAGACTTTGGAAGAAATATCAAGTGGATGGAAGTTAAACCGAATGGGAAAAGTTGACCTTACAGTTATGAGAATCGCAATCTTTGAAATACTTTTTGACGATTCTATCCCAAATAAAGTAGCAGTAAATGAAGCCGTGGAAATTGCCAAAAAGTTTGGCGGGGATTCTTCAGGTTCGTTTGTAAACGGAGTGTTGGCGAAACTTTTAAAATAACCTGATTTACAACGAGATGAGGTGTTGTATGAATAATGTATATTCCGTAACCCAAGTTAACCTGTATATAAAGAATATGTTTATTAAAGATTACATTCTGGGTAATATCTATATCAAGGGCGAGGTATCTAACTGTAAATATCATACCTCCGGCCACATTTATTTTACTTTAAAAGATGACAAAGGCCAAATGGCCTGTGTCATGTTTGCCGGACAGAGAAGCGGACTTGGTTTTCAATTAAAAGAGGGGCAAAGTGTAATTGCTTTAGGAAGCGTTAATGTATATGAACGGGACGGGAAATATCAGTTATATGCAAGGGAAATTGTATTAGATGGTTCCGGTATCTTATACCAAAAGTATGAACAATTAAAGAAGAGATTAGAAGAAGAAGGTCTGTTTGCAAGTTCCCACAAAAAGCCCTTACCTGCTTACCCAAACAAGATAGGAATAGTTACAGCAAAAACCGGAGCTGCACTTCAGGATATTATAAATATAGCAACAAGACGTAATCCTTATATACAGCTGATTCTGTATCCTGCCCAGGTACAAGGAGAAGGAGCAGCCGAGGCAATTGCATCCGGTATACATAAATTGGACAAGCTTGGTGTCGATACGATAATTGTTGGAAGAGGCGGCGGTTCCATTGAAGATTTATGGGCGTTTAATGAAGAAATTGTAGCAAGGGCTATTTTTGAATGTAATACACCAATAATTTCTGCGGTAGGTCATGAAACAGATGTCACTATTGCTGATTTCGTATCCGATTTAAGAGCTCCTACACCATCTGCTGCTGCTGAACTTGCAGTCTTTGATGTGAGAAATATTCTATCTGGCATGGAAGCGTATCATCAGAATTTAAACCGTCTGATGCAAAAGAAGTTAAATGCTTATCGAAGTGAATTAAAACAATTAACCTTAAAAATTGAGTATGCAAGCCCTATCTATCAGATCAGACAAAAGAGACAAATGCTTCTTGATCTGGAACAAAGACTGGATAATCTGATGCAGAATACATTGATAAAGAAAAAACATCTTATGGATATTTATATAGAGAAATTAGAGGGTTTATCTCCCTTAAGAAAATTAAGTAAAGGGTATGCCCTTGTCTTAAATAGGGAAGATAAAGTTTTGAACAAGTTAGATAAAGTTTCGGCAGGAGAAAATGTGCGAATCTGCATAACGGATGGCGATGTAGTTGCAAAAGTTACGGAATGCATTAGAAAGGAGAGAGGTTAGATGGAAAAAGTAGAAAAAACTTTAGAATCTTCCTTTGGCGAGTTAAATGATATTATAAGCAAATTGGAGAAGGAAGAAATTACATTAGAAGAATCCTTTCAGTTATATCAGGAAGGTGTAGAACTTCTGAAATATTGCAATAATTCTATTGATAAAGTAGAAAAACAACTGATAATTTTAGGAGAAAATGTTGAAAGATAATAATTAAGAGAAGGGATTGCCATAAGCGAATAGATTCTTTCAACCTATTTATTTATGGCAGTATGGCAGGCAAACCTGCGATATAAGGTGGGTGTAAAAATGAATCAGGAGAAGTTTGATATAGAACGGGACCAAAGAGGCGCCTATATTGAAGAGATTCTAAGCAAATATTTGCCGAAAGAAACTGGATACCAAAAAACAGTACTGGAAGCCATGAACTATAGTGTCCTTGCTGGGGGGAAAAGATTACGTCCCATGCTCATTTTAGAGACTTATCGTTTATTTGGAGGGGAAGATACTAGTATTATTGAACCTTTTATGGCAGCAATCGAAATGATTCATACCTATTCCCTGGTACATGACGACCTGCCTGCCTTGGATAATGACGAATTCAGAAGAGGCAGAAAGACGACGCATATAGTGTATGGGGAAGCAATGGGTATTCTTGCAGGAGATGGCTTGTTAAATTACGCCTTTGAAACTGCCTGTCATTCCTTAAATAGAAATGTTTTTGGTAATATGACTCCAGAGGCTCAGTTAATGAGGCTTACAAGAACTGCAAAAGCCCTGGAGATACTGTCTGTAAAAGCAGGTATTTATGGTATGATAGGCGGTCAGGTGATTGATGTGGAAGGAACAATGGAATCCCTTGAACAAGTACTCAATATGTATCAGTTGAAAACCGGAGCACTAATAGAAGCTTCCATGATGATTGGAGCAGTTTTAGCCGGGGCAGATGAAAATGCGCTAAAAATTATTGAACAGATGGCATCGGATATAGGACTGGCATTTCAGATTCAGGATGACATTTTAGACGTCACTTCAACCCTTGAGGTATTAGGGAAACCAATTCATAGTGATGAACGTAATGAGAAAGCAACTTTTGTAGCTTTTGTGGGACTAGAGCAAGGGAAAAACGAAGTGGTACAATATTCTTCCCGTGGATTAGATGGATTCCGTCTGCTTGGCAGAGAGAATGAATTTTTGCGTGACATGATGATTCATCTGATTAACCGTGAAAAGTAAAATTAGTATAGAATGAAGGTGATTTATTGTCGGATATCTTAAACAGCATAAATAGTGCAAATGATATTAAGAAGGTTAACCCCTCTGATTATAAAAGACTGGCAAGTGAAATAAGACATTTCTTATTAAAAAATATTAGTAAAACCGGGGGACATCTGGCCTCTAATTTGGGTGCCGTTGAGCTTACCATGGCACTGCATTTAAGCATGGATTTTCCTAAGGATAAACTGGTATGGGATGTAGGACATCAGGCGTATACTCATAAACTTCTTACCGGAAGAAAGAAAGAATTTGAAACCCTTAGATGCTTTGACGGAATGAGTGGATTCCCAAAGACAAAAGAGAGTGATAGTGATGCATTTAATACAGGTCACAGTTCTACCTCTATATCTGCGGCACTTGGTATTGCAAATGCCAGGGATTTAAACGGACAAAAGTTTAAAGTTGCGGCAGTAATAGGTGATGGAGCTTTATCCGGGGGAATGGCTTATGAAGCGCTCAATAATGCTGCGAGGTTAAAATCTAATTTAATCATCGTGTTAAATGACAATAATATGTCCATTTCTGAGAACGTTGGAGGTATGGCAAATTATCTTGGTAAGTTAAGAACTGATATTAAGTATCATAATTTAAAGAACAGTGTGGAAAGTACCATTAATAAAGTACCAGTGTTAGGAACCGGCATTATGGAGAAACTGCGTAAATCAAAGGACTCTGTAAAACGCTTATTTATTCCTGGCATGTTATTTGAAGATATGGGGTTAACTTATATCGGACCCATTGACGGGCATGACATTAATCAGCTACTGACCGCATTTAATAGTGCTTCTAGAGTGAATGAGGCTGTACTAATCCATGTAATAACTAAAAAGGGGAAAGGCTATCAGCCGGCAGAAATGAATCCTAGTAAATATCATGGTGTTGATACATTTGATCTTGCAACAGGGGAATGTATCGCTGCCAAAACAGGGAAAACCTATACAGAAGTTTTTTCTGAAACCATGGTAGAACTTGCTGGCAAATATAATAATCTTGTAGCTATTTCTGCAGCAATGCCAAGTGGTACCGGCTTAAACAAATTCAGGGATCTATACCCAAAACGTTTCTTTGACGTTGGTATCGCGGAAGAACATGCAGTTACATTTGCTGCAGGCTTGGCATCTGGTGGAATGAAACCTGTTGTGGCCATTTACTCTACCTTTTTGCAAAGAGCTTATGATCAAATCATTCATGATGTTTGTATCAGCGGGCTGCCGGTAATATTTGCAATTGACAGGGCTGGTTTAGTTGGAAATGATGGGGAGACTCACCAGGGTATTTTTGATATATCCTTCTTATCACACATTCCAGGCTTAACAGTGTTAGCTCCAAAGAACGCAAAAGAACTATCTGCCATGTTGGACTATGCTGTAGAATATAATGGTCCTATCTCTATACGCTATCCTAGAGGGAAAGCCTTTGAAGGGATGGACGAGTTCCAGGTACCTATTGTATACGGTAAAAGTGAAGTGCTTTATGAAGCACCAGTAGATTTACCTCACCGTATTGTTTTATTAGCAGTAGGCAGTATGGTAGAAACTGCAGTTTTAGTAAGGGAATTATTGTTAGAGAATAATATAAAGGCAGGCTTAGTCAATGTAAGATTTATTTCACCAATGGATGAAGGGTTACTTCACGAACTTGCAACGAAATATAATGTATGGGTTACCCTAGAAGAAAATATAAAAGCAGGCGGTTACGGTGAAAGAGTATCCGGTTTTCTTTTGGAGCAAGGTTATAAGCAGGTGAAACATAGTAACATATCCTTACCCGGTCGCTTTATAGAACATGGGGATGTCCCTGTTTTAAAAGAGAATCTTGGAATAGATGGTGAATCTATATACAGAAAGGTATTGGAACTGCTATGAAAGAGCGTTTAGATGTATTGTTAGTAAAAAGAAATATAGTTGAATCAAGAGAAAAAGCTAAAGCAATTATTATGTCCGGTAACGTCTTTGTAAATGGACAGCGTGAAGATAAATCAGGAAGCAGTTTTGATGAAAGTGTTCAAATTGAAGTAAAAGGAATTGCCTCCAAATATGTGAGCCGGGGTGGCTTTAAGCTTGAGAAGGCGATAGAAGAATATGGTGTAAATCTGGAAGGAAAAATATGCATGGATGTAGGCTCCTCCACGGGAGGGTTTACAGACTGCATGCTTCAAAACGGTGCAATAAAAGTATATGCAGTAGATGTCGGAACAAATCAGCTGGCATGGAAACTAAGACAGGATGATCGTGTAATATCCATGGAGAAAACGAATATCAGGTACTTAGAGTCCGGGCAAATCCCCGATATTATGGATTTTATTTCTATCGATGTCGCTTTTATCTCACTAACTAAAGTATTGATTCCTGTAAGCAATCTGCTAAAGAAAAATGGAGAAGTGGTTTGTCTCATTAAACCTCAATTCGAAGCGGGTCGTGAAAAAGTAGGTAAAAAGGGAGTTGTAAGAGACTTTGATGTACATGTAGAAGTAATTGAAAAAATTATTTCATATGCAGTTTGCATAGGATTTCGTATTCTTAACTTAGATTATTCTCCTATTAAAGGACCGGAGGGTAATATTGAGTATTTGCTTCATATTAAGAAGACCGAGGATCAACAGATGAGTGAAGATACTACCTTAAGTATGGAGGAATGTTCGCAGTATGTTGATAACGAAAACTTAGGGGATTTGTCAAATGCCATCTATAAAATTGTTTCAATGTCACACAATACTTTGAACTTGTAAAAGCCTATATCATATGATAAAATATTAATATTCATGAAATATAATTAGTTCCATCATCCAAACTCAGGCATTTAACATATCATTAATGATGTAAATAATGTGTATAAATAAACATTTATATATATTTCTAGGAGCCATAATGAATAAATTCTGCGTAATAACGAATCGTGAAAAAGATAATAATTTGGAAATAACCAATCGAATTGTAAATTATATTAATCAAAATGGAAGAGAATGTATTCTTTTAGATGATCAGGATCCAACCTGTTTTGATCATTGTTTTACTAATTCGGAGTTAATTCCAAATGATACAGAATGCGCAATCGTCTTAGGTGGAGACGGTACCATTATTCAAGCCGCATTTGATTTATCAGGCAAAGAGATTCCGATTCTAGGCGTTAATCTTGGGACCTTGGGATTTCTGGCAGAAATAGAAAAAAATAACATATATACTGCTTTAGACTACCTGTTTCAGGATGAATATAAACTTGAGAGTCGAATGATGATTCATGGAAACATTCAATGTAATGGACAGTCAATCTACTCCGGTGTAGCATTAAATGATATCGTAATATCCAGAAGTGGATTTTCAAGAATCATTAGTGTGTGTATCTATGTTAATAATGAACTGGTAGATCGCTACAGGGGAGATGGTGTTATTATATCAACACCAACAGGGTCTACTGGGTACAGTCTTTCCTGCGGTGGACCGGTGGTAAAACCGGACTCTCATGTAATGATAATTACTCCAATTAGTCCCCATTCCTTACATGCAAGGACGATTGTTGTCTCATCCAGAGATAAAATTGTTATAAAAATTGAGAAAAGCAAAAAGACTCAAGAAGAGGAAGCGATTGCAACCTTTGACGGAAGACAGGCTATCCTGCTTCACACAGAGGATGTAATAAAAATAAAAAGATCTAAAGAAGAAACAAAGTTAGTAAAAATTAGTGATACTAGTTTTTTTGAGATTCTAAGAACAAAAATTGGACAAAGTGGGGATTAATAGTATGAAGTTAGGAAGACAAAGTAAAATAATTGAGCTGGTTAATAAGAATGATATTGAAACTCAGGAAGAATTAGCAGATTTATTAACCAAAGCGGGTTATAATGTAACCCAGGCAACTATATCCAGAGATATTCGTGAGTTGAAGCTGACAAAGGTTGCTGTAGATGAAGGAAAACAAAAATATATTATTCTTAATAATAATGAAACAGGATTAAGCGAGAAATTTATCCGCGTGTTAAAAGATGGATTTGTATCAATGGATATGGCACAAAATATTGTAGTGATTAAGACTGTATCCGGTATGGCTATGGCTGTGGCAGCTGCATTAGATGCATTACATATACAGGGAATTTTGGGCTGTATCGCTGGAGACGATACGGTTATGTGCGTTATCAAAACATCGGAAGAAACATTAGCGGTTATGGAGAAACTTAATAAACTTATTAATTCAAAAAACTTGTAAGAAATTCAAAAAGATGATAGAATAAGTAATTGTGAGTTTATTATGTATTCGATTTGAAGGAGAATTAATATGTCAGGACATTCAAAGTTTGCCAATATAAAACATAAAAAAGAAAGAAATGATGCAACAAAAGGCAAAATATTTACAAAGCTTGGAAGAGAAATTGCGGTAGCAGTAAAAGAAGGCGGTGCTGATCCTAACAGTAACAGCCGTTTAAAAGATATCATTGCTAAAGCAAAATCTAATAATATGCCAAACGATACTATTGACAGAAGTATTAAAAAAGCAGCAGGAGATGCAAATGCTGTTAATTATGAATTTGTAACTTATGAAGGATATGGACCTAACGGAACAGCAATTATCGTAGAAGCATTAACAGATAATAAGAATCGTACTGCTTCTAATGTCAGAAATGCCTTTACAAAAGGTGGAGGCAACGTAGGAACTCCAGGCTGTGTATCCTTTATGTTCGATAAAAAAGGTCAGATTATTGTTGATAAAGAAGAATGTAATCTGGATGCGGATGAGCTTATGATGAAAGCTTTGGATGCCGGTGCAGAAGACTTCAAAGAAGAAGAGGACAGCTTTGAAATTTTAACAGATCCGGATTCTTTCAGTCAGGTTCGAGAAGCATTAGAGGCAGCAGGGATTGCCATGGTACAGGCAGATGTAACCATGATTCCTCAAACCTGGGTTGACTTAATAGAAGAACAAGATATCAAGATGATGAATCGCACCTTAGATCTTCTTGACGAAGACGACGATGTGCAGGAAGTATATCATAATTGGAATGAGTAAGTTAGGACAGTGAAAGCCTTTATTTATCGGTATTTGAAGCGGTTTATCAATGATTTACAAAGTGATTTAACAGTGATGATGTACTGGACATTTTGAAAACTGTAAAAACATATACTACTAGGACCTCTGTACACCGTCACTGACGGAAATGTATGGAGGTTATTTTTATGTCAAAGCCACTCACAGAGAAACTATCATTACTGGAAGTATTACAGTAATATTTGTTTGGTTGTAAACTACGAAAGTTATCAGAACGAACAACGAAGAGCTACAGGAATAATAATCTGTCATTCTTACGTTTCATTAAGACAAAATACGACTTAACAGAGGCTGACAGGACAGTCTTAGAATACAAATGCATATTAAAATCCAAAAATGTGAAATGATTATGTCTATAATACAATCTGATAATTGGCCCTTCTGTAACTTAATTTCTTACAATTTTATTAATTTATATAAATTGTATTTACAAGGTTGCTTGTCTGTGTTACTTTATTACCAGATAATGTAATATAGAAAAAGGTATGAAAGGGGTTGGTTTTATGAATGATGTTTAAGTGGGTTATGTGGACCAATTTCAGGAGCGGTATCATTAATGTTTTATGATGATGAAGTTAGTGATTTCTATGTAGAAACCGACTATGAAAATGAAAGCGATTTAACTGATAAATTGAATACTTTAATGGATATTGATTTATCAGGAGCAACATCTACAAGTGAAGTGGTTGATGGATTAAATACGTATTTTTCGGAACTAGGTTTAGCTAATACTGCTAATTATCTCAGCAGTTTTAGCTTTAGTATGGTACAAACTAGAATTAATAACAATAGACCTGTTATAATTGATACAGATAATCACCCAGACTTTGGTGAACATTGGATTACTGCACATGGTTATTATAATAGTGCCTTGATGGATGACTATGTTATCGTAAATAATGGGTGGGGAGATAATAATGTATGGGTAATAGTAGATCAGTGTTTAGATGACATTGTTTACTTTAGTAAATGATTTGGTAGAGGCGAATTTTTTATATATAGTAATAGGTAAAATATCCAAATATGCTATTCCGTTATGACATGTTTTTATAAATTTGATAACCTATTAATAATTTAGAATATAAGAGGATTTATATAATGAGAAAGTATTGCATAATACTTATAATTATTTTATTTCTTGCTATTGGCTTCATTGGATATTTAAATGTTAAGTCTCAAAAAGTCAAACCTCTTACTGATTTAAATGCTGATGATATTAAATCAATCATAATCAAAACACAGATGTTTGAAAATAGTCCTCAAGAAAAAATTGTTACAGATAACGAAGAGATAAGGGAAGTTATTGAATATTTTACAAAATTAAAATACAATAAGCTAAATGAGCAAGTGGAAGAAAATGGATGGCAGTTTTGGTTGATTTTTGATGGTTGGGATAAGGATATTATATGTACAGGCAATTTTGTTATTGTAGATGGTTATCGTTATGAAGTAAAATCAGAAAGAGGCGAAGAATTTTTGACGATTTATAAAAGCATCAAATCTTCTACTAGTGATAACTGATTAAGTCTAATAAAGAAAATAAGCAGGTGTAAGATTGTCCTCCAGTTTATCGTAACAAATTACGGTAAACTGGAGGATTTTGATATTATTGTGCGAAAATATTTTTCATACTTTTATGTAATTTTAAGTCGATATTGATATAAATGTATGAAACTGTTAATATAATATTGTAGTTAATATTAAACATAATAGGGAGGATAAATGCATGTTATACGCAGCTGATTTTCGAAGAATTGCAAGAGAAGCTCTTAGGGGTAGATGGGCGCTTGCTGTAGGAACTGGTTTTGTCGCAGCGTTACTAGGAGGAATTTCTAAAGGAGGTTCATCCAATGGAAGCTCATCCAATGGAGGCGATTCCCTCAATTCTTTTTTGGTAAATCCATTTGGTACATTGATTACGGTTATTATATCATTTATATTATTATGGGCACTCATAGCATTCTTTATTGGTGGAGCCATTGAGCTTGGGTATTGTAGGTTTAACTTAAATCTTATTAACGATACAAATCCTAAATTCAATGATTTGTTTTCAAGATTCAATATTTTTTTGAAGGCCCTTGGATTGCGTCTTGTCATCGCAATTTTTACATTATTATGGACTTTATTATTCATTATTCCAGGAATAATTGCTACATTTAGTTACTCAATGGCTTTCTATATCATGGAAGAGGATCCATCCATTGGAATTTTGGATGCGATTAGTCAGTCAAAGGAACTGATGCGAGGGAATAAATATCGTTTATTCTGTCTGAGTTTTAGTTTTATCGGATGGATTTTGCTTAGCGTTATTACTTTTGGAATTGGTATGCTATGGTTAGTTCCTTATATGAATGCATCATTTGCCGCATTTTACCTGGAAATATCAGGCAAGAACCAATTTAGTTATACTGAATAGATGTAGAAAGAAAGAGTCTAGCCCTCCAGAATCTAGCGCTGACGCGAATCACTTCAGTGACATATTTCATTAGCGCGTCATGTGATTACTCGGGTCGCGTTATTTACTTTATATGACGCAATTTCCTTTAAAGTAAATAAAAACCACTCCATGGGAAGTGGAGTGGTTTTTGAGGGGAGTATAAATAATCAAAAACGTAAACCTTACATATTATACAATGCATTCATTGTCGCAAATTGTAGAATAATGTATATTAAACGTTTTTTACAGTATATAATACCTATTTTTCTATGTCAAGTGATAGATTATAATTTTATTATTAAGTGATAGATTATAATTTCATTATTAACTATGATAGATTATAATTTTATTATTATCTATGATTATAAGTTTATTACTATCTATAATTAATTTTATTACCGTTATAGTAACTTTTTATATTATTTAATACTAAAAGCTTGTTATCAAGAGGAAACTATTGAAAGCCAATTTTAGCCAAATGAAATAAATATCTAAGGAAATTAAGAAAAAATGCCGATATATATTGGTATAATATGAGATTGAATGTTAACAGAACTAGTATGGGAGGCACTTATGAAGAAAAAATTCAGAAATTTATTAATAGGAATACTATGTATAGTAGCTACCTTAGGAATTGCTTATGGGAATCAGTTACATGCTGATGCAAGTGCAGTTTCAACAGATGGTTATTATTTCGTATATAATGGAACCAATATTGCAGATGGTGCAGAAGTTACATACGTAGATAGTGCAAATCTGCAATTAAAATATGGGACCAGTGGTTCCGTCCCTGCTAATGTCACGTGGGATTCCACCAATGATAATATTGTGGCCCTTGGAACACCGGATGTTAACCAAAATGTAGTACTTAATCCCGAGAGCCCTGGTTTTGCAACAATAAATGCCTATGTTAAGGATGGAAGTGGAGATACCATAGCTTCTGTAAGTTGTAATGTTAAAGTTCCTCTGAAAATAGATGAAACGGCTACAGGGATGCTGCCTATTTCTGCATCAGATAAAATTCTACTATTAGATAATCTGGACAGTGCTGCTGACAGTAAAAATGTAAGTTTACAATATACGGCATCCACTCCTTTAGTGACGTGGGATTCATCAAATGAAACTGTTGCAACGGTTGATACAAATGGTTTGGTCCAAGCTGTAAGCGCAGGATCTGCAACAATAATTGTAACAACAAACACCCTTTCAAAAATAGATAATCAACCGCTGACACAAACTATTAATGTTGTGGTAAAACCGACAGTGGTGAATGATTCCGGTACTTCCATTGGTAATACACAAAAATACACTTTAACAAATACTTCAAGTTTAACCATCAAAACAAATGCCAATCCAGCCACGAATTTAACCTGGAATGTAACGGATCTTAATGGTAATGTGATTACACAGGCAGATCAAAGCAGATTGACCTATTCCATTAGTACATTTAGTGGTAATTTTGAATTAAGTAATATGAAAGCCGGAACCTATAAGATTAAAGCATTTGCTAACAGCAGTTATTCTGATACTACCCCAGTCCAGTACATTGATGTGACGGTAGTTGTTCCTATCAAAGTGCCGACTACCAGCCTCATAATGAATGTTAATGACAGCTACAGTTTGTTGGAAAATACGAATATTCCGACTGCCGGAGTATTTAATTATAGTTCTGATAACAATCTTGCAACTACTGTAGAGGCAGGAGTAATAAAAGCTCTTAAGGAAGGTGTCTCAAATATTGAGTTTACTTACAATACTTCCAATGGTATATTTGCACCGGAAGATGAACCTGCAGATCCATTTCCGATAAAAGTAACAGTGATTGATGGGATTGCGTTAAATTATTCGACTGCAACTATATATAGCTCTGGGAAATTGCAACTGACAGCTCTTTCTACGGATTTTTCAAAGAATATCACCTGGGCTTCTGACAATCCTAGTGCGGCTACGGTTGATGCTTTTGGTATGGTTACCGGTGTAGCACAGGGTAAAGCCATTATTACAGCAACTCAAACCATCCAAGGAGTGAAAAAAACTGCTTCTGCTACCATATTTGTTCAACCATCGGTATCAAGTATTACCATTAACCCTTCTTCTGCTACGATGAAAGTTGATGATAATTTAGTATTAACAGCTACGGTACAACCCTCTAATTTAAGCAATGTAACCTTACACTGGGTGACATCTGATGAGACGGTCGTTTCCATAACCAATGCAGGAGCAATAAATACTACAATTAAGGCAGAAAACCCTGGTACTGCAGTAATAACCGCAATTAATCAGGATAATGTAATTGTTGGCTATAGTTATATTACAGTAAAGCAGGATGTAACAGGCATTACATTATCAGAATCCTCCATTACAGTTCCGCTTTCTTTGAAAAATATACAACTTAGAGCCAATATAGAGCCGGAGGATGCTACAAATAAAAATGTCAGATGGACTTCCTCCAATGAACAGGTTGCAAGAGTGGATCAAACGGGTTATGTGACTATTGTAGCACCTGGTGTAGCTTCCATTATTGCAGTATCTTTAGATGATCCTACCATTTCAGCACTTTGTAATATAACCGTTGAAATTCCGGTAGCATCAATCTCTTTGGATGAAAAAACTAAATTAATGTATGTTGGAGAATCAGCAAGACTTGGTTATTTAATAACACCGGAGACGGCTACGAAAAAAGATGTAATCTGGAGCTCAACAGATACTTCTGTTGTTAGTGTTGATGCAAAAGGATTAGTAACAGCAAAAGGAGCAGGTCAGGCACTCATTATCGTAAAAACAGCGGATGGAACTATGATGGCAACCTCTACTATAACAGTACGGCAAAAAGCGACCGGTGTAACCTTTGATGTAGATAAGTTGGAGATAGGGGTAGGACAGTCCTATACCATAAAAACAACAATAAAGCCTGCAAACAGTGAACTAACCCTTACTTGGGAATCTACCAATACTTCCGTGGCAACGGTGGATAATACAGGTAAAATTACTGGTGTTGCGACTGGTAAGGCGGTTGTCTTTGCAAAAACCTCTTATGGTGGATTTATCTACTGTAATGTAACAGTAGTTCAACAACCTACCGGAATCCAGCTAAATTACGACGAAAAAACCATTGTATTAGGAGAAAGTTTTCAAATTAAAGCAACTGTTGTCCCAAGTAATGCAGCAGGTGTTGAACTGGTTTGGAGCAGTTCCAATACAAAAGTTGCTAAAGTTTCCGCTGACGGTACCGTTACAAGTGTAGCTGGAGGCACAGCAATTATTAAATGTTCAACAAAAGATGGCAAAATAACGGAATTTACTATTGTAAATGTTGTTGAACCTGTGACAAGTTTAAAGCTTAATAAAACAACGTTAAGAATAGGCCGTGGAGTGAGTTATACTCTTAAAGTAACAATAGAGTCAAATTCAGCAACGAATCCAAAGGTTAAGTGGACTTCCAGCAATACTAAGATAGCCTCTGTAAATGCAAATGGAAAAGTAATAGCAAAAGCTTATGGTTATGCTACCATAACAGCAACTGCCCAGGACGGATCAGGAGCGGAAGCTGTTTGTGAAGTTAGAGTAGTTAGACCGGTAACTTCAGTAGCGATTAATAAGTCATCGGTTACGACAGTAGTTGGAAGAAGCTTTACATTAAAAGCAACGGTGAAACCAACCAACTCCACATACAGGTCCGTTAACTGGAGCTCTAGTGATGAAAGTATTGCAATTGTTGATTCTGATGGTGTAGTAACGGCCTTAATGGAAGGAAAGGTTACAATTACCGCCAAAGCCAAAGACGACAGTGGTAAATCCGATTCGGTTCGTGTTACGGTTCGTGAAGAGACCCCTGCTACAAGTGTAACTATTATTAATCAGAACTTAACCATGGTTCCAGGTGAAACTACTACATTACAAAAAGCAATTAATCCTACTGCAAGTACAGACCGTTTTACTTGGGAAAGTGATAATATAACGGTAGCAACGGTGGATAGATCTACCGGTAAGGTGACAGCTCGGTCCCCGGGTAATGCAAATATTACCGTTATGACTGAGTCTGGTAAAACTGCAACGACTAAGGTAACAGTTGTCGGATTAAATGCTACTTCGTTAGAGTTGGAACAATATTCAACTTATACGTTATCTGTAATCGGTGTTACGCAAGGTGTAACCTGGGATGTTGCAGATTCCTCTGTTGCAGTTGTGACAGGTGGAGTGGTAAGTACCAGAAGGATTGGAACGACAACAATTACTGCTACCGTAAATGGCCGTAAGTTAACCTGTAAGTTAAAAGTTGTTGCAATTAGGTAAAAAAGCAAAAAAAGATTATGAGGTGCTGTTGCATGTGCTGATACATTAGCCATGCAGCAGCACCTTTTTTGCTTTATAATCTTTCTTTAAATTCATTTGCACAAATACAATGGATATGGTAAAATAAGTCCAAATAAGAACATATGTTTTAAATGCTTGGAGAGGCAAAGAAGTTGTTTGTTATATTAAAACAAACCATAGGAGGCACTATTTTGTTACTTAATTTACATGTGAAAAATTTTGCAATTATTGATGAAGTTGATGTTTATTTTGGAGACAATTTGAACATTCTTACCGGTGAAACTGGAGCAGGAAAGTCAATTATTATTGGTTCCATTAATGTAGCACTTGGAGGAAAAATAGCGAAGGATATTATTAGAAACGGAGCAGAATATGCTTTAGTGGAATTATTGTTTCAAGTAGAAGATGAGACCACGAAAGCAATCCGAAGTCTTGATATTCCTGTTGAAGATGGTCAGATTATTATCAGCAGAAAGATTATGAATGGTAAAAGTATCAGCAAGGTGAATGGTGAAACAGTTACGGCAGGTGCACTTCGTGATATAGCAGGTTTACTAATTGATATACATGGACAACATGAACATCAGTCTCTGTTACATAAAGAAAAACATTTAGATATTATTGACCGATATGCCAGAGATGAAATTAGTGACATTAAGAAACAGTTAGAAGTTACCTATAAAGAATATGTGTCAGTAAAAAGTAAATTACACGACATGAATATGGATGAAGATAAAAGGTTAAGAGAGATTTCATTTTTAGAATACGAGATTAACGAAATAAAATCAGCTTCTTTAAAACAAGGGGAAGATGACAGTTTATCTGTAGAATATAAGAGACTTTCCAATGCCAAAACTATATCGGAAGGATTAAGCAGTGTATATGATTTCATGAGTTATAATACCAATGGATCAGCAAGTGATACTATTGGGAGAGCAGTTAGAGTATTAGGTAAACTTCATGATTATGACGATGCGATTGCTTCTTTTTCCAATCAGATTGCAGACATTGAAGCTTTAGTAACTGATTTTAACAGAGAATTAGCCGAGTATATAGATGATTTATCGAATCATGAAGAAGACTTTACCGCCGTAGAACAGAGATTAAATTTTATAAATCATTTAAAATCTAAATATGGCAATACTATTGATGATGTAATTAAATACTGTGAAGAAAGCGAACGAAAACTTGAACAATATCAGAATTATGAATTAACATTAACTTCATTAACAAAACAACTAGACCAGTTAGAAATTAAGTTGAAAAGTTTATCGGATCATTTATCAGGAATTCGTATCGATAAATCCAAGGAATTAACCAAAAGGATGAAAGAAGCATTAGTTGATTTGAATTTTTTGGATGTAAAATTCGAAATGACCTTTAATAGACTAGATCATTATACAAGTAATGGGTATGATGACGCAGAGTTTGTAATCTCCACCAATCCTGGTGAGGAATTAAAGCCATTATCTAAAGTAGCTTCCGGTGGCGAATTATCACGTATTATGCTAGCAATAAAATCGGTTTTAGCAGATAAGGATGAAATTGATACTTTAATTTTTGATGAAATTGATGTTGGTGTCAGTGGCAGAACCGCACAGAAAGTTTCTGAAAAATTATTTATGATAGCAGGTAATCATCAGGTAATATGTATTACTCATCTTCCGCAAATAGCGGCTATGGCTGATGCTCATTTTATTATTGAGAAAACGACAGACGGAATAACTACAAAAACATCAATCAATAAATTAGAAGAAAGTGACTCTGTAGGTGAAATTGCAAGAATACTAGGTGGTGCAGTCATTACTGAAACAGTGATTCAAAGTGCTAAAGAGATGAAAGAATTAGCAAAATCAACTAAAAAATACTAGTTTGAAAATTAATTATATACGCATACTATCAAAGGATAGTTAGTAAAAGATATACATCTTTCTGTATATCTTTTTTTACTTTATATAAGGCAAATAGTCCTATAAAGTAAGAGATTCTATCTTGTACTCTATATTTTGAATAAATAGATATCGATAGATTGGAGATAGATTAATATGCGTAGAAAAACTATGTACAGAAAAGTACTTATGCTTTTGTTTTTTATTAACTTAATTGTGATTCTGGTATTTTCTTATATGCAGATGTCAAGAAGCATCCCAGATAATATTAGAATTATGGTGGGAGAAAATCAGGATTTTAATTTTAATTTACCCATAGAAGCAGATTTAACTGTTGATGATGTTGATGTAATTAGTGTTAATAATAAGAACGTTTCTTCCAATCAAATAAAATTAAATTTTAATAAACCATTTACCATTAAGGCTTCTGAATTAGGTAGCTATACGATTAACTTAAAGCTGTTTGGCCTAATTAATTTTAAACAAATAGAACTTGGCATCATTGATTCCATGGAACTTATGCCAAGTGGCAGCCCAATTGGAATCTATGTAGAGACTGATGGCGTGATGGTTTTAGGTACAGGAGTAATTAGTGGAGTTGATGGATTAAATTATGAACCGGCACTTAATAAATTAAAAACAGGCGATTATATTACAGCAGTAAACAATATTACAATAACTAACAAAAAAGAATTAATAGCGGTAATTCAAGATTGTAATGGCAAAGATTTATTAATAGATATTAGAAGAGATGGTCTAAAATTGCAGTATAAAATCGCTCCGGTTAAGACAGCAAACGACGAATACAAAATTGGAGCCTGGATAAGAGATAATACCCAAGGTATCGGAACAATGACTTTTACAACAAAAGAAGGCGAATTTGGTGCACTTGGACATGGAATAACGGATATTGATACAAGTCTTATTATGCAAATAGAGCAAGGGTATTTATATTCTGCAGATATTATGACAATAATTAAAGGCAAAAAAGGGGTACCAGGTGAGCTCATCGGTGTTATCAATCAAAACGATAATAATCAAATCGGGAGTATTTTAAAAAATACAGGACAAGGTATCTTTGGTATAGTAAATGAAAACTACAATAAAGAAAATGAAGGCGTATATTTGCCAATTGGCTTAAAACAAGATGTTAAACTTGGACCAGCCACGATTCTAAGCTGTGTTGATGATGAAATTAAAGAATATGGAATTAACATAGATAAAATAGATATGAGCAATTCCGGTACGAACAAGGGCATGGTAATATCAATCACTGATGAAGAATTGTTGAAATTAACTGGAGGTATTGTACAAGGAATGAGTGGAAGTCCTATTATTCAAGATAATAGGCTAATTGGAGCAGTAACACACGTATTTATACAGGATTCAACGAAAGGTTACGGTACTTTCATTGAAAATATGATTTATAATATGCAAGAAGAATAAGCAAATAAAAATATCGACGGAATATACTTTATTTCTCATAAATAATATAATAAATTCTGGCTTAATTTCAAGTATTATGTGATTATTATTAATAAAAATTTAATTAGTTTGAATAATAACGAAAGAATTACTAAGTCATGTCGTAAAATGCGATAAGAAACAATTGATAAATTGTTAAATCATGTATATAATTCAAACATAATAAGTTTTTACAAAATATTTATTTAAGAACAGATTTCTTAAAATGTTCAAGTGTATTAGTGTAAAAATTTAATTGTTTTGCAAATAAATAAGATAAAAATGCAATAAAATGGTAAAATTCATGTAAATTATTGACTAGATGAAAATTTTGGGATATAATAATTGTTACGCACATATGAAAATTATTATATTTATATTATTAAGTTTATATAGGGAATTTTCTTATATAGAATAGTAATAGACGGAAAAACAGCATAATATTTATTTGCAAAATTAATAATTAATTAATATAGGAAGGGAGGATTAATAAGAGGTTTCATTTTGTTTTTATATTTTTTTGTAAAATTCAGATAAGAATTACTACAAAATTAATACTATTTTGGATGCAGTTAGGGGATGACTGCTGGAGTAATTATTTTTGAATTAAGTAGGTTAAATATTATTGGGAGGTAATAAATCGTGGGTAAAATTAATGTGGCTATAGTTGACGATAATGAAAGGATTGTGAATCTTTTAACCGATATTTTAAAAGCAGATTCTGATATCGAGGTTGTGGGAACTTCTGATAACGGTATTGAAGCTCTAGGAATGATAAAAGAGAAAAACCCTGATGTTGTATTGCTCGACTTAATAATGCCAAAGTTAGATGGTTTAGGTGTTATGGAAAAAGTAAGACTAGATGATTCTTTTAAAAAGACTCCAGCGTTTATTGTGATTACAGCAATAGGTCAAGAGGGAGTTACAGAAAATGCATTTGAACTTGGTGCAAATTATTATATTATGAAACCTTTTGATAATAATGTTGTGTTATCAAGAATTAAGCAAGTAAGAGGGGATTTACATAACAACAAATTAGTCGAAAGTCATCGTGTTAGTACATACGAGAATAAGGAAACATATAAAGAACGTAATTTAGAATCTGATGTAACAAATATTATTCATGAAATAGGGGTCCCGGCACATATTAAAGGTTACCAGTATCTTAGAGATGCTATTATGATGTCTGTTAATGATAATGAAATGTTAAATTCGATTACTAAACTATTATATCCATCCATTGCAAAAAGACATAAGACAACTCCAAGCAGAGTTGAAAGAGCTATAAGACATGCGATTGAAGTTGCATGGAGCAGGGGTAAAATGGATACTATAGATGAATTATTTGGATACACAGTAAGTAATGGGAAGGGCAAACCAACGAATTCTGAATTTGTTGCTTTAATTGCTGATAAGATAAGACTTGAATATAAATTAAGAGCATAGATAGTAAAGAGGATATGACATATGATCATATCCTCTTTACTGTTTAGGCTTAATCATTAGGCTATAATCTAGTAATGTTTTATTCTATTATTTCTTTTAAATTATATAATAATATAGTATAATAGATAGAAGATTAGATGATTAATATAAGTATAATAAATAGAAGATTAAATGATTCGAAAATACAAGTATCTTAATTTAAAGGAATGAAATTAATTTAAGCAGGAGGTATTTTAGTGTGAAAAAAGTATTATTCGCTGCATCAGAATGTGTTCCATTTATTAAAACTGGAGGATTGGCAGATGTTGTTGGCTCGTTGCCAAAATACATAAATAAAGAAGAGTATGATGTTCGTGTTATTCTTCCTAACTATATGGCCATTCCTGCTACATATAAAGAAAGTATGGTGTATAAATCCCATTTCTATATGGATCTGGCATGGAGAAGTCAATATGTTGGAATTATGGAATTAGAATTACAGGGTATCACATTTTATTTTATTGATAATGAATTCTACTTCACTGGAAGTACTCCCTATGGAAATGCGTATGAAGATATTGAAAAATTTGCATTTTTTAGTAAAGCTGTTCTTTCTGCCCTGCCGCTTATAGATTATCGTCCTGATATTATTCACTGCCATGACTGGCAAACTGGTTTAATACCCGTATATCTCCATGATTCCTTTGCCAGTGGAGATTTCTATCAAGGGATGAAAAGTATCATGACGATCCACAATCTAAAATTTCAAGGTATCTGGAATATGAAAACGGTAAGTGACATTACAGGCTTATCGGAATATTATTTTACCCCTGATAAGCTGGAAGCTTATGGAGATGCTAATTATCTAAAAGGTGGAATTGTTTATTCTGACATTGTTACAACTGTTAGTGATTCTTACGCTTATGAGATACAGACTCCTTTCTATGGAGAAGGGCTGGATGGACTAATGAGCGCCAGAGCTGGTTCGCTGGTAGGAATTGTGAATGGAATTGACTATGAGGAATATGATCCGGAAACAGACATATTAATTAATAATAACTTTAATGCCAGAGATTTTAGAAAAGAAAAAATTAAGAATAAAAGAGCACTTCAAAAAGAACTTGGATTAGAAGTTAATGATAAGACTTTTATGATAGGAATTGTATCCAGGTTAACCGATCAAAAGGGATTTGATCTTATAGATTATGTTATTGAAGAACTTTGTGCTGTAGATGTCCAGCTAGTTGTACTTGGAACCGGAGACCAAAAATACGAAAATTTATTCAGGCACTACGCTTGGAAATATAGTGACAGGGTATCTGCTAATATTTTTTACTCTAACGAAAGATCCCATAAGATCTATGCAGCCTGCGATGCTTTCTTAATGCCATCTTTATTTGAACCTTGTGGTTTAAGCCAACTCATAAGCTTACGATATGGCACTGTCCCAATTGTACGACAAACAGGAGGATTAAGAGATACAGTTGAACCATATAATGAATATGAGAGTACAGGTACAGGTTTTAGCTTTCAAAATTATAATGCACATGAAATGCTTGCCTCTGTAAATTACGCTAAAAATATATATTTTAATAAAAAAAGAGAATGGAATAAAATCATAGACAGAGGAATGGCAAAAGATTATTCCTGGAAAAATTCAGCAGAGCGCTATGAACAAATCTATAACAATCTTTAGATAAAATTTAGAATAAAAAACATAATCTTTTGAAATAATAGTCTTAGATAACAGCAAAATATCATTATGCTGTTATCGGGACTATTTTTTATAAAGGAGGACAAAATTATGAGCAACCTATCAGGAATGGAGCTTCAGAACTTAAGACATCTTTTACTATTTAGTGAAACAGACAAGGAAAAATATAAAACCTATGCTGAGAGTTGTACAGATCCACATGTAAAGCAATTTTTCCAAAAAGAATCTCAATCCGCTGAACAGAAAAAACAAACTTTATTACAATTCTTAAAATAGGAGGTAGCATATGCAAGAGCAAGTAATGGTAACAGATGCATTAAATTCACTTAATGCAGGATTAAAAAGTTTAAGCGATATGATTTCACAGACAGAGAATCAGGAATTAAGACAGACATTACAAAAAATGCGTAACGATGCAGAGACCTGTCAGTATGAACTGTATACCATAGCGAAGAGTAAAAATTATTACCAACCAGCTCAAAAGGCAACTCAGGATGAAATCATGACTGTTAAAAATTTTGTAAATCAGAGTTCTCAAAGTGCCGGACAGTCACAAAGTGGAGGACAATCTTGGGGTCAGTCTGCTGGACAATCTCAAGGCATGAGTCAGATGAGATAACAAATCAGTAAATCAAGTGTTATATAATATTTGATAAACAATCAATAAGTATTTAGGTATCACACCTCTACCGTGGTTGTGGTAGTAGGGGTGGGATACCAAATATTTATTTACTTTATAGGATTTAAGGAAGCCTCTTATCAGCCCCTGGCCGCCCTCTGCGGGAGAATGTGGCAAGGTACATTCTTTGTTCTGGAATTGAGATTGTTAAAAAATCTTCAAACTACAGTTAATTTGCACAAATAAGGGAATGAGAATAACAAAAATTTGTAGTATCTACTAGACTTGGGATTATTATTATTTTCTTCTTGATATTTAGAATTAAAAAAGGTAAAATGAAGGGGATTTGAGAGTATAAAAAAAATATTTACATATATGCTAATAACTGTCTAGTCAAAATAAGTTAGTGTTTTGTAATGATTAGCAGTATATTATATATTTAACTTATAGGAGGAATTATCATGGCAGTAAAAGTAGCAATTAATGGGTTTGGACGTATTGGACGTCTTGCATTTA
>JAQZAX010000137.1 GCA_029239455.1 Anaerocolumna sp.
GGTTAGAACAATTAAATATTTTGCTGAATTAGCATAATAGATCCAATTATGGGTCCGGTCTTTGTAGATGAGTTGAGGAACGCTTACCGAACCCTCAATTCTTTATAAACAAATGACCGGATCTTTTTTTAACTAGTATTTTGATTATAATAATAAACAATAATTCTTGTAAGTTTAGTAGTTGGACTTTTTAAAAATAATATAAAGTGAATTTATTTTATAATGGATGTCTATAATTAAGATAATTAACTTATTACCACTAGGAATAAGTTGTCCTCATTTGTCAGGGGATAGGAAGGAGTCTTTCATGTTAAATAAAAAATCAGTAGATGATATTAATGTAAAAGGGAAAAAAGTATTAGTTAGATGCGATTTTAATGTTCCTTTACAGGAAGGTAAAATAACAGATGAAAACCGTCTGGTTGCTGCACTTCCAACAATTAAAAAATTAATTAATGATGGTGGAAAAGTGATTCTTTGTTCTCATCTTGGTAAACCAAAGGGTGAGCCAAAGCCTGAATTATCCTTAGCACCTGTTGCAGTACGTATGGCAGAACTTTTAGGACAACCGGTTACATTTGCAGCAGATGCAACTGTAGTTGGTGAGAATGCAAAAGCTGCTGTAGCAGCAATGAAAGAAGGAGATGTTGTACTTCTTGAAAATACTCGTTATAGAGTAGAAGAAACGAAAAACGGAGACGCATTTAGTGAAGAATTAGCATCTCTATGTGATATATTTGTAAATGATGCATTTGGTACTGCTCACAGAGCACATTGCTCTAATGTTGGTGTAACAAAATATGTTGATACTGCTGTCGTTGGTTACCTGATGCAAAAGGAAATTGATTTCTTAGGAAATGCAGTTAATAACCCTGAGAGACCATTTGTAGCTATTTTAGGTGGATCTAAAGTATCCAGTAAGATATCTGTTATCAACAACCTTTTAGATAAAGTAGATACCCTTATCATAGGTGGTGGTATGGCATACACATTTATGAAGGCATTAGGTGAAGAAGTAGGGAACTCTTTATTAGAAGCAGATTACTTAGATTATGCGAAAGAAATGATGGAAAAAGCAGAGAAAAAAGGTGTTAAACTTTTAATTCCTATTGATACTGTTGTTGCAAAAGAGTTTTCTAATGATACAGAATATAAAACTGTAGGCCGTGGCCAGATGGAAGCAGGATGGCAAGGTCTTGATATTGGAGAAAAAACATCAGAGTTATATGCGGATGCAATCAAAAATGCTAAGACAGTTGTATGGAATGGACCTATGGGTGTGTTCGAAATGTCTAACTTTGCGAAAGGAACCATCGCAGTAGCAAAAGTTATGGCAGAAATTGAAGCAACTACTATTATTGGTGGTGGAGACTCTGCAGCTGCTGTTAATATTCTAGGATTTGGAGATAAGATGACACATATATCAACCGGTGGCGGTGCTTCACTTGAATTCTTAGAAGGTAAAGAACTACCTGGTGTAGCAGCAGCTAACGATAAATAAATGAAGCAGACAGGCTGTTGTAAAAAAATTAAAGTTTAAATCTGAGTAGTATCAGAACTTTTAAGCATAGATTTTACAGCAGCCTTTATTAAAAGGATTTGAGGGCAAAAGCAAATTTTTGGTAATGCTTGAATAGTACTATTTAAATATTTATTTGGCTGACTTAAATCTAAAACAGGTAATTGCGAAACTAATTATTATTTTGAATATAAAAATGTGATTGTGAATAAGAAACGAAAGGAAGCCATAAATTTGCACTTTCACATTAAAATTATGGCAAAACGCAATTGAATTTGCGGAATAAATGGGTGAAAGAGTGAAAGAAAAATTAGAAAAAGAAAGGTTGCCACAGTGTGATTCTTTCACTCCTTTTTATTTGTGGCAGTATCGCAGGCTTACCTGCGATATGCAATGGGTGTAAATTATGAGAAGAAAAATTATAGCTGGAAACTGGAAAATGAATAAAACTCCTAGCGAGACCGTTACTTTAATCAATGAATTAAAACCCCTTGTGCAAAACGAGGATGTTGATGTAGTATTTTGCGTGCCAGCAATTTCATTAACAACTGCTATAGAAGCAGCAAAAGGCTCTAACATTGAAATTGGTGCTGAGAATATGTTCTATGAAGAAAGTGGTGCATATACCGGAGAAATAGCTCCCAATATGCTAACGGATATTGGTGTTAAATATGTTATTATCGGACATTCTGAAAGACGTGAATATTTCGGGGAAACAGACGTAACGGTGAATAAAAAAGTACTTAAAGCCTTTGAACATGGAATTACACCAATTGTCTGCTGTGGAGAAACACTGACACAAAGAGAACAGGGTGTTACGATTGACTTTATCCGTCAACAAATTAAAATAGCATTTTTGAATGTGACCGAAGATCAGGTAAAAAAAGCAGTGATTGCATACGAGCCAATCTGGGCAATTGGAACAGGTAAAGTTGCAACTTCAGAACAGGCACAAGAGGTATGTAAAGCTATTCGTTTGTGTATTGCTGAAATCTATGATGAAGCTACTGCAGCAGCGATTCGTATTCAGTACGGCGGAAGTGTTACTGCAGCCAGTGCAGCTGAATTATTCGCCGAGCCGGATATCGATGGCGGCTTAGTTGGTGGTGCAAGTTTAAAACCTGACTTTGGAAAGATTGTAAATTATAAATAATTTTTCAAGGTTTTCTTAAATAGTAAGGATGGTGTATTAATGAGTAAAAAACCTACAGTTTTAATGATATTAGATGGTTATGGTTTAAATGAGAAAGTGGAAGGAAATGCTGTTAAATTAGCTAACACTCCTGTTATGGATAAACTTATGACGGAGTATCCATTTGTAAAAGGGAATGCAAGCGGGATGGCTGTTGGTCTTCCAGAAGGACAGATGGGTAATTCAGAAGTAGGTCACTTAAACATGGGTGCCGGAAGAATTATTTATCAGGAATTAACAAGAATTACGAAAGAAATCCAGGACGGTGATTTCTTTAAAAATGCTGCTTTATTAGAAGCAATTCATAATTGCAAGAAAAGCGGTTCTGATTTACATTTATTGGGGTTATTATCTGATGGCGGCGTACATAGCCATATTAATCATGTCTATGGGTTGTTGGAACTTGCTAAGAGAGAAGGCATATCCAATGTGTACGTACATGCATTTTTAGACGGAAGAGATACTGCACCTACTTCAGGTAAAGGGTTTGCAGAAGATCTTACCAATAAGATGAAGGAATTAGGTGTTGGTAAACTTGCATCTGTTATGGGACGCTATTACGCAATGGATCGTGATAATAGATGGGACAGAGTTGAAAAGGCATATCGTGCTATGGTAATGGGTGAAGGCAATACAGCTGCAAGCGGCGTGGAAGCAATACAGAATTCATATGATGAGAATCTGAATGATGAATTTGTTCTTCCTTCTGTTGTCACTGAGAATGGTAAGCCGGTAGCCACTATTAAGGCTAATGATTCCGTTATCTTCTTTAACTTTAGACCAGACCGTGCCAGAGAAATTACAAGAGCTTTCTGTGACGATGAATTTAGCGGATTTACTCGTGAAAAGGGAAGAATGCCTTTAACTTATGTATGTTTTTCAGAATATGATATAACAATACCTAATAAAATTGTGGCATTTCATAAAGTATCCATTGATAATACATTTGGTCAATTTTTAGCAGAAAATCATATGACACAGCTAAGACTTGCAGAGACAGAAAAATATGCCCATGTTACCTTCTTCTTTAATGGTGGGGTGGAAGTACCAAACCTAGGAGAGGAAAGAATTTTAGTTAACTCACCAAAGGTTGCTACTTATGACTTACAGCCGGAGATGAGTGCATTTGAAGTTGCAAAGAACCTGGTAGACGCTATCAAGTCCTTAAAATATGATGTTATCATTGTTAATTTTGCAAATCCTGATATGGTTGGACATACCGGAATACAGGATGCTGCAATTAAGGCAATTGAAACAGTAGATCAATGTGTTGGCATGGCCTTTGATGCGTTACTTGAAGTGGATGGTCAGATGTTTATCTGTGCTGATCATGGTAATGCGGAACAGTTGATTGATTACAACAATGGGGAACCATTTACTGCTCATACTATTAACAATGTTCCATTCATATTAGTTAACTATGATAAAGATTATATATTGAAAGAAGAAGGATGTTTAGCAGATATAGCGCCTACCTTAATTGAAATGATGGGAATGACAAAACCTACTGACATGACCGGAATATCGCTTCTTATCAAGAAATAATTTACTAAAATTGTATTCTTGTACGAAAAAGTAGTTGAATATTTAATAATTGTATGGTAGAATTACCTTTGTAGTTTTAGGAGGTGTAAGATGGACATTTTGAAAGTACTCGTATCGATTGTTTACGTTATTGTATGTATTGCGTTAGTAGTTGTTGTATTAATGCAGGAAGGTAAATCAGCTGGATTATCAGGAGCAATTAATGGTGTGGCTGATACTTACTGGGGCAAAAATAAAGGACGTTCTATGGAAGGTGCATTAGTTAAGATAACAAGAGCACTTGCTGCAGCTTTTATCGTTCTTTCTGTTGTATTAAATATAATCTAGATTTTAATGAAAGCATTCCAGTTTATTGGGGTGCTTTTTTAGTTTTTCTAGTATGGGATGTTCCATTTCATTTTCTGGGGTGTTGAAACAGGGGATGCTCTATTTCATTTCCTGGGGTGATGAAACATGAGATGCTCCATTTCATTTTCTTGGGTGTTGAAACATGGGATGTTCTATTTCATCTCCCTGGGGTGATAAAACATGGAATGTTCCATTTCATCTCCTTGGGGGGTTAAAACATAAAGGAGTATCGATATATAGAAATAGAGTTTGTCGTTGTTACGAGCATTTGCATGTCATATGTACGCTCAGCTCCGACAATTAATTGTCGTTTCTGTTCGTACATATGAGATACAAATGTCATCACAAACGACAAACTCAAATTTTCTATATATCAATACTCCCTTATGTTATTTTACTTTTTGAAGATGAAATGGAATATCCCATGTTAATTTACACTGAGAGAATGAAATGGAACGTACCATGATTACCTAGATAACATATATTAGAGATATTTATAGTTTTTTCTATTTATTTAAATTATAATATAATTGATATTAGATGATACTGTAAGGTTTTGTTTTGGCTATTTTAATTTTATTATGTTAATGGGGGAGTGGATTTATGAAGATTTTAATACCGACTATGGGAACCAGAGGTGATATTCAACCGTATATTGCACTTTCAAAGAAATTAATTGATTCGGGGTTTGAGGTAACTATTGCAACTCATCATTGTTGGAAGGAGTTAATTGAGAGTTATAATGTTAAGTTTGTTAATGTAGGACCGGATATAGATATAGAATATGAAACTGCTTTTATTAGGGGAAAATCTAAAAACTGGATCGTAGGAATGATTAGAACAATGGGTTTTGTGTTTAAAATTATTGAGGAATCTACTTTTGAAATAAAAGAACTTTGCTCTAATGCAGACTTAGTAATAGCCTCACATAGTAACATTGGTGCCATTGAAGCAGAAGCCTGTGGTGTCCCGTTTATAAGTGTTACTTTACAGCCTGATGCGATACCTAAGAAGAAAAAGAGAAAAAGCATTTTGGATAAACTCCTGGGAGCTATCATTAATCCTTTTATGGTAGGCCCTTATAATAGATTAAGAAAAGTTCATGGGCTCAAAAGAATAACTTCTTTTGATCAGTTGTTATCTCCCTTGTTAAATATTGTACCAATAAGCCCGTATGTATATCCCCCAATGAATTTTGGGAAGAACAAAATAAAATTGTTGGATACTGGATTGTTGATGAAAGCATGAAGTACGAACCCGACAGCATTTTAATGGAGTTTATTAAATTGGGACCTCCACCAATAATCATAAGTCTTGGTGCAATGGGGTTCGAAACTGTTGAAGAAAAGTCAAAATTGGATATTTTAATTATTTACGAAAGGGGGATATTCGAGTGAATTATAGTTTTGGGTTTTCATTAAAGGGTTTCATAATTTTTCTATTACCAATGATTCCAAATTTATTTTACTTTC
>JAQZAX010000007.1 GCA_029239455.1 Anaerocolumna sp.
TAAAGGCTGTCCGATTGTATGGACAGCCATATTTCTTTTTTAACAGTAATACTCTTAAAATTGTACTACTTTGGAGCGTGTGAAAACGACTGTGATTTTATATCCTTTTTTAAGATTTGCACCTCAAAATCAAACCCGTTAGCTAACAGTTTCAGCTTCTTAAATATTTATTGATGCTTATTTTTTACTTTCCCAATGTTGCAACCATTACCGCCTTAATGGTATGCATACGATTCTCAGCCTCATCAAATACTACTTCTGCAAACTGTTCAAACACTTCTTCTGTTACTTCATTTCCTTTTACAGCAGGCAGGCAGTGCAAGAAGATTGTCTCTTTTTTACCTGTTTTACTTATTAGTTCCTTATTTACCTGATAAGGTTTTAATATGGCGATACGCTCAGCCGCTTTGGCTTCTTCTCCCATGGATGCCCATACATCAGTATAGATTGCGTCTGCACCCTTAACAGCTTCAACATCATCCGTAATAGTAATGGCACTGCCTGCTGCATCTGCATACTCTTTGCAGGTTTTAACCAGTTCGTCTTCCGGCCATAATGATTTTGGAGCAAGGATGGTGAAGTTAATTCCAAGCTTACCAGAACCTATCATTAAACTATTTGCCATATTATTTCTACCATCTCCGGCATACACAAGATTTAACCCAGCCAACTTACCAAATTGTTCTTTTAAGGTTAAGAAGTCAGCTAATATCTGTGTTGGATGATAAAGGTCGGTTAATCCATTCCAAACCGGTACACCACTGTATTTTGCAAGCTTCTCAACAGTATCTTGCTTAAATCCACGAAATTGGATTCCGTCAAACATTCTTCCTAACACTCTTGCTGTATCTTCTACACTTTCTTTATGGCCTAACTGAATATCATCTTTTCCTAAGTACTCCGGATGACCACCTTCATCGATGCAACCAACAGTAAAAGCACATCTTGTTCTGGTTGATGGTTTCTCAAAAATTAAAGCTATATTTTTACCTTTTAAACTGTCACCTGTGATACCTTGTTTCTTCTTCCCTTTTAAATCTGCTGCCAAGTCAATTAAATATTCAATTTCAGCAGGTGTAAAATCTTTCAATGTAAGAAAACTGCGTCCTTTTAAATTCATGTTCTCAACCTCCTAAATAGACAAATTATAGTAATTGGTATTTGTATCAGTATATAACCTTTAGTAACAAGATAATAATATTTATGTGTATTTATACATAATACTTAATTATTATACATTTGTCAAGACATGGATATCAATTTATTCTTAATAAATTCCTACTGTTTGTTCTTTTCATTAGATTAATAAATTAAGGACTAGCTGTAAAAATGCAGGGAACTCCTCTTGTTTATTGCTGGCGGTTCTATATTTCTCCTGAATCAGCCGTGTTAAGTCTTCAAATGAATAGACTCTATACTTTTGAATTTTTAAATTCTTTGCACAAAACTCCATGAGGCCAAGATATAAATCCTCATAATTCCACTCTTTTTCTAACTTAAGGGCTAATGCCACCCTTGGACAGACCTGACTGATTAGGGTTCTGTTAAACATTTTCACATTCGTTGCATCCATGTGATAATACTCAAGAAGCGCCTTCTTTACGGATTCATTTACACCAAGCAGTTTCCCAATAAAAAATTCTTCTCTATGGTCAGATTGAAGATAATAAATTTTACCTTTCAGTGAATGCAGAGAACGTAAGGCATCATAATAGCCTATTTTCATATTTCGCTTTATCTTTACACTTTCAAACTCCAGCATTCCTCCAAGATTTACCCTTGGAGCTATCTCTATTATGGTTACATCCTCCGGTATTTTAACCGGCTTTTCCAGTCCCATCCCATAGATTCTAACAACAATAATATCCTTATAGCCCCGGTTAATGAGCATGTTAACCGGCACATTATTAAACATGCCTCCATCTAAATATCTGGTGCCATGCAACTTTTCATTTCGAAAAGCCGGAAGGTACGAACTGGCAAGCAAGTAATCCTTTAGATAACTTTTATCAACATCCCTTGCAGAAATCTCAACTTCCTTTAACTTAGGGAGTAAAAATGCTCCTAAGATAAATTCAATTTCTGAATTTTGAATCCGGTCCTCATCAACCCATTCATTGATCAGTTGTTTTAGTGGACTAATATCAATACCACCATCTGCAAGAATTTTTATGGTATCTTTTGTAAGTTCCTTTAAGTCAATCTCTTTAAAGTTGCGATTCCTCAATTTTTCCATGATTTCATCATTAACTTTCATAACGGTAGAATATTTGATATCACTCCAAAGCTCTTTTGCTCCGGCATAATCTCCCATACAGATTAAGGCTCCATTTAGCGCACCAACTGATACACCTGCAACCCCCTTTATTTTAACACCAATTTCTAAAAGAGCCTTCCAGACTCCAATCTGGTAGGCTCCTTTCGCTCCTCCGCCTTCTAGCACGAGGCCATATTCTTTTTCAAAGTCAAACTCATGATTCAAATCAGTTCACTCCATTATCCCTAAGTTATAGTCAAGGAATATCTGCTGTTAATCACCCGATGCTACATCCTCTGCTGCAAGCTTCTCAGCAACTGTTTCATTTGTTTCAACCAATTCTTTTATCTAACCAGTTCTTTTATCTAACCAATTCTTTTATTTCATCAAATTCTTTTGTTTCATCAAATTCTTTTGTTTCATCCGATTCTTTAGTTTCATCCAATTCATTTATTTCATCAAATCCTTTTGTTTCATCAAATTCTATAGTTCCATCCGATTCTTTAGTTTCATCCAATTCATTTATTTCATCAAATCCTTTTGTTTCATCAAATTCACTTGTTTCATCAAATTCTTTTGTTTCATCTAATTTTTTCATTTCATCAAATTCTTTTATCTCATGGGTTACATAATCTGCAATAAGATTCTGTTCTAATATCTCCTTAGAGGTTTCTTTTAGCGCTATGGCTCTATTATAATCTTCTTCTAATAAAGAGGCATCCATTTCGTTTTGGGTTCCTATCTCCCACGCTTGACTTCCTTCAAAAATACCTTCCCTTGATATTTCAAACATAATATTGTTGTGGACAAAGGAACCGTCGAATAAATATGCAGTAAATGCAACAAATCCATCTTCTGCATTAACTAAATCCTGTCCAAGTACATATGGATGTTCAATCTCTATGTCCATAATATTAGCTATGGTAGGCAGAAAGTCTATTTGCCCTCCGGTCGTTGATATGGTTTTCGTAACTCCACTTTGAGGAATATGAATCATAAGAGGTACGCGTAACATTTCATCGTAATCATAATTACGTCCTAAATACTCTGACATAATAATGTCATTGTCATCCATATTAAGGTTTAATCCATGATGATCCCCGTAAAATACGATTATGGAGTCCTCATATAGTCCTGAGGCTTTTAATTCATTGATAAATTGTCCAATTGCTTCATCTGTATAACGAATTGTCTGCAGGTAAGCTCCAAATTTAGTTTCTTTATCTTCTTCTTTTAGTTCCAGAGAACTTACTTCCCCATCCAGCAAATATGGATGATGACTGGTAAGCGTAACAAGAAAGCTAAAGAATGGTTCTTCTACCTGTTCCATGATGTCTATTGCCTGTGGAAACATGGATTTATCTGAGATACCAAGACCTATCACTTCACTGCTGTCTAAATCTTCCATACTATAGAACTCTTCAAATCCCTGATAAGGGTAGGCCGCTTCACGATTCCAAAATTCACCCTCATATCCGTGAACAGCAAATGCTTCATAGCCCTCGTCTCTTAATAACCAAGGCAGCCCGTTATACGTATTTTGTTCATATAAGGTATAACACTCCCTGTCAATGACCGGATAGAGGCTGTTTAGGGTTGAAAACTCTGCATCTACAGTATTCCCTTTTCCAATGTTACTATAATAGTGATCAAAATATAACGTATCCTGATCTAGTAGGGTATTTAGATTCGGAGTTATAATTTGCCCGTTATAACTTGCATTAATTACAAAGTTTTGTAATGATTCCACCTGAACTAAGATTAGGTTTTTACCTTTTCCAATCCCCTGCAGTCTTGCGCCTTCCGGTTCAGGAGTAACCTCCTCCACTACCTGTAACACTTCTTCTGCAGATATGGTTTCCGCCTCAAAATTCTCTGCCACAACCTTATATATATCATGAATATGATTTGTTAGAAATTCCATACTATTAATCTTATCCACTGTTACATTTCCAGTTGGGTTAATAACAAGAAGTGCTAGAGCCGTCCAAATCCCCGCAATTACATATTTTATATCTCTTCGAAAGCTCCAACTGTCGTTATATTTCACAAGATTATGTTTTTTGAAATAATATTGTATAAACGGAATATCTACAAACATTAGAAAGCTTGCCGGTATTAATGTTGCAACAAAACTGTCCGGTACGGCCGCTACATTAGCTGCCTGCCAAAGCTGCTTAATAGAAACCGTCTGATTATAATAATTATAATACATAGAATCAGCAAACATTAATACACTTAACAAGCTATATAAAACTAAATAAATACTATTCTTGTTTTTTAACTGGCTTCTGCTAAACACAATAAATAAGGTGCCAAACAATATTATGCTTAGTATCATATAAATCGCCAAATCCATCGTTGTTGCACCAATTAAGATGTAATAAACAGTTAATTTAAAACCAAATAGAAGTACAATCATATAAGGTGATTGTAAAGCCTTTATAAATTTTGTCATTATATTATGTCTCCTTAATACAAGAGAAAGACCATATCTTAATATTGCCCTCTGGATATAATCTTAACTCCCCTTATTTCTAATCCCCATTTCCTTATCTATCATAGCCTATAGTTATTTTATTATCAAGGTAATAATTCTTAATTTTATCTTAACAAAAAGTTTACCTTGCCCGAAAATCCTGTATATAAAATAGGCTCGTTCGTTTCATTCACCATAGTCTAAATCACATAAGCTCTATCATTTCATTCACCATAGTCTAAATTACATAGGCTCTTTCGTTTCATTCACCATAGTCTAAATTACATAGGCTCTTTCATTTCATTCACCATAGTCTAAATTACATAAGCTGTTTCATTTCATCGACCATAGTCTAAATTACATAGGCTCTTTCATTTCATTCGCCATAGTCTAAATCACTTAGGCTCTTTCATTTCATCGACCATAGTCTAAATTACATAGGCTCTTTCATTTCATTCACCATAGTCTAAATAACATAGGCTGTTTCATTTCATTCTGCGAAAACAAAAATTAACATAAGAGTATGTGGATAAATAGAAAAATAGAGTTTTTCGTTTGCGGTGACATTTTAATATATATGTACGAGCAGAAACGACAATTTATTGTCGTAGCTGAGCGTACATATATATTAAAATGTAGAAGCAACTGAAAAACTCCTTTTCTATATATCCACATACTCTTATGTTTCAATACATATCATTGAATGAAATGAAACAGCCTATGTTCCATACACTCAATGAATGAAATGAAACAGCCTATTATATAACAACAGAGCAGCCACGTAAGGGCTGCTCTGTTGTTATATAAATGATTTATCTGGTTTATTCTTCTTTACTAACTTCTGTGATTGACTTGACTAAACCTGCGATACCCTGAATTTCTGAAGGGATAATAATCTTTGTCGCTTTACCATCCGCAGCTTTTGCAAAAGCTTCAAGACTCTTTAATTGCAATACGGCATTACCTGGTTTTGCTTCATTTAAGAATCGAATACCATCAGCGTTTGCCTGCTGTACAACCAAGATTGCTTGTGCCTGACCTTCTGCTTCACGTATGGTTGCTTCTTTTTGTGCCTCTGCCCTAAGTATAGCCGCTGTTTTAGCAGCCTCTGCATCTAAAATTACTGACTGCTTATTACCTTCTGCGACAAGAATTGCAGATGTTTTCTCACCTTCCGCACGAAGGATTGATTCTCTTCTTTCACGTTCTGCTTTCATCTGTTTTTCCATTGCATCCTGAATTGCTGCTGGCGGAATAATATTCTTTAATTCAACTCGGTTTACTTTAATTCCCCAAGGATCTGTTGCTACGTCAAGTGCTACACGCATTTTCGTATTTATGATTTCTCTTGATGTTAACGTCTGGTCTAACTCTAAATCACCAATAATATTTCTTAAAGTAGTAGCTGTTAAGTTTTCAATTGCCATTAACGGACGCTCCACACCATATGCATATAATTTAGGATCTGTTATTTGGAAGAAAACTACAGTGTCAATTTTCATTGTAACATTATCTTTTGTTATAACTGGTTGAGGTGCAAAATCAACTACCTGTTCCTTTAATATAACCCTTTTAGCAACTTTGTCAATAACAGGAATTTTAATATGAAGACCTACACTCCAGGTAGCCTGATATCCTCCAAGTCTTTCAACTACATAAGCTTGTGCCTGTGGTACGATTCGAACGCTAGTCACCAATACTAATAAAATAATTACAACTAATACAATTAATAAAATATCCATAATTATAGAACCTCCTTCTCAATTTCCACGATTAATTTTACACCTGATACATTCCTTACCCGTACTTTTTGACCGACTTCAATAATTTCATCATCTCTTAGTGACCTGGCAGTCCATTCCTGACCGCTTACTATAACCTGACCGGTCATATTGAAGTTATCAATTCTCTCGACTACTTTGCCATCTTTTCCTAACAGCGTTTCGTAATTCGTTTTTATTCTCTGTGTATTAAAATACTTTGCAGCAATAGGTCTGGTAAAGAAAAGTAATAAAAATGAAGCGGCCAGAAATACAATAACTTCAAGCATTAGGTTATCTACAATTAACGATAGAAGAAATGCACTTAAGGCTCCCCCTGCAAACCATATTGTGGTTAGCCCTAGCGTAAGTATTTCAATCACTAAGAATATCGCTAGTGCAACTAACCAATAAATTGAATTCATATTCACACCCCCTTATTTCTGCTCTTGATGAGTCTATTTTACTTCATGTGGAATCCTTTTACAAGTTAAGATTCATACAATATAATATTATTTGATACTAATTTTCTATTATTAATCTTCTATTTAGTATTTACTAATCTGTTTATAATATTTATTTTTGTATAAAGATTGGTTATCATAGTCCATATGCTTTGGCTATACCAGAAAAAAGACCTTGCACTTACACGATAAAATAAAGAATCGAGAGTGCAAAGCCTTATTAAATTATTTTATTCACTCTGTATGATTCAAACGACTACGCTTATTTCGGTACACTTCATACATTAAAATAGAAGCCGCTACCGCTGCGTTAAGTGATTCAACTTTACCTTCCATTGGTATCTTAATGTACTGGGTTGCCAGCCTGGAACTTTCTTCACTCAGGCCGTTTGCTTCATTGCCAATCATAATAGCACATTTAGCCTTATAGTCCACCTGATCATAACTATGAACAGCTAAGAGATGTGCGGCGTAAACAGAAAAGTCGTTTTCTATTAATTGAAATACAGCAGCACCAAAATCCTCAACATACAAAAATGGCATTCGATATATTGCACCCATAGTGGAGCGTATTACTTTCGGGTTATACATATCAACCGAAGTTTTACTTAGAATGATTCCGGTGATTCCTGCGGCTTCTGCTGTTCTAAGTATGGTACCTAAGTTACCAGGATCTCGTATATCTTCTAATAATACAAGGCTGGCAGCCGGGTGGGAGAGCATCTGCTCAATACTATATTCTGTCTTCTTGACAATAGCCATAACCCCTTGGGGTGTTAATGTATCAGCAATATCCAAAAATACAGAATCTGTCACAACTTCATAGGAATATCCAGTAAAATACCCTGACTCTTGCTCACTCTTTTCCTTATAATAACTTTCAGAGAAATAAGCCTTTATCAAGTATCCACCAGCCAGAGACTCTTCAAACATTTTTATCCCCTCTATTACAAAGGCTCCTTGCTCTAAACGGGTTTTTGCCTTTTTCTGAAGTTGCACAATATTCTTAATCTGCGGATTCGATGTACTGCTAATCATGCTTTTATTCCTCTTGCATTTTGCTTAATTTTGCTGCCTGATCTGCTGCTGTTAAGCTATCAACGACCTCATCTAAATCACCATCTAAAACAGCGTCCAGTCTGTGAATTGTTAATTTGATTCTGTGATCTGTTACTCTTCCCTGAGGAAAATTATAAGTTCTTATTTTCTCAGAACGATCTCCCGTACCAACCTGACTTCTTCTTGCTTCTGCTTCTGCATTATGAGCTTTTTCTAATTCCATCTCATATAACTTAGAACGTAACACTTTGATTGCTTTATCTCTATTCTTTAACTGTGACTTTTCATCCTGACATGAAATAACAATTCCTGTTGGAATGTGCGTAAGACGTACGGCTGAATCGGTTGTATTTACACACTGTCCACCATTACCTGAGGAACGGAATACATCAAAACGGCAGTCACCTAAATCTAATTCGACATCAACTTCTTCTGCTTCTGGCATAATTGCTACTGTAGTTGTGGAGGTATGAATACGTCCACCGGATTCAGTTACTGGAATTCTTTGTACACGGTGTACTCCACTTTCATATTTCATCTTGGAATATACACCCTTACCAATAATCATAAACACTACTTCTTTAAATCCGCCTAACCCATTTTCATTCAAATTCATCATATCAATTTTCCAACGGTTGCGTTCTGCATATTTTGAATACATTCTAAATAATTCGGCTGCAAATAATGCTGCTTCGTCACCACCTGCACCGCCTCTGATTTCAACGATAACATTCTTTTCGTCATTAGGATCCTTTGGTAATAGCAGAATCTTAAGTTCATTCTCTATTTCACCAAGTCTTTGTTTACAATCATTTAACTCTTCTTTTGCCATCTCGCGCATTTCTTCATCTTTTTCTTCATCCAGCATAACCAGACTGTCTTCAATGCTTTGCTTCGTTGCTTTATATTCTTTATACTTATCAACTATTTCACTTAAATCATTCTGATCCTTCATAAGTTTGCGAAACCTATTCTGATCATTTGCTATACTTGGATCATTTAATTCATCAAGAATTTCCTGGTATCTTATTAAAAGATCCTCTAATTTATCAAACATTAATTGTTCCTCCATTCATATCTTAACAACTTTGGCCGCTGACAACACGGTCTAGCCCGGCCAGATCTTTAATTATTTTAATATTTTTATAATCGTGTTCCTTAAGTAACTGACTGACAGCTTCGCCTTGATTATGCCCAATCTCAAAAAAGACATAGCCTGAAGGTTTTAAATAATGACGTAACTGTTTTATAATAGTTCTATAAAAAAACAAGCCGTCTTCTTCACCATCAAGGGCTATGATAGGTTCATGATTCTTTACTTCTTCCATTAATTCCAGAATATCTCCAGTAGGTATATAAGGTGGATTAGAAATGACAATATCATACTTTCCACGTACCTCTTCAAAGAGATTACTCTGTATAAACTTCACGTCAGCGTTTAGGGACTGCGCATTAGCTCTTGCTATGGTCAATGCTTTTTCTGAGATATCTACACCCATACCACTACGAATATTTCCTAGTTTTGCTAAGCTGATTATAATACATCCAGAACCGGTGCACATATCCAGTACATCTTTTTCTCCCACATATTTTAAAGCTTCTTCCACTAATATCTCGGTATCCTGTCTCGGTATTAAGACATCTTCAGACACCTTGAAATTAAGGCCCATAAATTCCTGCTCTCTGGTAATATACTGCAGAGGAATATGCTCTGTGCGGCGTAGAATCAGATTCATGTAGCCGTCAAATTGGTTCTCATCTATTATTCTATCAGGATGCATTAAATAATCGGCTCGTTTTATGTTAAAAAAATAGGATAACAGGTACCATGCATCAATATCACTATCTTCTATTTTCCTTGCCTGCAGATAGGTTCTGCCTTCTTTTAATGCATCCTCTAAGGTCATTTGGGTCGATCCTCTTCTTTATTTTCTTCTTGGAAGATTAGATATCTGTCAAGTGCTCTTAGAATCTCATCCTCTTCCTCTTCATCCACCACAGAATGAATAGAGGCTGCTGCCCCCTTCTCGGTGGTGACTGCGGTTTCTTCCTGCAATTTTTGCTCAAATTCTTCTATATTTTTAGTTTCTTCCAGTTTTTCAATTTCTTCTATCTTTTCATCTTCCTCTAACTCTTTATGACTGATGGTATGAGCAGAATTTTTTCTGGCATTCTTTGTTTTGTTATTGGACTTTCCTGATGATTTCCTATTATGTTTTCCTAAGCTTTTGGAAGTTTTAGCTCCTTCCTTCTCTAAACCTAGAAACTCTCTCCAGTCAAATACGGCTTCAACAGATTGAATTGCAACCTCAATCATATGATCATCTGGCTCTTTTGTTGTCAGGTTCTGCATCCACATACCCGGTTTACTTAAGACTGTAACTATCTTTGATTCGCTTCTGCCGGCCAAACGGATAAATTCATAAGATACTCCTGCGATAACTGGAACCAATAATATTCTGGTAACAAAACGCAGCCACTGTTCATCTACACGAATAAAAATGAAGAATATAATACTAATAAACATAACAATGAACATAAAGCTTGTACCACATCTCTTATGCTGCTTTGACTGTTTTTTTACATTGGCAATAGTTAGTTCATAGCCATTTTCCAGGCAGTTAATGGTTTTATGTTCTGCTCCATGATACATAAACGTTCTCTTTATGTCTTTCATCTGGGAGATGGCTAGTATATAACCAATAAATATAAGAATTCTGATAGCCCCTTCAATCACTGCAAGCATAACATTAGAATCAATTCGTTTCACTAACAATCCTGCAATCAATGTGGGAAGCATAAAGAATATGCCGATTGCCATAATGATAGAGAAGAAAATTGTGATACCCATGGCAACACTTTCAGCTTTATCCTTAAATATTTTTGAAAACTTTTCTTCTATCTTAGATGTCTTTACCTGCTCCTCTTCTTCCATAAAGCTTGCGGAAAAGGTTAGGGTTTTCATTCCTATCATCATGGATTCAATAAAAGCAAGCATCCCACGTAAGATAGGCAGTTTAAAAAAAGTATATTTTTCAGAAGCACTAACAAAAGTGCTTTTCTCTATTACAATTTGATTATCCGGTTTTCTTACGGCTACAGCATATTGTTCTTTATTTTTCATCATTACGCCTTCTATTACTGCCTGACCGCCGATTCCTGATGGCTTCATATCCCCACATCCTTTCTGTTTGAAAAGGTGAATTTAAAAATAGGCTGAGATTCTAAAACCTCAACCTGATTTTTAACGTCATATACTATCGTCTTACTATTGTTCCTGATTAAGACCATATCTACGATTAAACTTATCAATAGCACCACGAGCTGCAGCAGCTTTCTGCTGACCAGTATAAAAAGAATGGCATTTTGAACAGATTTCTACGTGGATATCGTTCTTAGTTGAACCAGTAACGAATTCGTTGCCACAGTTACATACAACTTTAGCTTGGTAATAGTTTGGGTGGATTCCCTCTTTCATGCTTTTCACCTCTTATCAGAATAGACTAATTTTTAAAGTTGACCTAAGTCAAACCAATTATTATCATTAAAACAGCTTTCTAATTATAGCATAGGTTCCAACTGAATGCAATACCTAAAACACAATTTTAGTCTTTTTGATTGTTTCAATAAATTCGGCATTGGTTTTTGTTCGAACAAACATATCGATGATTCTTTCCGCTGCATCTTCTGACTTCATACCATTTAATGCTTTTCTCATAAGATAAGTTGCCTCTGTTTCCTGTTGGGTTAGTAATAAATCATCTCGTCTGGTGCTTGACTTTTGTAAGTCAATTGCAGGGAAGATTCTCTTCTCTGAAAGATTCCTATCCAGTACCAGTTCCATATTGCCGGTTCCCTTGAATTCTTCAAATACTACATCATCCATACGGCTGCCTGTATCAACTAGTGCAGTAGCAAGTATGGTCAGACTTCCGCCTTCCCGCATATTTCTTGCTGCACCAAAGAATCTTTTTGGCATATGAAGCGCTGCAGGATCTAATCCGCCTGACAAGGTTCTGCCGCTTGCCTGTACTGTGAGGTTGTAAGCTCTTGCCAGCCTGGTAATACTATCAAGAAGTATGATAACATCTTTCTTATGTTCTACCAGTCTTTTTGCTCGTTCAATAACCATCTCTGAGACACGCTTATGATTATCAGGTAATTCATCAAAGGTAGAATAAATAACCTCCACATTCTTTCCTTCGATTGATTCTTTTATATCTGTAACCTCTTCCGGACGCTCATCAATTAATAAGATAAGCAGACTCATTTCTGGATGATTTTTCGTAACTGCTCTCGCTATCTGTTTTAGTAATGTTGTTTTTCCAGCCTTTGGTTGTGATACAATCATGCCTCTTTGTCCTTTTCCGATTGGGGAAATTAAGTCTACCATTCTCATGGCAATTCCCGTTCCTGGTACTTCAAGATGAATTCTCTCATTAGGGAATACCGGAGTCAGATCTTCAAACTTTTTCCTCTTCGAAGCCTCTGCTGGATGAAATCCATTTACACTTTTTACATATAACAACGCACTAAATTTCTCATTTTGATTACGAACTCTTGTATTTCCGGCAACAATATCTCCTGTTTTTAATCCAAATCTTCTAATCTGTGCCGGCGATACATATACGTCGTTTTCGCCAGGAAGATAATTATCACAGCGGATAAAGCCAAAACCATCCGGCATAACTTCCAGAATACCTTCTTTTGTTTCTCCACTGTCTAATTGTTCTGATTCTGATACTACCGAATTGGTTGATCTTTTGTTATCCGTTTCACGGTTAACCATTGTATTCCTTCTGGTTTCATTATCCTCAGAAGCCAGTGCCTCGATTACATTACGGTTATGGACCGATTTATCAACCGGTTGCTCTACCCCCGTTTTAATCTCTGCCGGTTGTTCCACCCCAGTACTAATCTCTGTCTGCTGTTCCATCTTCATTAAAATATCTATTAAATCTTGTTTTCTTAACGCAGTTACACTTTTGACACCTTTATTTTTAGCAAGTGCTCTTAAATCTGTCAAAGATAATTCATTATATTGTATTTCCATGTTCACGCTCCTTTACATTCACAAGGTTTACTTTTTGTTATACAGGTATGTTTAGTTCATAACTTTAATGGGAATTATTACGAAATGTTTTAGATAATACGTACGAATTTTATAATATCCATGATATACTAATGTTTGTATTATACACCTAATTAAATTGAAAAAAAAGACTTTTTTATAAATTTTATAAATGTGTCTCTTGTTTTACCATACTCCTAATGGTATTATTATTATTTAGGATGTCCTATGCCTTTAACATACGGCATCTGATAAACTACTGCAATTGCAGAATATACAAATTAAGGTGAAGAATGAAGCAAACAATGTGGGGCGAAAAACGTTATTATTCCCTTGATACTTATTTAAAAACTGAATTCGGAAGGAAGATATATAAACTTTCCTTACATGGTGGAATGACTTGCCCAAACCGCGATGGTACCTTGGGTAATAACGGCTGTATCTTTTGCAGCGCCGGAGGTTCTGGCGATTTTGCTGCCTCTTTTTTACTTTCCATCACAGAACAAATTGGAGTAGCAAAGCAATTGGTAGAGTCAAAAATGAAATCCCCCCATTCAGATAGTGGTTCCAGGTATATTGCATATTTTCAAGCTTATACCAACACGTATGCTAAAGTATCCTACCTTAGAGAAATTTTTACCGAAGCTATAAATCATCCGGATATTGCAATTTTATCCATCGCAACAAGGCCCGATTGTCTAGGCAGTGATATTTTGGATTTACTTACAGAGTTAAATAGGATAAAGCCAGTTTGGATTGAGCTAGGTCTACAGACATGTCACCAAAAAACTGCTGATTTTATCCGCAGGGGATATTCTTTATCGGTATTTGAAGAGGCAGTAGAACAATTGCGCAGAAGACAAATTGATGTAGTTGTCCATATAATTCTTGGTCTTCCAGGAGAGAGTGTATCTGACATGTTAGAAACTGTATCCTATATCTCCTCTTTCCATACTCAGGGAGTTAAACTTCAATTATTGCATATACTGAAAGATACTGACTTAGCCGAATATCCGGTAAAAGCCTTAACAATGGAGGAATATGTAGCGATTGTTATATCATGTTTAGAACTTCTCCCTCCTGCTATGGTAGTTCACAGAATTACCGGCGATGGTCCAAAGGACTTACTAATCGCTCCTACATGGAGCGCTAATAAAAAAATGGTTTTAAACAGGATACAGCGTGAATTAAAAGAAAGAGACACCTGGCAGGGCAGACTTTATAAACCAAATCATGTCTAAGTGCCTTAACCCAAATTTTATGGACAAATTAAATTGTGACTGTAAACTACAAATCTTAATCGTTATAGGAAAGGAGCTGTCATATGGAATCCGATGCTTTAACACTATATAAATTAATTATCTTATTTCTATTAGATAAAGTAGATTTTCCTTTAACCAATGCTCAAATTTCTAATTTTATTTTGGAAAAAGATTATACCAATTATTTTAATATGCAGCAATCCATAGCAGAGTTAATTGAAGCTGAGTTTGTTACTATAGAAACAATAAGAAACAGCTCTTATTACAGAATCACTGAGTCCGGAAGAGAAACTTTATCTTTCTTTGACTCCATGATATCATCTCCGATACAAGAGGATATTATAAAATATTTAAAAGAGAATCAATATTCTTTAAGAGATGAAGTTTCAACCCTTTCTGAGTATTTTGAAGCAAAAAAAGGAGAATATACGGTTCGGCTTAGAGTAATTGAAAAAGAAGATTCTATTATTGATCTAAGCCTTTCCGTTCCAACGAAAGAGGATGCCCTTAAAATATGCAATAACTGGCGTTCTAACAGTCAGAATGTTTATGCTTCTGTGTTAACTAATCTGCTAAAGGAATAGGCTTCGTATGTTTTTATATTTGATATGACGTCATCTTACAACATAAAACAACTCCAGAAACCTAGAGTTCCCGGAGTTGTTTTATGTTTGTAGGGCGAAGTTCCTTAGTCTGAATCAGTATTTTGGGGAACATCTATAACTCCCTCTATACAAGTCCATATCTCATCTCTTCCCTGTTTGCTTAATGAAGAGAACGGTATAATTGTTGTACCTGGTTTAGTTTTTAATCCATCCCGTATCAGTTTTACTTGTTTTTGTATCTGACTACGATTTATTTTATCCAGCTTCGTTGCAATAATGATTGGATTATATCCATTAAATACAATCCACTCATACATATTGCGGTCATTTGCAGATGGTTCGTGACGAATATCAATCAATAAAAAAATGATTTTTAATTGCTCGGACGTTTTTAAATACCTCTCAATCATCTTACCCCATTTTTCTTTTGTAGTCTCTGATACCTTAGCATAACCATAACCCGGAAGATCGACAAAATACAGCAGGTCATTGATATTATAGAAATTAATCGTCTGAGTTTTACCAGGTTGAGAGGATGTTCTCGCATATGCTTTACGATTCATCAATGCATTAATCAGAGAGGATTTACCTACATTGGATTTTCCTACAAATGCTACTTCTACTTTTTCATTTTTAGGCAATACACTGGTGATTCCACATACGGTCTCCAGATTTACACTCTTTACATGCATACGCAACTCCTATCTGCCTGATTTAACAGGCTTTTATGTTCTATATTATTACCTTGCAAATGCATAGGTCTGTACTTCTTCCATTGTATCAACATACTCAATCTGAATACCATTTAATATCTCGTCTGATATCTCTTCAATATCTTTTCTGTTTTGTTTTGGTACAAGTACCATTTTAATATTGGCGGATTTGGCCGCAAGAATTTTTTCCTTTAGGCCACCAATTGGCAGTACGCGCCCTCTTAATGTTACCTCACCAGTCATAGCGATATCTGCACGTACTGATTTTTCAGTAATGGCAGAAAGCATAGCGGTTGCCATAGTAATACCAGCAGATGGTCCATCTTTTGGAACTGCGCCTTCTGGAATATGAATATGAATATCGTGCTTTTCAAAGAAATCATCTGCAATGTTATATTTTGCGCTAACGGAACGTATATAGCTTATACCGGTTCTTGCGGATTCCTTCATGACATCTCCCAGCTGGCCTGTTAACTCAAAACTACCTTTTCCAGGCATTACATTAACTTCAATCTGAAGAGTATCTCCTCCTACGCTTGTCCATGCAAGACCCCTTACGATTCCTATCTCATCCTTTAGGTTCGCCATATGGAAGGTATATTTTTCTTTCCCTAAATATTTCTCCAGGTTCTTTTCATTAATTTTTACCTGGCTCTTACCAGTGCTTAATATTTCCTTGGCAGCTTTTCTGCAGATTTCCCCTATCTTTCTTTCAAGATTACGAACTCCAGCTTCTTTCGTATAACCGCTAATTATATGATTCAAGCCTTTTTCAGAAATAAGCAATTGTTTATCCTTTAATCCATTCTTCTTCATTTGCTTGGATATTAAGTGCTCTTTTGCTATATGCATCTTCTCATTTACAGTATAACTTGATACTTCAATTAGCTCCATTCTGTCAAGCAAAGGTCTTGGAATCGTCTGCACGGAATTCGCCGTTGCAATAAATAATACTTCTGATAAGTCAATGGGTATCTCGACATAGTGATCTACAAATTTGCTGTTTTGCTCGGAATCCAGTACTTCTAACAATGCTGAAGACGTATCCCCTTTATAGTCACTGCTTACCTTATCAATCTCATCTAATAGTATAAGAGGATTCTTTACACCTGCATTTTTAAGTCCCGTAGCAATGCGGCCAGGCAGAGCTCCAATATAGGTTCTTCTATGTCCCCGAATTTCAGCCTCATCCCGTACGCCACCAAGACTAATACGAACATATTCCTTATCTAATGCCCGCGCAACCGACCTGGCGATAGAGGTTTTTCCTGTACCCGGCGGTCCTACTAAACATATAATTGGACTATCACCTTTTTCAGTGAGTGTTCTTACTGCAAGAAACTCCAGTACCCTTTCTTTCACTTTCTCCAGCCCATAATGTTCTTCATTTAATACCTTCTCTGCAAGAGTTATATCCGTTTTATCCTTACTTGCCTTATCCCAAGGAAGAGAGAGCAAGGTTTCAATGTATCCTCTTGAAACAGCACTTTCAGAAGAGCTTCCCGCTATATTTTTAAAGCGTTCTATTTCTTTTAGAATCTTTTCTTTTACATCTTTCTTTGCCTTTAATTTTGAAACTGCTGCAGCAAAATTCTCCGCATCTGTAATGGTATTGGTTTCACCTAATTCTTCACGAATCACTTTTAACTGCTCTCTAAGGAGATATTCTTTTTGATTCCTATCAACCTTTTCTTTTACTTTTTCCTGCAATCCTTTTTTTATTCGGAATATTTCAATTTCTTCTGATAAGATTACAGCAATTTTCTGATATCTCTCTATTAAATCAGTAGCTTCTATCAGGCTTTGTTTATCTTTGATTTCTAACGGTATATTTATGGCAATTTGATCAATTAATTTCTCTAAATCATCCAATTTCATTATCTGACTGATAACTTCTTTCCCTATCTTAGAGTTTTCAATAGAATATACTTCAAATATATCCTTAAGAGCTCTTACCATTGCTTCCTTTTCAACATTTGACAGTCGCTTTGTACTTTGATCCTCAATAACAACTGTTTCTCCAACTAAAAACGGCTGTTCCGAAACGACCTTCTCTAATTGGGCTCTGTCGGTTCCCATAACTAAAACACGAATAATATTACCGGGAAGTTTAATCAATTGCTTAATTTCAGCAATCGTCCCTATTTCATATAAATCTTTTTGCTCAGGATTTTCAACTTCAGCATCTCGTTGAGTAAGTAAAAGAACCTGTTGATCATTTTCCATTGCATTTTCGATAGCTTCTATGGACATAGGGCGATTGACATCAAAGTGGATTAACATACCCGGGAGAACTGCCATTCCTCTTAGTGCTACAACAGGAACCCTCCTATATAATTCACTCATTTTATCCTCCTGTTATACTAATATTTTACCTTCTTTTAAGTAAACAAAGGACTGCCTCAAAATGCCATTACTTTCATTTTGAGGTAGCCCCATCTTTCTATATTATCAGACTTAAGCTATTTCATTACTATTTCTTTTTGATGTGCGTTTAACTACGGCTTTTCTTGGCTGATTATCCTCTGAATTTACTATAGTCGGTTCACTATTACCTTCAGCAGCATCTTTCGTAATGACGCATTTTGTAATCTGTGTATCAGAAGGAACTTTATACATTGTATCCATCATAACAGACTCCATAATGGCCCTTAAGCCTCTGGCTCCGGTCTTTCTCTCTATGGAGCGTTTTGCAATAGCACGAATCGCATCATCTTCAAACTCAAGCTCAACACCATCAAGTTCAAATAATTTTTTATATTGTTTAACAATAGCATTCTTTGGTTCCGTCAATATTTTAACCAGGGCTTCCTCATCTAGTAGATCCAGAGCAACACTTACCGGAACTCTTCCGATAAATTCAGGGATTAACCCGAATTTTACGAAATCCTGGGGCATAGCCTGTCTAAATAATTCTCCCACATTCTCTTTGGCTTTTTCAGAAATCTCAGCATTAAAACCAATTGATTTTTGGCCGATACGACTTTCAATTATTTTTTCCAGACCATCAAATGCTCCACCACAGATAAATAATATATTGGTAGTATTAATTTGAATAAATTCCTGATGTGGATGCTTTCTTCCACCTTGTGGCGGTACGGATGCGACGGTGCCTTCCAGTATCTTTAATAGTGCCTGCTGTACGCCTTCACCGGAAACATCCCTGGTAATAGAAGTATTCTCAGACTTTCTGGTAATTTTATCAATTTCGTCAATATATATAATACCATATTCCGCTCTTTCAATATCAAAATCAGCGGCTTGAATTAATTTCAAAAGAATATTTTCTACATCTTCTCCGACATATCCTGCTTCCGTTAATGCAGTTGCATCTGCAATTGCAAATGGAACATTTAACAGTTTAGCTAATGTCTGCGCTAAATACGTTTTACCTGAACCGGTTGGTCCAACCATAAGAATATTACTTTTTTGTAGTTCTACATCCAGGTCTCTGCCAGAGACAACTCGCTTGTAGTGATTGAATACCGATACAGATAAAACCTTTTTGGCTTCTTCCTGACCGATTACATACTGATCAAGAAAGCTTTTAATCTCCATAGGTTTAAGTAAGTTAATGTCAGTGTTTTGTTCGCTATCACTAAACTCTTCTTCCACAATCTCAGCACAGATTTCTATACACTCATCACAGATATATACATTATTAGGCCCTGCGATTAATTTTCTTACCTGGTCTTGATTTTTGTTGCAGAAAGAACATCTTAATTGTTTTCTATCTTCGGTTCTATTTGCCATGTTAGGTTTCACCTCATTTCTTCTAACAAAATATCTCTCATAAATTTGAATTCGGCTAAGCATTATTTCAGTGCTTAGCCTAATTCTTCACTATCTTTTATAAATTACATTATCAATAAGTCCATACTCTCTTGCTTCTTCTGCTGACATATAGTGGTCTCTTTCTGTGTCAACTTCAATTACATCAAGAGGTTTTCCTGTATTAGCAGCAAGAATTTCATTTAATTTTTTTCTGGTTTTTAAAATATTATCGGCCACAATCTTAATGTCACTTGCCTGGCCTCTTGCTCCGCCGGAAGGCTGATGAATCATTACTTCTGCATTGGGAAGTGCAAATCTTTTGCCTTTTGTTCCGCCAGATAAAAGGAAAGCTCCCATGCTAGCTGCCATACCGATGCATATGGTAGATACATCACATTTGATGTAGTTCATGGTATCATAAATAGCCATACCTGCTGTTACAGATCCACCAGGGCTATTAATGTATAAATTAATATCTTTACCAGGATCTTCAGATTCCAAGAATAACAGCTGTGCTACAATAACACTGGCAGAAACATCAGTTACTTCTTCCCCTAAAAATATAATTCGCTCTTTTAACAGTCTGGAATATATATCGTAAGATCTTTCACCTCTACTGGTTTGTTCAATGACATAAGGTACTAAACTCATAGTAATTTCCTCCTCTTCTTGTCTTTTTATCCGCCTAATATATGTCGTCTCAAAGTTTATATTATTTTGCTTCTACTTCAACAGCTGTTTCTAAAACGAAATCTACCGCTTTTTGAACTGCCATATCCATTCTGATTTGTTCCTTTTCTTTCTCGCCGATTAACTCTTTTAATTTATCAGCTTCCATCTGGTAGGATGCAGCCATATCAACGAGTTCTTTTTCGAAATCTTCTTCTGCTACAGTAATGTTCTCAGCTTTTACTATACTTTCTAAAACTAGTCTGCTCTGAATACGTTTTACAGCCTGAGGTTTTGTCTGTTCCATCAACTGATTTACATTCATTCCTGTATATTGCATATACTGCTCCATGGTTAATCCCTGCATTTGCATTCTCTGTGCAAATTCATCTACGATTTGTCTAGCTTGTGTATCAATCATAGCTTCTGGAATTTCCATAGTTGCATTTTCAATAATCTTATCAACGATGGTATCTTCTTTAACTCTCTTAGCATCTTTTTCTTTATTCTCTAAGATAGTTTTCTTGATATCTTCTTTGTATTCTTCTAATGTATCAAATTCAGATACATCCTGTGCAAAATCATCATCAAGAACTGGTAATTCTTTCTCTTTGATTTCTTTTACTGTTACTTTGAATAAAGCTGGTTTGCCTGCTAAGTCAGCTGCTTGGTATGGATCTGGGAAAGTTACGTTAACTTCTACTTCTTCCCCAATGTTTTTGCCAATAAGCTGCTCTTCAAATGTATCGATAAAGGAGTGGGTTCCAATTGTTAAGGAATAGTTTTCACCTTTGCCGCCTTCAAAAGCTACGCCATCAACGAAGCCCTCGAAATCTATCACGGTCATATCTCCATCTTTTACAGGTCTGTCTTCTACTGTAATTGTTCTGGAATTCTGATTTCTGATTTTATCAAGTTCCGCATTTAGTTCTTCTTCTGTTACTGTGGCTGCAGTTTTCTCAATTTCAATTCCTTTGTATGCTCCTAATGTAACTTCTGGTTTAACAGCGATTTCTGCAGTGAAGACAAATGGCTTACCCTTTTCAAGCTGGATAACATCGATTTCAGGTCTTGATACAATATCTAATCCACTTTCTTCTGCTGCTTTTTCATAAGCATCTGGTATAATTAAATTAGCTGCATCTTCATAGAAGATTCCAGCACCATACATTTTTTCGATTATGGAACGAGGAGCTTTCCCTTTTCTAAAACCTTGAATATTTAACTTACCTCTGTTTTTTAAGTAAGCTTTTTCTAATGCTGCCTCAAATTCCTCTGCTGAAGACTCTATGGTAAGCTTCACCATATTCTTTTCTAATTTTTCTACCTGTAAACTCATTAAAATTTCCTCCTTAAAATATGTGAAACGTATTCATCTTAATACGATCCTGATTTGCGAAACATAATTCGCACGTTAAAAATCATAAGAAAGAATCTGGATTGCCAGACTCTAGCGCTGACGCGCTGTCACTTTAGTGACAAATTCCCTTAACGCGTCATGTGTATCCTGCCCAGAGGGCTTCGTTCTTTCAAAGGGAAGTTTGAAAGAACAAAGTACTTGCTATATTAAGTTAATCTTCGATTAAGCAAATAGTAAAACTCATAACGGGATAAGAACAGACACTTTCCCATTCTGAAATATGACATTATTATATTATATCATATCTATACTGTAAATACCATATTTTTTTTCATTGGTCAACCTATTTAATGAACATTTTATTCCATTTATATAAACTTAATACTTTTAATTTTCATTATGCCCTTGCTCACGAATAACATCCAGTACCATGTTTACATATTTTTGGCATAGCTCATTTGTTTTCGCTTCCACCATTACTCGGATAAGGGGTTCTGTACCACTCTCTCTCACAAGAATTCTGCCTTCGCTGCCAAGCTCTTTTGCAACTGTATCAACAACTTCCATAACTATCTTATCTTCTCTGGCTGTTTTCTTATTCTTAACCCTTATATTTTTTAGTTCCTGTGGAAATATTTCTACATCTTTTACGATTTCAGAGAGTTTCATTTTCTTTTCCAGCATAACTTCCATTATCTTCAAGGAGGTCAGAATTCCATCCCCTGTGGTCGCGTGTTTACTGAATATGATATGACCCGATTGCTCTCCACCAATGGAATGCCCGTTTATCATCATATTTTCATAAACATATTTATCACCTACCGCTGTTTTTTCGTATGCAATACCTTTCTCATCCAGTGCCTTATAAAGACCCAGGTTTGACATAACTGTTGTCACAACCGTATTATTATTTAGTTCCCCACGTTCCTTCATATAGGAGCCGCAAACATATAAAATTAAGTCTCCATCTATAATATTGCCTTTATCATCCACTGCTAAACAGCGGTCTGCATCCCCGTCATAGGAAAATCCAACGTCTAACCCCTGCTCTAGTACAAACTTCTGCATTGCCTCCATATGGGTAGAACCACAATTATTATTAATATTAACACCATTTGGCTCATTGTTAATTGTATACGTTTTCGCCCCTAAGGCATCAAATACACCTTTTGCTATGGTAGAAGCAGAGCCATTAGCACAATCTAAGCCAACCTTTACATCCATAAAAGAGCGGGTCGCCAAAGAAATAAGATAGCCTATATATCGGTTTCTGCCAATGGCATAATCCACGGTTTTGCCGATTTGCTCTCTGGTTGCATAGGGAATGGTATCTTCTTTACTATCTATGTATTTTTCAATAAGTTCTTCTACTTCTGCCTCTAATTTGTAACCGTTACCGTTAATAACCTTGATTCCGTTATCATAAAATGGATTATGACTGGCTGATATCATAATTCCGCAATCAAAATTCTCACTGCGCACTACATAAGAAACACTTGGCGTGCTGGTAACATGTAGCAGATACACATCTGCACCACTTGCTGTTAATCCTGCAACTAAAGAATACTCAAACATATAACTTGAAATTCTGGTGTCCTTTCCGATTACCACTTGTGCTTTATGGTCTTTTCCATAATAATCTCCTAAGAATCTTCCTACTTTATATGCATGTTCCACCGTTAAATTAACGTTAGCTTCTCCTCTGAATCCATCTGTACCAAAATATTTACCCATTGTATCTGCTCCTTATATCATGCCCTCTTTCATATCAGGGCTATTCTTACTATTTTATGGGGACAAAAATCCGTCACTAATAAATTGTATCATACAACAAATTTATCCGCAATCATATTCTATTCTTCATGCCCTTCTACGGTTCATATCTCTGAATATAATGTTTCTGATTAGCAAGTCAAATGTTTTGTTTTCACCTTACCAAAAATTGCACTACAGATAAATTAAAAAAACATCACCTCATATGTACGATTTCAGCGTATGCCATTCAGCATTTTCTTAATCATAGATACCAGATGATGTTTCCATTGCTAAGTTTTTACGAATTATACAGCATTTGTTGTATAACTAAACTTTGCTTATTCATTTACTATTTAGAAAGAAGTACCAGACTGACCTGACATGCTTTCTTCCTGTCTTTTAATCATACGTCTTACCATTTCTCCACCAACTGAACCGTTCTGAGCGCTAGTAAGATCTCCATTATAACCTTGTTTTAATGGAACACCAAGTTCAGATGCAACTTCCATCTTAAATCTGTCTAATGCTTCTCTTGCTTGAGGAACTTCTGTTCTGTTTGAACCAGTATTATTACTTGTCATAATATTCACCTCCGTGGTTAATTAATAGTTCAGTTCTTAGCTAGTAAGAACTGTTCGATAAGTGATCTCTTTATTAAATCATTTATCTTGATACTATTATTAGCGTCTAAGGTAAATTTTATTATGGTAAGTTGTGGTATTGTATAAAATATTATTAAAACACTTTGAATAAATTGTCCCTGTTCTTACATATACTATATAAATTGTTTTCAAAGAGCTTACTATGAATAAAATTTTTGTAATAATAGAAAAATCGAATCAATTTGTCTGGGGTGCTCCTCTTTTAATAATTCTAATGGGCACTCATATCTTTTTTACCTTCCGCCTTAAGTTCGTGCAAAGAAAAATAGGAAAGGGAATTAAACTTTCCATGAGCACTTCTTCTGATTCCGAAGGAGAAACCAGCAGTTTTGCTGCACTTACCACTACCCTGGCCGCAACTTTAGGAGTCGGCAATATCATTGGTGTTTCAACAGCAGTTGCATTAGGCGGTCCAGGTGCAATTCTGTGGTGTTGGATCACGGGTGTGTTAGGTATGGCTACGACTTATGCCGAATGTTATTTGGGCGTTTTATTTAGACGCAGAGCCAATGACGGTTCCTACCTTGGTGGTCCAATGTACACTCTGGAACACGCCCTGCATTCTAAAATATTGGCTGCACTCTTAGGTTTTCTAATTCTAATAGCCTCTTATGGTGTTGGATGTTCTACCCAAGCGAATTCCATATCAAAAACGGTTTCTACCCTATGGGGAGTCTCCCCTTACATATCCGGTATCGGTGCAGCAATGATTGCCGGTTTAGTAATTGTTGGCGGTGTAAAGGCCGTCGGTAACTTCTGCATGAAACTTGTTCCTGCCATGGGTGCCTTTTATATCTTTGCCTGCCTTGTGATACTAACTATGAACAGCCATTTCCTACTACCTGCCATCGGCTTAATTTTACGGTCAGCCTTTCTTCCTCAAGCTATGGCAGGTGGCTTTGTCGGGAGTACCATTAAATTGGCTGCAAGGTATGGAATATCACGGGGACTATTTAGTAATGAAGCCGGACTTGGAACTGCCGCAATAGCCGCTGCCAGTGCAAAAACCAAAAATCCACATGACCAAGCACTAATCTCCATGAGTGCCACCTTTTGGGATACCGTAGTTATGTGTGCTGTTACAGGCTTAGTTATCGTCTCTAATATGATGAAAAACCCAAGTTCCATTGATGGATTATCTCCTGGTGAATTTACGACTGCTGCCTTTCGTCAGATACCTTATGTTGGCGAATATGTGTTAGGCCTTGCTATCATTGCATTTGCTATAGCAACACTTATCGGCTGGTCCTATTTCGGAGAAAGAGCGGTTATTTATCTGTTCGGAAAGGAAGGAATTAGTGCCTACCGTTTATGCTATATTGTCATGATTTTTGTTGGTGCCATCTTATCTTTAGAGTTTGTCTGGGAGTTATCTGATTTTATTAATGCTTTAATTATAATACCTAATATTCTATCAATTATTATACTTTATAAAAAAATAAAATATTAAATATACTGAATGGAGGCCGCTATTTTATCAGCGGTTTCTTTATTTATAATAGTTTCTATGATAGCTAAGGAGAAATCTAATGCCGTTCCCAAGCCTTTGCTGGTAATTATATTGGAATCTTTTTCCACTTTATTCCCGGTATACTCTGCACCTATTAATTGATCTTCATAGCCGGGAAAACTGGTTACCTTCCGCCCTTGCAGTATATGATTCTTCCCAAGAACACTAGGTGCTGCACAGATAGCAGAAATCAGATTGCCTTTCTTATGAAACTCACATAAGAGATTAACTAAGCCTTTATGTTCTCCTAAGTGTTTTGTTCCAGGCATTCCACCGGGAAGTATCAACATTTTTGCATCATTGTAATCCGTTTCTTCAAATAACTGATCTGCTATAACTCTTATATTATGGGAACCTGTAATTTCTTTTGTTCCCGTAATTGATACCATACAAGTCTCTATGCCGGCTCTTCGCAATAAATCTACTACGGTAAGTCCTTCTACCTCTTCGAAGCCGTCCGCTAAAAAAATATATACTTTCTTCATAAATACTCTCCTTATCACTTGATTCTATACTAGATTTTTCTTAATTATAACACCAGTTTGGTAATTACAAAACTTATAAATAATCTGAATTGTTTTGAAATTTTCTTTGATTAGAAGTTGACGACAGAAGCCTTTTACTTGACATATTATTATAATTGGGTAAAATAGTGTATAAGTCTGCAATTTTTATACAAATCAATTTAATTCTATAAATATGGAGCAAGACTAAAATAAACCAAATAAGAAGACGCACAAATTCGTCCTCATACAAAAGGAGACATTTTACTATATGGATAATTTATTACTTGCACTTAATGTAGTGTTCCCACTTATGGTCATGATGGTAATTGGCTATATTCTAAAAAAAGCTAACTATGTAGATGACCACTCCCTAGGCGTTATGAATACACTGATATTTAGGGTCTTTATGGCTATTCTACTTTTCTTAAATATTTATACGGTAGAGCTTAATGATACTTTAAGTTCTGATAATACCCGTCTTATTATACTTACCGCCGTTTGTATCATAGTTTTTGTTCTAATCCTTAGCTTCATCCTTCCCCGTTTCGTAAAAAATAAACAAAAATGCAGCGCTATGATACATGGAATGTTTCGCGCCAACTTATTATTATTTGGTATTCCCATTACTTCATCCATTTACGGCGAAGGTAGTATAGGGTTTGTATCTATACTTTCTGCCGTATTGGTTCCTATCTTTAATTTGACCGCCGTAGTTCTTTTAGAAGTTTACCGTGGGGGCAAAGTGAGCGTTAAGAAAGTAGCGGTTGGAATTATTACTAATCCATTAATTCAGGCCGCAGTACTTGCTGTCATATTCTTAAGCTTTGGTATTGAACTGCCGGATCTTATTTTGTCACCTCTTAGCAGTGTTTCTAAAATTACAACACCTTTAGCTTTTATTATACTGGGGGCTTCCCTTAAATTCAGTAGTCTTTCCAAAAATTTTAAGTATTTGGTTACGGTGGTATCTGGTAAATTAATTATCTTCCCTGGGATTGTAATTTCAATTGCATTGTTGTTAGGTTACAGAGATCAGGCAATTGTTGCCCTACTTGGCGCAATCGCCTCCCCAAGTGCTGTTGCATCCTTTACCATGTCAAAAGCAATGGGCTCCGATGGAGATCTTGCCGGCGAAATCGTCGTTACCACTTCCATTGTTTCTATGGTTACCCTCTTCCTATGGGTTTTTGCATTAAGGAGTCTACATATTATATAGATAAACACAGGTCTGTTTCATAATACATACACTTGAAACAGACCTATATTCTATACTTCATATCGTTAGAAAGCTAACATCATATTCTTACAAACATTCATCATATATCTTATTATGAACCATAGGAATTTGATGGATTTCCAACGGTCTGCTAAAATAAAATCCTTGCACATAATCACAATTTGCTTCCTGCAGCTTGTTTACCTGTTCGATGGTTTCAATTCCCTCAGCAATTACAGTAAGCCCCAAACTATGAACGAGTGAAATTAGACAATTCATAACCTGAACATTATTACTCTCTAAGAATTTCATACTTAATGAGCGGTCCAGTTTAATGTTATTTACCGGTAAAAAGGTCATATAATTCAAAGATGAATATCCCGTTCCAAAATCATCGATAGCGATGTGAATCCCTAATTCATTTAATTGCTTCAAGAATGCCAACGTCCCCTGCTTATTCTCCAGGAATATGTTTTCAGTAATCTCAATTTTTAAATATTTAGCTTCTATATTATATTGTTGTAACAACTCATTGATAAATAATGCGTAATCACTGTCATTCATTTGAATTGCAGAAAAATTAATAGCAACCGGTTTAATCTCTAACCCCGATTTTCTCCACTCGTATAATTGTGCAATTACTTTCTGGGTTACAATTCTGCCAATTTTAATAATGGAGCCGTTATTTTCAGCCACTTTAATAAATGCATCCGGGGATAATTTACTTTCTGCTATTCGTAAGAGAGCCTCATAACCTATGATTTGACCTGTTTTAATATTAACCTGTGGCTGATAAACAATTTTAAAACCATCATTTTTTATGGCATCCCGCAAGATAATCTCAATATTTGATTTCTTGATTTGTTCCTCCATCATGATAGAATCAAAGAATTTAAAATTGTTTTTCCCTGAATTTTTAACGGCATACATGGCTAAATCGGCATCAATAATCAGTTGATTTACATTTGCACTATCTTCCGGGAACAATGCAACACCAATACTAAATCTAATATCTATTTCCGTTTCATATACATGAATTTTTTCTTCAAATATAGAACATATTCTATCCACATAATTTTTTAACTCATTGATATCATGATAGGTTTTTAGAATCAGGAATTCATCACCTCCAAAACGTGTAACTAATACGCTGGGATCTTGCTCCCTTTGTAAACGTATCGCTATGGCATTTAAAACGTGATCTCCAAATACATGCCCAAGAGTGTCATTGATTCCTTTAAAGTCATCAATGTCTAGTAAGATTACGCCTCCTCTTTGGTTTAAATCAATTGTATTGGTCAGTATTTCAATAAATCTCCTTCGGTTTGGTAACCCAGTCAGCGGATCATGATAAGCAAGATAATTAATATACTCCTTTTGCTTTTCTATTTCCTCTAACTGCGCCCTCAGTTCCTCTTCAGAAGCAGTTAAAAGTTCATTTTTATCAATCATTTCATGATTAACAGTCTCTAATTGCTCAATATCAATATGTATTTTATCCAGCATAGTATTCATGGAATTAACAACACCATTAAAAGGATTTTTGTTGGAGAGCTCTAGTTTCAGATGCTTGTTTCTTTCGAGATCAATATTTAAAATCTCATCATTGATACTGTTAACTTGTGTCATTAATTCCAGGAAATTATGATTCATTTTTATTAAGGCTGTGGAAACTATGCCAATTTCATCCGGATATTTCGAATATTGCTCTAAAAAAGAATGATTAAAATTAAAATCAAACTCTGTCATATGATTCATCGCAGAAGATATTTCTAAAATCGGCTTTGTAATGCGTTTTGAAATAAAAAGCACTATAACAAAAATCATCACAAAAGTAATAGTATAAATAATTACTAATATACTCGTAATATCTTTTACTTTTTGAAGAATTTCGCCTTTACTGGTTGCTGTGATAATGTACATTCCTGTCTCTTCAGACTTAATTGAATGAATGATATAATCTGTCCCATCTAATTTTGACTCAAAAGTAACAATTGGTTTCCCTTTTATTTTTGAAAAATTACTTAATTCCAGTTCTTCCGGGGTTTTCATAATCCATTCCGGATGGTTAGGACTAACAATAAACTGCCGGTTACTACTCATAACCAGTACAAATCCGGATTCACCAATTTTGATTTGCCCTATACTAGCTGTTAATTCATCCAGTTTCACAGAGATACCAACAACACCAACCTTGGCATCATGATTCACAATCTGTTTTGTAAAACTAACCACCATCTCATTGGTAACATTAGTGATATAAGGTTCAGAGATTACGACATCATCTTTATTGATTGTATCCATATACCAAGGTCGTACCCTTGGATCATAACTCTTTGTTGGTGAAAACCTTGGGTATTCCATGTATTCGCCATTTTCAGTACCGAGAAATATGAAATTCGTAGTTATATGACTATCTTTTAACGCTTTAAAATAGTCCTCAATGGTTTTTTCTATGTTGTATTCTTCGTAGCTAAAATTTCCTGAATCATACTTGGTATAGTTGTTAAGGTTTTTGTTTGCATTTTTCACTGATTCTAAGGACGCTAGTAATGTCACTTCTTCTTTCATATCCGTAATCAAAGAATGATCAATTAGTTCATTGGCCTGATGCAGTATTTGATTCGAATTATCAATGCTATTTTCATATAGCCATTTTTCTAGAAATACTTTGAGATATAATCCACCTAAAAAGTAAGGAATGAGACATCCTATAAATATTGCAGTAATCATTTTTTTTCGTATTGATCTTTTTGTTTTCACGCTTACCTCCAATCCCTAACCAATCGTCCATATTATTGTCCTAGTGATGAGTTAATGTTTTAGTTACTATTCAGCCTTCATTACCGCGAGGTGTTTTGTGTTACAAAACCCGAGAACTTCATGGTCCAAAGTGCTCTTTTTGCACTTTGTGTGCGTCAATTGTTGCTATGAAGCCGTAAGGCTGAATAGTAACAAGTTTTATATTATTCAAGGCATGTGTACTTGACAAACAAGCACCCATGCCTTTGTTTTATTCATTGCCTAACTAATTAACTCCCTCATATATATGAATTATACTATAATTTTACTTTATTGACAATAATTATAAATAATTCATCAAATTTTTTATAAATTGTCAAATACCTTTTTATACTTTACGCGCGAGTGTGCATCCTGCACGGAGGGCTTTTTTTGTTTGCTAAAAAAGTTCACAGAACTTTCCTATCAAACAAAAAAAGAGCCCTAACACCTTCTACTGAAAGTGCTAAGACTCTTGTGACTGCGGATGACAGGAATTGAACCTGCACGGTCTCCCACTAGATCCTAAGTCTAGCGCGTCTGCCAGTTCCGCCACATCCGCATTTTATAATAATTATCATGGATAACTATTAAATGAGACATCCGGGATTCGAACCCGGGACACCTTGATTAAAAGTCAAGTGCTCTACCAGCTGAGCTAATATCCCATCTGATGTAAAACATCAAATTTCTCTAACCAGTGTAACCAGTTAGAAACTGGGCTAGCTGGATTTGAACCAGCGTAATGCAGGAGTCAAAGTCCTGTGCCTTACCGCTTGGCGATAGCCCAACATTAATTTGTATTACAGGGTGGATAAAGGGATTCGAACCCTTGGCCTCCAGAGCCACAATCTGGCGCGCTAACCAACTGCGCTATACCCACCATATATAACAATTCAAAAATACGCTTATTTTATCTTGGCTTAGTAGTATCAATTACCATACTTCTATGTCTTTAGATAAAAAAACGTGCCAGAAGGGATTCGAACCCCCGACACATGGCTTAGAAGGCCATTGCTCTATCCAACTGAGCTACTAGCACACTTCGATATA
>JAQZAX010000138.1 GCA_029239455.1 Anaerocolumna sp.
AACCCCAATACTCCAAATGATCCATATGACATGATTAACCCTGAAATCTTTGAATTTACCGGCTACATCAATGACATCAATCAGGAATACACAGAAGTATTGATGACTACTGATAGTGAAGGGAATTATCGTGGAGCTTATACCTATGTAAATGGTGAACGCATAAGTGTAGAAGACTTAGGACAAGTAGAAGGTGTACCAAACAATCCATTATATTATCTGTATGATGCCTTAGGTACCACTGCAGCTATCACCAATATGAATGCGGGTATTATTGATAATAACCGTTTTGCACCATTCGGAGAGCCTTTATCACCAGTTGCTAAGAACTCCAGATTGACGAATAGTCCATGGGGATATACGGGAGAAAGCCCTGATATTGAGGCAGGACTTGTATACTTAAGGGCAAGGTATTATGAACCGGACACAGGAAGGTTTATACAGCAGGATAGTTATCCGTACTTTGGGGAGATAGAAGAGCCATTAACAAGGAATCTGTATATTTATGGGAATGGTAATCCTTTGAAGCATACGGATCCTAGTGGGCACATTGCAATTCCACTACCATTGTTTATTCCAGTATTTATACTAGCTGCAACTGTTTATTTTGTTTTTACTCCAGCTGGTAAGAAAGTAATTAAAAATGCTACAACTGCAATCAACAAGGGAGTAGTGATTACAGGAAAAGCAATTACTTCTGCAGTAAAGAAAGCGGCAGACGATGTTAAAAAGAGTGTAAAATCTAAGGGAGCGGATAAGAGTAAGGGAAATGGTGAGCCTAATGTTACTCAAGGTAAATCACGTGCGCCTTCAACAGGAGAACCAGGGTCGACATATGAACAAGTTGATAATAAAGGCAATGTTGTAAGTAGAACAAAATATGGTCCTAATAGAAAACCTGAATATAGACAAGACTATTCACATGAACATTATAGTAAAGAAGAGGGTGAATACTTACAGCCCCATCAACATAACTACACTTATAATGCTAAAGGACAACCAACAGGAGAAACTACAACAAGAATTAAGTGAGAGGAAGATATTAAATGAGTATTGGTGTATGTGGAAGAATAAAAGTAATAAGCGATAATGTTAATGAACTGGTTGAATCGGCTTATTCTATACAAAAATGTGCGGTTGAAAAAAGAATAGGTCTCAAAATGGGAGGAAATGTTTCACGTAATGCTTATGATATGTATTCAAAGACAGAAAGTAAAAATACTATACTATTTGAAGTTACAGATTCTCCTTTGGATAATTATTCGGATACATTATTTTTTCCTACAATTGATGAGAATTCTAACAATTATGAGCAGGAATTTAGCTATAAGATTAACAGGAGCATACAGAAACTGAACGACCTACTTCAAATAATCATGGACAATGAAATTGTTGAATGTATCTACTTGGATTTTAATTACTTATTTAAAGATAATGAGAAAATTGTAGATATTAAAATCGATTCGTTGAGTAAATTTATATTGAGTAAGTATATTGAAGAAGGATATTTTACGCCGGTATTAAGCATGAGGATAACAAAATAAAATACCAAAAGGTCAGTATTTGCTTGCGTAAATAATCATCATAAAACTAATAAAATGGGATTGGTCACACAGTTTCGGCTGATGTGGCCTTTTCTATGCTATAAAATATTTGTATTCTACAGTTATGAAAAAAAGTAACATAAATTATTTAAATTGGACACATTTTGAGGGAGATAAGAAAAGTATATTGGGAGGAGACTTAAGGATTGATTTAGAAAAGTTGATAAAGTAAGAAAATTGTACAAAGGAACGTTAAAGGAAAATATAATAAGCAAAATTGGATAATCTGAAAGACATAACAGCTATGATTAAACTAACCATAGTAAACTCAGGTCGTTGATTTTGAACTGTCACGCGTCTGTTTATGGACACATATAACCTCGTAACGGACAAAATAAATTATATTTGCTATGGGGTAGTAGTTAGGTGTAATTTCAAATTTGTAAATCGTTTTTGCATTCCTATAATTTCCAAGTTGTGGAACAGTTAAAAACAAGATTACGACAAATTCTCATAATGATTTTTTGTGTTAACTTAATTCTAAAATGAGCAAGATCGTCAATTGGAAACTCAATCAGAGAAAAAATAAAGGTGAAACTATACAGGACATAAAAAGGAACAGTTATAAAAATAAATATGAGAAAAGACTCGACTTAAGCAAGAAGAGACGTTATACCGTCTTCAGAAGAAATTTGTAATGGTAATAATATTACAGTTTCACGAGCTATTCTCAAAAACCTGTAAAACTGAATAAGCAGAAAATAGATAGGCTGTCGCTCCCTTGCAGACTCTTAGAGTTAATGCTATTCAGCTGAGGTTGCCGGTGTTTATGTTTAGAATGAAAGAACAGGAACGGAAATGAGGTATGAGAAGAAAAGACGAATTTATTTATGTAGGGGTTGACCTACATAAGGAAACACATACAGCAGTAATTTTAAACTGTTGGAATGAAAAGGTAGGCGAGATTACAATAGAGAACAGGACATCCGAGTTTTATAAATTAGAGGAATTGGTTAAACAGCATTGTAAGCAGTTAAGTAAGAAAGATAACAAGGGTATTGTGCTTACGCCTGCATATGGGCTTGAAAACGCCTATGGATATGGTAGGGCATTGGTAAACCCTGCATTGTCTTATGCACAGAGAATGAGCGCTCCTAAAATCAAGAAGAATGGCAGCTATGACGCACAGTGCGTAGCAATAATTTTAATAAATTTGTTGGATACGTTGCCAGATGCCGATCCTGCTGACGACTATTAGACGTTGGCTCAATTAGTTTGCAGGGGTAGCTCCAGTATGCTTTTCTTCTGCAGGCAAAGGGAAAGCACAGAAATCAAAGCAAGGTAACAGAACCTTAAATGGTATCTTTTATTTTCTTGCAATGGAAATGGTACATACAGCAAGGGGTAGTGCAATTCCAAGAAATCCAGTATTCTATGAATACTACCTTAGGAAGATATCAGAGGGTAAGACTAAAATGCAGGCACTTACTTGCATTATGAGACGTTTGGTTAATATCGTATATGGTATGTTGAAAAATCATACCGAGTACCGTATGCCAGAACTACCCAATGAAAAAGTAATGTGATATACTTTAAGAAAGATTTGGAAATATAACGACAAAAACACCGGCAACCAAAGCGTTTTAATAAGGGAGAGTATTTACAGGTTATAAAATTTATTAGGTAATGTTAATGCCAAGGGAGTAGAAAAGTCTGCGTCTAAAAAGGGTAATACATTACGAGGAGGGAGTAAAAGCAGAAGGGATAAATGGTATGGTAAAAATGATAACGACTTTCAAAAATGGTGGGAAAAGCAAGGCAAGAAAGGTTATGGGCATGATATAGAAGATAAAGAAATGGCTGATGAAGTATGGCAAGAGTGGGTATTATCTGTATGATGCTTTAGGTACCACTGCAGCTATCACCAATATGAATGCGGGTATTATAGATAATAACCGATTTGCGCCATTCGGAGAGCCTTTATCACCGGTTGCAAAGAATTCCAGATTGACTAATAGTCCTTGGGGATATACGGGAGAGAGCCATGATATTGAAGTAGGGCTCGTATACTTAAGGGCGAGGTATTATGAACCGGTGACTGGAAGGTTTATTCAGCAGGATAGTTATCCTTACTTTGGGGAGATAGAGGAGCCATTAACTAGGAATCTTTATATTTATGGTAAGGGTAACCCATTAAACTATACGGATCCAAGTGGGAATCAAATTCAAACCGAAGGTGATGCATATAATAGTGATTATTTATCTGAAGATGAATTCATATCAATAATTCAAAATATAAATAATTTTAGTGAATATTTAGATATAAAAGGTAAGTATGCGTATGAGTATGATCCTAAAAATTGGGGTGATGAATTTGAGTATAATCTAGAGCAAATAATTACTATTATACCAAATAATTTACCGGATTCACAAAGATATCCATTAATAGATATTATAATATTATTGGTAGCGCGTAATTTGCAAACAAAATATGGTACTGTATATTATAGTGGAAGAAATAATCCTATTAGAAATATTACCGAACCTGGAACACATCAAAGTCTTAAACCGTTATTCGAAGATTATTCAACAGTAAATAATGGTAATTATTTTATCAGTGTATTTTTCAATGGATTTACTAGTGGGATATACATGGGAATAGTTGATGGAGCTATTAAATGGAAATCAATTATTGCTACTAAGGGAACGAGTAATACTATCTTCAAGAACGGAAATGTAACAGCTGACACAATTGGAGAAAACCTAGATTGGTTTAGAGGAAAAAGTGCAGATGAAATTGCGGATGCATTGACTTCACAAGGTTATGAAGTTACGGTACGTAATTCTACTAGGTCATCATCAGGTGCGCAAATTATTGAAATACATAATAATGGTGGGGGAATGAACATTTCTCAAGTTCAAGTGTCGCCAGGTGGAGGTAGACATGGATCTAGTCCATATATCAAAATCAGTACTACAGACCAAGGGATTTTCAAAATTGTTGATGGTTCAGCAAGTGACTATCTTTCAAATGCAGTTGAAAAAGCGACTATATTCTTTACAGGAGGAAATTAATGATAAATTTACATGCAAACATTGAACCTTGGAAAGGACTCGGTGGAATACGATTATATGCTCATATAAGTGAATATCAAGAGCTGCTGGAATCATCAAGAGCTAAGACACATATGCTTGGTCGATTTTTAATAAGGTATGAAATAGAAAATCAAGTTTTCATGTGGTTTAACATAGTAAATGGAAAATTATTCAAAATAACTGCATGTAAGCAATATAAAGGTAAGCTCTTCGATAAAATTACAATTGGTATGGAAATGGAGCAAGTTCTAAAAATAGATAATTCGTTTATGTACAATGATTTTGAAGAGGTATATGAAAGTTCTAAAGGAGTATACATTGAAACAAATCCTGAAGATGATAGAGTTATGTGGATTTCAGTATTCATAAAAGAAATAAATGAAAAGTCTTTTGAAATTGGAAACTGGTAGCATAACTTCAACAGAACTGACAACATAACTCAACAGATAACCTATGGTTTCGACAATCACAGTCATTCCATGGGTTTCTTTTTATCTTTGAATAAAAACTGACTTCAAAATTACATTCTGCAGTCAGAATTTGGGCACTGCTACTAAGAGTGGGAGCAAAGCAATCTCTAAATCTACCGATGAGGCTGATAGTAAATTGGGATGAAACTGGGGGGAAAAGGGGACGATGGTTTCTTGAAAATCCTTACTGGACTGATCAGAACTAAATCAATAATTGTAATCAACAACAGAGTATTTTTTTGAATCATTTTAATCGAGTGGGGCTAGAGTTATTAAGTGGAGGTAGTAGCGCAACTGTTACTACAGATGCAGATGAAACTGGAACTGTGGATGCAACAGTAACTACAGAATGCAACAGTAACTGATTATTATTACTATGATTATGAAGACAGGCTGGTTGAAATCGTAATCCATAATGGCAAAGTCTTTACTTACGGATATGACGGGGAAGGTAATCGCCTCTGGAGAACCTATAGCCAGTATCCATTAGTATAACCACCGGTGGAAGAAGGGGAACAGGTAGAAGACCCAGCCACCTTCCCAGGTTATAATAAGAATGATAAAGACAATGGGAATAGTGGAAATAATGGAAACGGTAATGGAAACAGCGGAAATAATAATTCCAATAGCCAAAAGGATAAAACGGAAAATAGTAACAGCAATGGCGATATTGAACTTATTTCCATGTTATCAACTACCGGAAACAATGAATTAATATCCGAAGTGAATACATATTTACTAAATCTTTTCTCCATTACAGACGATAAAAGTAATAACGGTAATAATGGAAATAATTCTGGCGGAA
>JAQZAX010000008.1 GCA_029239455.1 Anaerocolumna sp.
GGGCTTAGTGCGGGAATAGGATGAGAGGTTAATATGGCACAGCGAAAACTCATTGTTCATGAAGATCCTAAATCGCCAATTTCTGAAGCATACCGGACCCTGCGGACCAATCTGCAATTTGCAAAAGTAGATAGTGAACTGCGGACTATTATGTTTACCAGTTCAGGTCCGGCCGAGGGCAAGTCTACCACAATTGCGAATGTTGCTGTGTCCTTGGCACAATCAGGCCGCAGCGTTATTCTAGTCGACTGTGACTTGCGCAAGCCCGTCCAGCACCGGATATTTGGCAAACGGAATAAGGGCGTAACGAATATTCTGGTTGAGGATAGTCAGGCAGAGCCTTTTCTGCTGGAGACAGATATTGATAATCTGCGGCTGCTTACCAGCGGGCCGATTCCGCCGAACCCTTCTGAGCTATTAAGCTCATCAAAAATGCTAGAGCTGCTTAGTGAGCTAAAGGGACTGGCAGATATGGTACTGATTGATGCACCCCCTACCATTGCAGTAACTGATGCTGCCGTTTTGGCTGCGAAAGTGGACGGTATCGTGCTGGTCATTGATTCTACCAGTGTACGGCCGGAAATGGCCCAGAAAGCGAAGGACTTATTGGTAAAGGCGAATGGACACATACTGGGAGCCATCCTAAATAGGGTTGAAATAGAAGAAGAACATGCTTACTATTACTATTATTACGGCAGTGAGAATAAGAAGAAGTAATAAATATGACGTTGGTACACTTTAGTTGATAAGTAAAAGTGTGGTGGTTGAAGAACATGTCTTTGGAAGTGAAAGGAGTCATCGCTGACAAAGTTTTGCTGACGATGTTTCCTAAAGTTCGTGTTGGAAAATACGTCTGTTTTTCTTTGCTAGTGATGACGGATTATATATTGTTATTGTTAGCACTTGTGAGTGCTTGGTATGTAAGGGACTTTATCATGCTTAACGTTTTTTCTTTGAATATTCCTGCTAATATTCATTTGCGGTTAATTTATATTGATATTCCCTTAACCTACATAGGCTTATCTTTATATGAAGGACTCTATAGTAAGCGACTGCAGCTTTGGCAAGCTGCAGCACGAATAAGTAAAGTAGCATTCTATTCTCTGGGAATTGTGATCTTAAGTCTGTTTTTTACGAAAACGACAAATGAGATACCGCGATTTTTTATTATCATTAGTTTTTTTTCAGCTATATTTTTTTTGATAACAGGACGATATTTTATAAAGAAAATTTTGGTGTATGTGGGGCTTTGGCAGAAGCCAGTTATTATTATCGGCGCAGGTAAGACTGCCGAGCTGTTAGCGAAGAGCTTTGAAGATGAAGCAGTGCTTGGGTATAAAATAGTAGGTTTAATCGAAGATCATGTAAACGATAAACCCCTAGTACAGCATTTTCCTCATCTGGGAACATTTCTCGGGGCTGAACAGACGATTGAGTCCAGTGGTGTTGAAGATGTTATTATTGCTACCCCTGGTTTAAAGCGGGAGGCACTTTTAGAAATTATATTCAGAGTCCAGCCCTATGTTCGTAACCTTATGATAGTACCTGATTTATTTGGTATGCCGTTGAACAACATGAAGGTAGAAACGTTTTTCAGCCAAAAGCTAGTTCTTTTACAAATGGAGAACAACTTAGCATCTATGGGAAATAAGTTTTATAAGCGGACATTTGATCTTATCATAGGAATAATTATTTTTATATTGATCTGGCCAATACTTTTGATTTTGGGAATTCTGATAAAGATGGATTCTAAAGGGCCTATATTTCATATTGCCAATCGCTTAGGGAAAGATGGGAAGCCGTTCTCTTGTTATAAATTTAGAACAATGTGTATGAATTGTGATGATATGCTAGATGCATATTTTGAGAAAAACCCTGCTGCAAAAGCTGACTGGGAGAAATACGCAAAACTAAAAACTGCCGACCCTCGTATAACAAAAATAGGTAACGCTCTGCGTAAATACAGCCTGGATGAATTACCACAAATCATTAATGTGATAAAGGGTGATATGAGTTTAGTCGGGCCTCGGCCATATTTATTGCGGGAAAAAGAAAAAATGGGATATCATTTTGATACAATCATTAATACAGTACCTGGAATTACAGGCTTATGGCAGGTAAGTGGCCGAAATGACGTAGCTTTTGAAGGCCGCTTGCAAATGGATGTTTGGTATGTCAGAAACTGGTCATTATGGATAGATATTATGTTGTTGTTTAAAACCATAAAAGTTGTTTTGTTGAGGCAAGGTGCCTATTAATGAATAATGGATTTCACGCAATTAAAAATCAAGTTGTTTATTTAATTAGCTTCCTGCGGGGGTTTGCTGCGAGTCCCTAGAGTAGCCTGCTTGGATACGGATGAAAAGGGGTACGATAAGGAAACTGGAAAAATTTAATTCCCAGTGGTTCCCCTCCAACTGATGTAGTAAATCTTTGGGGGGCAATCCGGAAAAGGATAAAACCGTTTTGGGATAGAACCCGCTAAAAACTTCCTATGAAGAACTTTGTGCGATTATGGCTGAGCATGACTTACGTAAAGCAAAAAAAGAAGATGCAGCTTTGAAATGATTAGGACTGTGGATATTAAGGAGGTGATTCAAGCAATGGATAAGAAAGTGTTAATTTTTGGAGTCGGAGGCTTTGTCGGAGCATAGGATCAAGCGAAGAATATACAAATAGTAATGAGCCGATTGATGAACATTGTGAAATAAATGTTAATAATCCTTATGGTATTTCAAAGGTGGTTCAAGAACAGTTTTCAAGATTATACCGAAAGCGCTATGGCATGAAGATTTATTATATGAGAGCATTTAATCATACAGGTATTGGGCAGAATGATGCATTTGTCATTCCGAGCTGGTGCAAGCAGGCTGCGGAGATTTCTAAAAGTGGTAAGCCTGGAAGTATGTTTGTAGGCAATTTATTCGTAAAAAGAGACTTTAGTAATGTGAAAGATATTGTTAGGGCATATCGGTTGATTATAGAAAGCAATGATTGTAGTAATATTAAAAAAGAATTGGGATGGAAACCTAGTTTTAGTATCTTTGATACGGTGAAGGAAATGTTTGGATACTAACTCAAGCAAACTGGGGGTTAGATATGAATAGTATAAGAAAAAAACTAGTATTTATAACTGCACGTTTGCCATATCCTGCTAGTTCTGGGCGAAAGAATGTTATGTATAATTATTGCAAAATTCTCCATGAAGTGTATGGATATGAAATAACCATACTTTCCTTTTTAGAATCAGGAGATGTTATTGAACCAAAACCGAATTTTATACACCGAGTTATAGAATTACCAAATGTGTCAGGAAAACGGAAGGCAATAAATATGTTAGTTAAAACGCTGTTGTTGCGAAAATTTCCCATGCAAGTTTCCCTATTTTATGATCACAAGCATCAAGAAACTATTGATTTGTTAATTAAGGAAGCTAAACCCGACGTAGTCATGACAGATATGGTCAGAACATCAGAATATGCCAGAAACTATAAAGGTTATAAAATAGTTAATTTGGATGATATGTTGTCTATTCGCTACAGAAGACAACTTGACGTGGATTTAGCTACTGTGAATCCATATGGAGCCTTTTTATACTCACTACCCAAATCTATAATAGAAGTATTATCAAAAAAAATTATGAAGAAAATAATACTAAAAAATGAAATAAAACTTTTGTATAAATATGAAAGAGATGTCGCTAAAGACTATGATAGAACGGTATTTGTAGCAGAGCGGGAAGCTGAAATCCTTAATAAAGATTTAAATTTTACTCGTGCGATAGCAATTCCACTAGGTGTAGATGCAGAATTTTATGGACGGTATTATGGGAAACTTCAACCCCAAAAATATACGATTGCTTTTCTTGGAGCGATGAGTGTTGCGCATAATGAGTCAGCAGCAATTAATTTTATTCAGAACATATTACCGCTTATTTTAAATAAGATCAAAGATGCAAAGTTTATAATTGTTGGAGGCGGTGTTACAGATCAGTTAAAAAGGTATGCAACTAAGCACGTAGAATTTACTGGTCGTGTCGAGGATGTGCGGACTGTAGTTGGAGCCTGTGCCGTATTCGTATGCCCGCTTACATTTGGTAGTGGTATTAAAACAAAAAATCTTGAAGCTATGGCAATGGGAGTTCCTGTTGTTACAACAAGCATTGGTGCAGAAAATATACATGCTAGAGACGGCATTGATTGGTTAGTTGCAGATGATTACAATGAGTTTGCCAATAAGGTAGTAAAAGTTTTGAAGGATGGAAGGTTTAGGCAAGAACTTGCAGCAAATGCATATTCTTTTGTTAAAGACAATTTCACCTGGAGAGTTGCAACTGAAAAATTCGGTTTTATGAAAAGTCCTTCAGGAAATATGTGATTTAAAAAAGCTAAGTTCTATTCTCCAATGTAATACTTTCTGATTTAGAAATAGCGAGGACTAGAAGCTATGAGAGTGGGAATTGATGGGAATCTGTTATGTGGTCAAAGAACTGGAATGGGGACTGTAACTTATAATGTACTTATAAATTATCAACCTCAAAAAGATATTGAAATTACAGTATATATTCCTGGCAAAATGGATGATGGATTTTATTCGAAAATGAAAGAATGCGGAATAAAGGTAGTAACATATAAAAAATGTAATTATATATTATGGGAGCAAATTGTCTTACCGAGATTTCTTAAAGAAGATAAAGTGGATTGTGTATGGTTTCCGTATAACACAGCAAGCTTATTTTCTCCCTGTAGTTCTATTGTCACAATTTATGATGTGATATATATGAAAGAAAGCTTTTTAAATCCGCCTACATTATACAAAAAGTGTGGACTATTGTATAGAAAGTTGATAGTTCCTTTTGCTGCAAAAAAGGCAAAACAAATTATAACTAGTAGTAAATTCGCAAAAGATGAAATAGTGTCCTTTTTTCCGAAAGTAAACAACAAAATTAGTATTGTTTACAATGGTGTGGACATCATCAATGTGAAAAAAGCAAAAGAGCTGTCTTTGGAGAATGATTTTTATAAATTTAAAGTGGAAAATAATATTGGACAAGATTATATTCTAGGTTTTGGTTCACTGGAAGAAAGAAAAAACTCAATGCGGCTTATTCAGGGATATGAGAAATTGCCAATAAAAATACAGAAGAAATATCAATTGATTTTATTCGGATTTAGGGGATGGCAGCAATCAAAAGAGTATGCTTATTTGAAATTAAAGCATATTCAAAATGTTAAAATGCTAGGATATGTTTCAGATACAGAAAAACAGTTATTATATTTAAATTGTAAGATTTTTGTATTTCCTTCTTTGGCAGAAGGATTTGGTTTACCGATTTTGGAAGCATTTGCTGCATCCGTCCCAGTAATAACTTCAAACACAACATCTTTACCAGAAGTAGCAGGAGAAGCAGCCGTTTTTGTTAATCCAGAAGATGTAACAGATATAGCATCCAAAATAGAAATGCTAATTAGCAGTTGTAGCTTACAACAAGAATTAATAGAAAAAGGAGCTCGACAATTGGAGAAATTTAGGTGGAAAAATACATCGCAAAGTATATTCAAAATAATAAAGAGTATTGAGAATCATAGCTGAAAGGCATGTGTGCATGAAGACTATTTGTATAAACGGTGCAGCATTATGTGGAAAAATTACAGGGATAGAGCGATATGTGACGGAGATTATAAAACGTCTGGATGAATTTATTGATCCAAAACTTATGAATGTTGAAGTTTTATGCCCCCAAGATCAAGAGATTAATATATCTCATCTTAAGAATATTAAAGTTGTTTGCATAAAAAGTACAGGGGCGAAGCTAAATCAACGTGCGTTAAAAGTACATTTGAAAAAGCATAATGCGTTATATGTTAGTTTAGCAGGAAACTTCTGCATTCAAAAGGGGAGCATAATTTGTATTCATGATATTAGACCATGGATTTCTAAAAAATATGATCCATTAAGCTTTCGTATTCGATGCGGTATAAATTTTATATCAAGTAAACTATTTGCGAAAAAAATTGTGACTGTCTCTGAGACGTCGAAAAGAGAGATTTGCAATCAACTGAAAATTTCTCCAAATAGAGTAAGTGTTATTTATAATGGATGGGAGCACATGAAATATATTGAAAGTGATACATTTATTTTTGAAAGGTATGAAGCTTTAAAACGTGGCTGTTATTATTACTCGTTAAGTAGTTTAGCACCACATAAAAATTTTGTTTGGGTTTTGGAAAACGCTAGAGCTAATCCTAATGATATATATGCTATTGCAGGTAAATCGTGGGTTGGAAATGAGGCTGATTTTGAAATAAATATTCCGCCCAATGTATACTTTCTTGGTTATGTGAGTGATGCAGAAAATAAAGCTTTAATGGAGAATTGCAAAGCTTTTATTCACCCTGCGAAATATGAAGGGTTTGGTATTACACCATTAGAAGCTTTGTCATGTGGAGCAAAAATTTGTATTTCAAATGAGTCTTGCTTACCAGAAATATTTAGGAATAGTGCATACTATTTTGATCCTGACGATAATACTGTTAATTTAAATGTCCTTTTAAATAATCAGGTTAATAGTTCGACAGTAATCTTAGAGCAATATACATGGAGTAATGCAGCTCAGCAGTGGTTTGATTTAATTGTAAAAAATATGCAATAAAGATGGAGTATCAGCAGATGAAAAGATTACTTTATATTGCAGATACGGTACCTTTTCCTTTTAATACCGGTGGAAAATTAAGAACTGCAAATATTCTAATTCAGCTATCCACTTATTATGATGTAGATTTTGTAGTTTATAGTACAGATTCTGTAACCGACGATCAGAAAAAAGAAATGAATAATTATTGCAAAAAAGTATTCTGTTTTGCAGAAGGAATTCCGCCGACTCTAAAACGTGTGAGAAATGTATTATCTGCAAAATGCAACAAAGAATTTGTTGTTTATTCTAAGCATATGCAAAAAGCTATAGATCAATTATTAATTAGTAATAAATATGACTTGATTTTTATAGAAAGATTATATGGATTTCAGTATGTAGAAGATTATTTAAAGAATACTAAAAATTCTTCACCAACATATGTTGATATGCATGATGTTGAAAGTGATACCATTCAATATTTTAGAAAAATGACTTCTTCTATGATAAAAAAATTATATTATAGTATTGAATATATGAAAGTAAAAAGTTTAGAGAAAAAGGTTATTACCGCAGTAACTGGGATGATTACTGTCTCAGAGCGAGATATGGAAATATATAAGAAAAGATATCCCTCAAATTCAAATAAGTTACAATATATGAACAATGGGATTGATATGAATAAACCTCAAAATGAACCAGTGGTCAAAAGAGATATTGCTACAGTTATGTTTATTGGTTCATTAAGACATCCGCCTAATTCGCAAGCGTTAGAATGGTTTGTATCGAATATATGGGATTGCATTTTAAGTAATGAACCCCAAGCTAAATTTCAAATTATTGGATCAGGTGAATTGGAAGATTCATTAATGCAAAAGATTAAAGCAAAAAGTAATATTGAGTTTTTAGGATATGTGAAAAATATATATCCGTTATTAAGAAAATGTACGTGTTTAGTGGTTCCCTTGTTGAGTGGGAGTGGTACTAGATTAAAGATATTAGAAGCATTTTCTTTTTCTATACCGATTATCTCTACTACAATTGGTGCTGAAGGATTACCAATTAAACATGAAAAGAATATTATGCTTGCAGATACTAAACAAGATTTTGCAAATGAAACAATTAAATTATTAAGAGATTCAAGCCTAGCTAATAGAATTGCAAGTAATGGATATCATGTAGTAGAAAAAAACTATAATTGGGAAAATATTGTATCTAAATTCGTGAACCATTTATAACTTTATACTAAATGGTGGAAATTTACATTTGTTGTTTAAAAAATTTTATGAGGATGAGCGTTTAGATGAAGGTTGGTTTAATTAATTACCATTTTGTTTATAATTATGGAGCTGTTTTGCAGTGCACTGCATTAAAAGAAGCAATTGAGAATCTTGGTCATAAGGTTATAATCATTGACTATAGGCCTTTTTCGCAGCAACAATATTATTTACCTTATCCTAATGCATTTAAATGTGCCAAAATCGCTTATAATAAATTTCCTGAGAAAAATAGATTAAAAAGATCATATATTGCTGCAAAATGGTTTGTCCATGTGATAGTTTCATATAAAAACGCAAAGTACCGTAAATTATTGGATGGAAAATTTAGTTCATTTGTGAATCGGCATTTGCAACTGACCTGCAGGTATAACACAATTGAAGATATTAGAAGCAATCCCCCTGAAGCAGATGCTTATGTATGTGGAAGTGACCAGTTATGGAATCCAAATGTTACATGGGGACTTGATGCAGCCTATTTTTTGAATTTTGGTCATCACCAAAAACGTATTGCTTATGCAGTTAGTCCATGTCAACTAGATGTGCATAAATATTCGGATAGTTTGCGGAACTGGTGCGATAACTTAGACGCAATATCATTACGAGAAGCTGAAAAAAAAGACGAACTCGAAGGTTTATTAAAGCGACCAATATCTATTTGTATTGACCCGACGTTACTTTTGACTGCTAATCAATATAAAAAATTTGAAGAAAAGATTAATGAATTACCAGAGCAATATATTCTGGTTTATGCATTTTGCGATGAAGATAAAAACAGATTGCTAAAATCAACGGTAGAGTCAATATATCAGAAAAAGAATATAGAAATTATAGATGTGTCTATTGATAATATACAATGGGGTTTTCCAGTTACAAAAAGAAATTCTTGTACACCAGGTGAATTTTTATTTTATTTTAAAAATGCGACTTATATTATTACAAATTCATTTCATGGTACTGTGTTTTCAATAATTTATCATCGTAAGTTTTTGTCAGTTGCTAAACATGGTACAGCAAGCAGAATGACGGAATTGCTAAGAAAACTAAGCTTGGAAAACCAAATGGTGAAGAATATATCTGATATTAATTATTATAGTGTTGATGAACGTAATTATCTTGAAGTAGAGGAAAATTTGAAAAAATTACAAGTGGAAAGTTTAGAATATTTGATGTCAACTTTAGCAAGCAATGAAGACTAAAGGAGTGCCTTAGTTATGTCCTTGAAAAGAACTGCAACCTCTCAAATATGGTCGGAGCTTGCAATTATTTTTTTATCAATTTATGCATATTCACGATTGAGTTGGGGAAATCTCATAAATAATTATATTTGGGGCATTATACTAGTTTTGTCGCTTCTTTTATTAGCTGCAATCAATTTGCAACGCGGTTTAAAAATTCAAATTGATATCCCCTTGATTTGTTGTACCAGTATAATTTTTGTATATTATTTATGGGATAATCAAGATATAGCTCATTATGGTATTACAATATCAAGTTATTTCATATTTAACTTTGTTCTGTTTTTGTTAATTAGAAATTCAAGATCCTGGCATTTAATTGCAATAAAAATGATGATTTTACAAGGGCTATTTTACACGACGTGGACCTATATATGTATTTTTGCACCAGAAATATATCACTTCTTTGTTTTTCCTATAATGCAAGACATGGGATTCATTAGTGATGTTAAAGCTGGTTTTACTGCATTTTATGGGGCCAATGGACTGTATATGTCATTGGGATTATGTGCATATACCGGTTATTTTTTGTTTAATGGCGAAAAAATGAAAAATAACAAGAGAGCTATTCTTTGTTTAATAATATTAATAATTGGAATGTTGTTGTCAGGAAAACGTGGACAAGCTTTAGCATTGTGCATGTCCTTTTACTGTTTGTACTACTTTTACAATTCCAATAAGAAACTAGGAAGGTTGTTTAAACTAGCAACGATAACTTTATTAGGACTTTTATTACTATATGTTGCTTCGTTTTTCATCCCAGAAGTAATGACTATCATAGATCGCTTTCAAGAGCAAGCGGATAAAGACGATATTTCTACAGGTCGCTTCTACATGTGGGCTAATGCCTGGGGGGTATTTATTCAAGAGCCATTATGGGGAAGAGGATGGCGGTGGTTTAGGTTTAGTAATTATACTATTGAAGATTATGATGTCCATAATGTATTTCTTCAATGGCTTGTAGAATTGGGGATTATTGGAGCAATACCATTTTTTATATTTGTTGCATTTAACTCGGTTAAGGTTATCAAGTTAATGATTTTTTGTCGAACTAAATCTCATGCTTTAAGTAATAGGGAAGTTAGCTATATTTCAATTGCATTACTATACCAAATTTTTTTCTTAATTATGTGTGCAACTGGTACGGCGTTTTACCAATTTGAATGTTTATTTCCATACATACTTTGTGTATGTATGGTACATTATTATTCAAAAGATAGAATAAAAAATAGACAAATTGAGGGAAATTAAGATGAATATATTAGGTGATATTGCTGGGGCCAGTATATTAGTGGCAATCATTATCTTTCTAGTAGATTTAATGCTTATGTTTTTTTATTGCAGATTTGCCGAAAAAATGGACGAAAGATGGTTTAGGCGAAAACAGGTTACAAATGAAAGAGAAGAAAAGAAGGAGATTTTGTTTCAGGAGAATGACAACTTGAAAACTATTCTGTCTAAGGTTTATCATTCTTTAAACTCCTATATGTATGGCCTAATGAGGTATACTGTAATTTGTGTGGGAAAATTACCTAGTCATCGATTGCGGAAGTTTTTATATAAATATGTATTTCGGATGAAAATTAATAAGAAAACTGTTATTTGTGGTGGTTCAGAAATTCGTTCTCCATGGAATATTACAATTGGGAACTCAATTATCTCAGTAGGTTGTATATTGGATGGTAGGCAAAAGATTGTTATTGGAAACAATGTTGTATTTGGGGCTGGTGTACATCTATGGACAGAAGAGCATGCCATAAATGATCCTTATTTCCGTGTGATGGATGAAAATAGGCAGGGTATTGTTATAAAAGATAGGGCTTGGATATGCTCAGACGCTACAATTCTTCCTGGTGTGACTATTGAAGAAGGTGCAGTAGTTGCTGCAAAAGCATGCGTTACAAAAGATTGTGCGGCATATACAATTAATGGTGGAGTACCTGCAAAAAAGATAGGAGATAGAAATAACCAGTTAGAGTATGAACTAACTGGTAAGCCAACCTGGCATTTCTACTAATTTAATGCATATGAACAATATAATGGAATTACTTGACAAAGATAAATGTTGTGGATGCGAAGTGTGTAAAAGTGTTTGCAAACCAAATGCTATTTCTTTAAAATCTAATGATGAGGGCTTTTTGTATCCTGAGATTGATGACAATATATGTGTAAAATGCGGAAAGTGTTCTTTGACCTGCCCGGTATTGAATCATACAGAATCTAAAATGCAAAGTGATTGTTATGCTGGATATATAGCAGATAAAAATATTTTGATCAATAGTTCTTCAGGTGGATTTTTTACCGCATTAGCTAATAATTTTTTAAGAATTTATCCAGACGACGGTTATGTCGTGGGGGTTGTATGGGACACCACTTATAGCAATGTATATCACTTCTGCAGTAAAGATATAAATGATATTGCAAAAATGAGAGGCTCTAAATATATTCAAAGCAATAAGGGTAATATTTACGATGAAGTTCTTAGTAAATTAGAATCTGAATTTAATGTTTTATTTGTAGGATGTCCATGTGAGGTCGTAGCGTTGAAACGATATTTAAAGAAAGACTATGAGCGTCTAATTGCTGTAGATTTGGTTTGCAAAGGGCCTACGTCTGCACGTATGTGGAAGGATTATAAATTATGTTTGGAACAAAAATATAAATCTAGTATCACTAGTGTAAATATGAGATATATTGGCTGGAAAGAATGGATCCCGCAGTGGATAAACATTAAGTTTTCTAATGGTAATGAATTTAAGAAGATTTTTTATACAACAGATTTTGGTAGAGCTTTTTATTTAGTGCAAAGAAAGTCTTGCTATTCGTGCAATTTTAGGGATAAAGGCAGAATGTCGGATATCACATTGGGAGATTTTCATGGAGCGAATACGCTTAAAAAATATTATAACAGACTTGGAACATCAATAGTTATTGCAAATTCAGAAAAAGGAAAGTGTACAATATCTAATTTATTAAGTAAAGACACACTGCTTTTGCCGGTTAATTATGAAGAAATTATAAAGCATAATCCATGTATCATTAAATCAAATTTGCCGAATGAGAAGCGAGGAATTTTTTTAAAATTGTATAATGATGTAAATATGCACCTTGCTGTAAAAAAAACATATCCATTAAAAGAACGATTAATCAATTATTTACCTCCCGATTTGAGTGGCAAATTATATAGACTAGCCCAACTTTTTAAGGGTAGGAAAGGAAAGTCATGATGAAAATATTATTGTTGGGTGGATCTGGTATATTAAGTTCTGAAATATGTCTTCTGGCTTTGAATAAAGGTTATGATGTTTCAATGATAAACCGTGGAAAAAGAAAGGAAAATATAGACTCTCGAGCTACTATTATTATTTCAGATTTAAAAAATGATGAAGTTGGAAAAATTCGAGATAAAATGTCCGGCGAAGTATATGATGTTGTAATTGATTTTGTGTCATATAATGTAAAACAATTAGCGCGAACTACAGAATTTATTAAAGGTAAATGTAAACAGTTTATTTTCATTTCATCTGCTACAGCCTATATTAATAAAAACGATAATACACCTTATAAAGAAACAGACTTAGTTGGAGATACTGGGTGGAGTTATGCGTATGATAAAGTGAAATGTGAAAAATACTTAGCAGAGAATAAGAATCAGCTTGGATTTGAATATACCATTATACGACCGTATGTGACTTTTGGAAAGACAAGAATTCCTTATCAAGTAATACCGCTGGAATATTTTACAATAATCAATCGAATCATATCGAAAAAACCTATTCTGTTTTTTGGAAAAGATGTTTATTGTACTTTAACTACTTCTAAAATGTTCGCAGTTGGCGTAGTAGGATTGTTTTTAAATGAACGTGCATATAATGAAGCTATACATATTACAAGTTCCAAAGTTTTTGTATGGAGGAAAATTATTGAACTATTGGCAGAGCAATTAAATGAAAAGCCTGACTTGGTAGAATTGACTACGGAAACTTTGCACAAAGGTGCAAGAATCCTGGGATTTGACGTAAACGAAATTCTATACGATAAATCACGCAATATGGTTTTTGATAATAAAAAAGTTAAAGAATTAGTTCCTGATTTTGATGATAACGTTGATATTGAGTCTGCATTGAAAGAGTCGTTAAAATATTTTTTAAATAACAAAGAGAGTCAAAAAATAAATTATGCTTGGGATGCAAGGATTGATTCTCTTTTGTCAAAGCATTTCCCTAATATTCCCACAAGGCAACTTTCTTTGAACGGGTATAAAAATTCATTAAGCAAAAAGGAGCGTAAGGAATATATCTGTAATAGATATGATATACTCTATTTTTTCATGAAAACTATAGAAAGGATTTCAAGAAAATTAGCTGGAAAAATAGCGTAATATGAAAAGAGTATTGAGTAGATACGCATCGTTATCCATACAAGCTAAAGCTGCTTTGTGGTTTGTAATTTGCAATATTCTACAAAAAGGAATTTCAACAATTTCTGTCCCGGTATTTACCAGATTAATGTCTACAGAGCAGTATGGTGTTTATCAGGTTTTTCTTTCATGGCAAAGTTTGATTGCAGTATTTACTTCTCTGAATTTATACCTTGGGGTATTTAATAATGCTATGATTAAGTTCTGCAACGACAGAAACAAATACATATCATCTATGCAGGGGCTTACAGCATTAATTACTGCAATGGCATTTATTGGATATTTATTGTTTAAAGATTTTTTTAACGAATTTTTGAATATGTCTACGCTCTTAGTTTGTTTATTGTTTTTAGATTTACTTTTTATACCTGCGATGCTTTTTTGGGCAGGGCGTCAAAGATTTGAGTATAAGTATAAAATTCTTGTAGGTGTAACTTTATTAAAGGCGGCTTTTAACCCTCTGCTTGGGGTTGTCGCAGTAGTATTAAATGATGAGAAAGATATTGCAAGGATCATTACAATAGTTTTAATTGAAGTTATCTTCGGCGGAGCTATTGCTTTATATCAAATGTTTAGGGGAAAAAAGCTATTTGTTAAAGAATATTGGAAATATGCATTGGCGTTTAATATTCCACTATTACCTCATTATTTATCTGGAATGATGCTGAACCAAGCCGATAGAATAATGATTAGTAAAATGCTCGGAAACACTCAGGTTGCCCTCTATAGTGTGGCATATAGTATAGGAATGCTAATGCAACTATTCACAGATGCAATCAACTCTTCATTTACTCCGTGGATGTATACTAGCTTAAAAAACAAGAAGTACACAGAAATTAAAACTATCGTTAATATCTTACTATTTCTAATTGCTATCTTTGCAATTATACTAATGTTTTTTGCTCCAGAAGTAATAACTATATTTGCGTCTGACGAATATGTGGAAGCTATATATGTAATTCCGCCGGTAGCTTCAAGTGTATATTTCATTTTTGCGTATAACGTATTTGCAAATATTGAGTTCTATTATGAGGAGAAGAGTTTTGTTGCAATCGCGTCGTTGGCTGCAGCAGTTCTTAATGTGATACTAAATTATATTTTTATTCCGATATTTGGATATTATGCTGCTGGCTATACAACGCTCCTATGTTATATTATTTTTTCAGTTTCACACTATGCATTTAGTTGTATTGTGTGCGATAAGCATATTAATGGGGAAAGAATTTATGATTTAAGAATGTTTATGCTGATTTCGTTATTAGTAGTAGCGACTGCTTTAGGTTTTAATTTCCTTTATAAATTTACCTTGGTCAGGTATAGTCTTGCAGTATTTTTGCTGCTTTGTATATATATAAAAAGATCGTTGGTTATAGATACAATAAAGAAAATCCGAAATAATATGCGGGAAACAGGTCCCTAGTACATGGCAAGCTGAGTCCATAATCAATCTATGCTCATGTTGCTTATGCCTGCCTCCATCACGTTTTAGGTACCCAGTGGGGCAGCAAAGGTATATTTGCATTATTGGTAACAGAATATATACGGGACCTATCATGGGATCTGCCAGGGATTTTTCTCCTGGTATGAGTTTGCCTGCGAGATTTTTCGCCAGGAAGAGAAACAAGTCAAAGTGCTGCCTGTAACGACTAGTGAACTTCCACGGCCTGATCATTCTGTTTTGGATAACTATATGCCGCGCATGAGGGGTGGTGACCCCATGCGCAACTGGAAAGCGGCTCTTGAAGAGTATTTAGCTGGCCTTAATAGATAGAGTTCTGGCAAGTAATGTCTTTTGCAGGAAATAGGTAATTTAAATAGAAAACATAGATGTTAGACGACAAAGAAAATAAGGCAGGTGCACTATGATTCAGAAGAAAATCCGCAAGGCGGTTATTCCTGCTGCCGGGTTGGGGACTCGCTTTCTCCCGGCAACAAAAGCCCAGCCTAAGGAAATGCTTCCGGTAGTTGATAAGCCGGCCATTCAATACATTGTAGAAGAAGCCGTCCTGTCTGGCATTGAAGAAATACTGATTATAACTGGCCGCAATAAAAAGTCGATTGAAGATCACTTTGATTGCGCTTTTGAGCTTGAACATACGTTAAAAAGTCAAGGGAAATACGATCTGTTGGGTTTGGTACAGGAGATCTCTAATGTCACCATTCACTACGTTCGTCAGAAAGAGGCCAAGGGGCTGGGACATGCTGTATTGTGCGCAAAACAGTTTGTTGGCAATGAGCCCTTTGCTGTGTTGCTTGGGGATGATATTATTGATGCCCAGGTACCTTGCCTCAAGCAGATGATGGATGTATATGATGATTGCCCCGGCACTATTCTAGGTGTCCAGGAGGTACCACTTAATAAAGTATCAAGCTACGGTATTGTCAAACCATTACCAGTAAAAAATAATATTTGGAAAGCTATTGATTTGGTAGAGAAACCGTCAGTGAGCGAAGCTCCATCCCAGTTAGCGATACTGGGGCGTTATATCATCCAGCCGGAAATTTTTGAACTGCTCGAAGATACTGCACCTGGAAGAGGTGGTGAAATTCAGCTGACTGATGCCTTGCGGAGACTTGCTGCTGTTAATCCTGTATACGCATATAACTTCTGGGGTCGTCGCTATGATGTGGGCGATAAACAAGGCTATTTGGAAGCAACTGTTGAGTTTGCTCTTAAACGTCCTGATTTGCGTGAGGACTTTCTGAAATATCTTGTGAATAATATCGGCCCGTTAATTGTGAGTAATCAAGAAGCTGCTGCTGGTTGGGTAAAAAATAGGGTGACTTTGCCAAACAGATGTGACTGATGTGATAGTCATTTCGCCAGATTTAAAGCCATAGACGAATCGCATCTAAAGCGCTGGAATATTTATTATAACAATGTTGAGTTGCGGCTTTGGATAAGACAAAAAGATGCCTGGGGTTCAAAATAACCGTATAGAGAAATAATGTGTCGAAGGGAGAGTTAGAATGAAGATTATTATATTGGCAGGCGGCGGTGGAACCCGTCTGTTTCCTTTATCTCGGGTTTGCCTTCCCAAACAATTTTTGAAGTTAAATGATGAATATTCTCTCTTGTCTCAATCTGTGAGAAGATTCATGGATATTGTTATTCCTTCAGATATTGTTATTGTTACAAACAAAGAATACTATCATCATGTGAAAACGGAGTTGGCAGAATGCGGTGCAGCTGATGCTCATATTTTACTGGAGCCAGTGGCAAAAAATACTGCACCAGCCATTGCGCTGGCAGTACAATACTGCTTGGATGTCTTAGGTACAGGTGAACAGGAAATTCTTTTTGTCTCAACCTCTGATCACATTATTCGTCCAAAGGCCATCTTTACAAAGCTCGTACAGACAGCGGCTGCTATTGCCGGTGAGAAGAAGATCGTTACTTTTGGCGTTAAACCAGATAAACCTGAAACCGGTTATGGCTATATTCAGGCAGGCAGCCAATATAGGCAGGGCTATGAAGTGGAGTCTTTTAAAGAGAAACCAGATCAGCTTACCGCTGAAAAATATATAGAAGCAGGAAATTATTATTGGAATTCAGGGATGTTTGCCTTCTCTATTGCAGGTATGCTTGCAGAACTACACCAGCATCAGCCTGCTATACACAGCTTATTGACTGAAGGTTATACTGCTGTTCTTGAAAAATTCTCCGAAATGCCTAGCATATCCATTGATTATGCTATAGCAGAAAAGTCGGAGTCGGTAATAGTTCTTCCTTTTACTGCTTATTGGAATGATATCGGTTCTTGGGATGCTATTTATGATGTCCTGGACAAAGACGAAAGCGGCAATGCCATTACTGGCGATTGTATTGCCCTGGATTGCAATAATACACTGTTGATGGGGCGCAGTCGGCTGATAGCAGGGATTGGTCTAGAGGATTTGCTAATTGTAGAAACGGATGATGTTATTCTAGTTGCTAAGAAGGGGGAGTCCCAAAAAGTTAAAGAATTAGTAGAGGATCTGAAAAAACGAGGCCGCAAAGAAGCTACGGAGCATACGACAATGTATCGTCCATGGGGGAGCTACACTGTACTCGGTGAAGGGCCAGGGTATAAAATGAAGAAGATTGTTGTTAACCCCGGCCAGCGGTTAAGCCTCCAACTGCATTATCACCGCAGTGAGCATTGGATAGTAATATGTGGAACAGCAAAGGTAACTATTGGCAGTAATGAGCAGATGGTACATAGAAATGAAAGCGTATTTATACCTACATCTACTAAGCATCGGCTAGAAAACCCGGGGCGTCTCCCTTTGGAAATAATTGAAGTTCAAAATGGTGATTATCTGGAAGAAGATGATATTGTTCGATTTGATGATGTTTATGGACGTTCATAAAATAAAGATTTAGCTCAAAGGCTTCTTTGCAAGTGTCTACGGCATAAAAGTGAAATAAATGGAAACAATAGCGCCAACAATACCCTGGTTGGCGCTATTTTGCATATCTACCTTTCTTTTACTATGCTTAGAGGGGAGGAAAAAAGCAAGATGCCTCGAATGTCTTGTATGTTAAGTATATTGTAAGTTTACGATAGGGAAAACAGAACCCACGAAGATCTAAATAAAGATTATGTGCTTAATATCAATGTGCACTACCATTACCATTCAGATGAGTTTATTAGAAAGGTTTCAAAATTATGAATAAACTATCTCAAGCTAATAAAATATTAGTGACTAATTTAATGCATATTGGTGATATTGTTTTTATTACACCCTTTCTTCATGTATTACGAAAACATGCCCCTCATGCTGATATTACCATCCTAGTGGATAAAAAAACACAGGATATCGTTCAGCATAACCCCAACATTAACAACATTATTACCATTGATAAAAAAGGAAAAGACGATAATCTAAAAGCACTTTGGCTCATTGCTGCTAAGCTACGCACTCATTCTTTTGACCTTACTATTAACTTGCATCCGAATGAGCGATGCTCTTTTTTGGCAGCCTTCAGCGGGGCTAAACAGAAAGTTGGTGTGTCGGCACCATTATTCCGCTGGTTATTTGGTGAAACATATCCTTTTCGATTGAAAGAAAAAGATGTTCTTGTTGTAGATGCTTATCTTGATATTTTGCACCAAATGGGTATTACTGACTTAGCACATAATGGGGTAGAGAAGTTTTTATCGCCAAAGGAAATAACATTTGCAAAAGAGTTTTATGCTGCTAACGAAGTGGGCGAGAATGATAAGCTCATAGGACTTAATGTCGGTGGCAGTTGGGCTACTAAGCTATGGACAACTGAAGGCTGGGCGGCATTAGCTGATCATTACTTAAAGCAAGGAATAAAACCTGTTTTTTTTGGCGGGCCTATGGATATTCCAATGGTGGAAGAGATTTTAGCAAAAATGCAAGGGACACCAATTCTTGCGACTGGTAGGACAAGCCTTTTGCAGCTGGCAGCTCTCATAAGCCGCTGCAATGTTTTTGTAAGTGGTGATAGTGGTCCTATGCATATAGCATCAACTCAGAAAGTACCAATTGTTGCAATTTACGGTCCATCCGATTGGAGCAAGTTTCCTCCTTTTACAGACAAAAAGCAAATCATAACGGCGGGCCTTAATTGCCAGCCATGTAATAAGCATGTATGTGAACACCATAGTTGCATGAAACAGATAGATGTGAAGGTCATGATTGAAGCAGTTAATAGGTTGTTAGGTAACAGCTTCATCAGCAAAAATAGATTTATATAGAGGCGGAGATAGGGAATGGAAGTTATTAATAAGTTGGAGTGTTATTTGATCAACCTGGACCGCTCGCCGGATCGATTACTACAAATGCAGAAAAGACTAGAGAAAATGCAACTCCCTTTTCGCAGGGTATCAGCTGTAGATGGTAAACAAGTTGTTTTTACAGACAAGGAAATTGATGCGAGCAAATATGAAAAATACCATGGCAAGTATGTCACATCAACTGAAATTGCTTGCTATATTAGTCATTATGATGTGCTTACATTATTTCTAGAAAGTGATAAAGAGTATGCTCTGATCTTAGAAGATGATATGGAGTTTTGTGATGACTTTATGTCAATACTAGGAGAGTTATTAAGCCTTCATAATGATTGGGATATGGTAAAACTGAATGGAACGAGAAGCTGGGCCTGTCCAATAACGAAAAAGAATTTAAGTAATAATTATCAGCTGGTATTAAATTTGTTGCATCAAGCTAAATCCGGAGCCTATCTAGTTAATCGTAAGGCTGCCGAGAGCTTAGTGAAAAATTTACTGCCAATGACGGTACCCTATGATCATGAATTTATCAAATTCTGGAAGTATAATATTCGTTTATTTTCTGTAAGACCTTTCCCTACGTGGGAAGTAGGCGAAGCCTCCACTATTGATTATGTAGGTATAAAGAAAAATAAGAAACCTTGGTATAAAAGGGGAAGCACGCTAGTATACCGCACAACTATTACCTTAAAACGTCTTTTGTATGCTTTGCAGTAATGAAACTCTACACAAAAGGAGCTTTTTATGAATGTTAAAATAAATGGGGTTATCGTACCGGAACTAAATAGGGTAGTTGAGCAAAAAAAAATAGCAGCACAGACGGGAAAAGAAGATAAATTAAGAAAACTTGAATATCCGCTTCCCGTAGGAATTATACAAATGATTCGGTTTTATTACATGGGAATGCGAGGCTGAGTCATATGGATATTGTTAGTATTACGAATACTGTAAGTTACGGGGATGCTGCTAGTAATCACTTCATTGCGATGGACCAAATGCTAAAAGGCCTCGGATTTAAGACTGCTTTATACGCAAACCGTATTGATCCTAAATTGGACTATGAAGTGTTACCTTTCGCGAAGTTTGATCCAAAAACAGCGAAAAATATTGTATTTCATTTTGCCAGTGGCACATCTTTTGTAAATGAGATACTAAAATTGCCACAAGATATTATTCTTTATTATCAAAACATTACTCCTGCAGAGTTTTTCAAGGGAATTTCTTGGGGAACATATCGAAACACCCAAAAAGGACGCAAACAATTGCTTCAATTGAGAGCAAAAACCAGATTTGCATGGGCTGCTTCCGAGTATAGTCGGTTAGAGCTTGAAAATAACGGATTTCAGGATACTTCTGTTATTCCCATTGTTGTTAACCTTTCAGACTATAAAAATATAGAAGCTAATCCGCAGATTTATCAGGAGTATAAAGATGACAAGACCAATTTGTTGTTTGTAGGTCGTATTGCACCGAATAAGAAACATGAAGATCTTATTCGCCTACTTTACTACTATAAGAACTTCATTTCGTCTGAAGTACGGCTTATACTAGTAGGGAACCCCAAAGCATCTTATGTCAATAAGTTGAAAAAATTAATGGAAGCATTGCAAATTTCTGGTGATGTAGTCATGACTGGTAAAGTATCCTTTCAGGATATGTGCAGCTACTACAAGGTGGCTGATGCTTTCGTGTGCATGAGTGAGCATGAGGGATTCCTAGTACCTTTAGTCGAAGCGATGAATTTTAGAGTGCCTATTTTTGCGTTTGATTCATCTGCTATTCCTCATACACTAGGAAATAGCGGTGTGTTGTTTGATGAGAAAGATTTTGGACAAATTGCGCATACCATTGATTACATACTGCAAAATAAGCAAATAAAAAGTGAAATTTTAACTGCACAAGATAAACGATTAGGCGATTTTAGCCAAGATCGCATTGCTGAATTATTAAAGCAAGACATTGAGCGGTATTTTATTAAGTGAGGTATAGACGTGAAAGTACATATAGACGGTAAGCCCTTATTTAATCAAAAAACAGGGATTGGGTACTACTGCTATAATCTTATTGATGCGTTAAATAGTTTGGATTCTCAAAGTAAGTATATAGCTACCTATAACACATCGCGAATTAGAAAAAACAAATTAGTGTCAGGGCCTGAAAAATATGTATGGTATCCTTACACTAAACTAAGACGTCATGTCGGCACCTCATTTCCATACAATCTAGCATTAGAAAATTTCTTAGGAGACTTTGATATTTATCATGGCACCGCTTTTTCTGTATTGCCCACACGTAAAGCAAAGAAAGTTTTGACAGTTTATGATGCGGCTTATAAACGCTTTCCGGAGACAATTGAGAAGAATAACTTCGCATTTTTAACAGAGTGGCTGCCTTATTTTATTGAAAAAAGCGATCATATATTGGCAATTTCTGAAAGTAGTAAAGAAGAACTAATGCATTATTTCAATGTAAAACCCGAAAAAATTAGCGTAACTTATTTGGCTGCTGATCAAGCTTACCATCCCATTCCACTAGAGGACAGTTACCGGAATATGGTGTGCGAGAAATATAATTTACCCTCACAATTTATTCTGTATACGGGAACGATTGAGCCGCGCAAAAACCTCATTAATCTTATTACTGCTTATCACAAGACGCTACAGCAAACACAGTGTGATCATAGCCTAGTATTAGCTGGTGGCAAAGGCTGGTTATATGATGAGGTTTTTGCTGCCGTAAATAAGTTAAATCTACAGGATAAGGTTAGATTTTTAGGGTATGTAGATTTTCATGATTTACCTTATCTCTACAATTTAGCAGACGTATTTGCCTATGTTTCTAAATATGAGGGGTTTGGTCTTCCGCCGCTGGAAGCCATGCAATGTGGCACCCCGGTATTAACATCTAATACATCATCTTTGCCGGAAGTGGTTGGTGATGCAGCTATTATGGTTGAGCCTGCCAATGTCGACGAGATAGCAAAGCATTTAGAAGCTTTGATAAGTAGTCAAGCGTTGCGCGATGAATATAGTCAAAGAGGTATACAGAGAGCTGCTCAGTTTAGCTGGGAAAAGACAGCAGCTAGCACTATTGAAGCATATAAAAGATTAGTGTGAAGCGCAGTTTATTACAATGATAGTTCAATTTGATTATATAGAGGTGTACTGATATACATGCCTATTATCCTTTCAATTTGTATTCCTACCTACAATCGGGCTTTGTTTTTACCCCAAGCGATAGAAAGCATAATTTCCCAAGCTACTGATGAAGTAGAAATAATAATTTGTGATAATGCTTCAACAGATAATACCGCTGAATTAATCGCAGCGTACAAAGAAACCTTCGAGAATCTTGTCTATTTCCGATGGGGAAAAAACATGGGTTATGATGTCAATATGTTAAAAGCTATAGAACTAGCGCGTGGAAAATACTGTTGGATTCTTGGAAGTGATGATGCTATTAAAGATAGCAGTATAAGTATCATATTAGATGAAATAAAGAATGATTATGATATCTATATATTTAATAGAACGGAATGTAATATAGAGTTACAACCTATGCAAGATAGATGTTGGTTAAGCAATAATGAAAGTCTAGAGTATAATTTAAATAATAAAAAAGAATTTATAGCTTATTTAAATTCAGCTACATCATTAGGTGCAATATTTAGTTACATAAGTACAAATGTCTTTCGTAAAGAAATATGGAGTGCAATTAAGTGTGAAGCACCCTTTGTAGGATCTGAATATTCACATGTTTATATGTGGCTATCTTTTTCTCACCAAACTTGTTTGCTTAAATATATAAATAAACCATTAGTAATGTGTCGCATGGGTAATGATGACTTGGTAAAACAAGGGAATGTTATTAAACGTTTTTTGCTTGATATTGACGGTTATCTTCTTATGGCAGAATCAATATTTACCGACTTAGATGTACAACAAGCGTTTCTTAATGTTATGCAAAGAGAACATCCTTGGATAAATATATTACATATTAGGCGAATTGCTGAAACCGAAGAATGGATGGATATTGAACCGAAGCTAATTCGATATGGGTATAATCAAAACATATTGAAGGCAATGCGCAGTAAAATACTAACTAAAATGTTATTAAAGTATTTTAAATTAGAAAAGAGACTCAATAAACTTAGAAAGTTATAAGATCAAATGTCCTCATTTCGGTGTGGACGTTTTTTATTTGTTTTCGTGGGTAGTCCTTTTTATTTTTAAATAGTAGATGCAATATGAAAAAGAAGAATTTGTCGCATAGTGTACAACGAGAGAAAACTGTGACGAAACGTGGCAGGATTCTCTAGTCAAATAAAGAATATAAGTCACTTGAGAATAAACTAATATATGCGAGTTAGATAGAATGAATAACATGTTAGTCTATAGATGAGCAGTTCTGCTGAAATGGTTGAGTTGATTGAAGCTGATGTATTTTATCAATAATTGGAGGTACGCATGAAAGTAGTAATATTAGCAGGTGGTTTTGGCAGTCGCATTAGCGAAGAGTCTCATTTAAAACCTAAACCGATGATCGAAATTGGCGGACGACCAATTCTATGGCATATCATGAAGATATATTCAAGCTATGGGTTTAATGATTTCGTGATTTGCTTAGGTTATAAAGGTTATTGTATTAAGGAATATTTCGCGCACTATTTTTTACATGAAGCAGATGTTACATTTGATTTTAGGATGCATAATGAGCAATATATTCATCATACTCATGCCGAACCATGGAAAGTTACACTAGTTAATACTGGGTTGGAAACGATGACGGGTGGTCGTGTCAAACGTATTCAACAATATATCGGCAATGATCCATTCATGCTTACTTATGGTGATGGAGTGAGTAATGTTGATATTTCTGCTTTAGTCAAACATCATAAGTCTCATGGGAGGATTGCAACCATTACTTCTGTGCAACCGCTAGGTCGGTTTGGAGCACTTGATATTACTGATAACAATAAGGTCAGAGGCTTCCAAGAGAAACCGCAAGGCGATGGTGGTTGGATTAATGGAGGCTTTTTTGTTTTACAACCAGAAGTATTTAATCATATTGACGGTGATAGTACTATCTTTGAACGTGATCCTTTAGAAAGCTTGGCAAAAAAGGATGAACTTGTTGCTTATAAACATCATGGTTTTTGGCAACCTATGGATACAATGCGTGATCGAGACCAATTAGAAGCTTTATGGTCACGAGGGCAAGCACCGTGGAAATTATGGAAATAGGTGTAACAAATGATTGATAAAGCATTTTGGCAGGGGAAAAAAATATTTCTTACGGGACATACCGGTTTTAAAGGTTCCTGGCTGTGTATTTGGTTACATTCTTTAGGTGCAAATGTGACCGGCTATGCCTTAACGCCGCCTACCAAGCCTAATTTGTTTGAAATATGCAACGTTCAGCATCTAATTACTTCTGTTATTGGTGATGTCCGGGATTATGCTAAATTAGAACAAACGTTACAGCAAGCCCAACCGGATATAGTTATCCATATGGCGGCACAACCGTTGGTTCGGGATTCCTATAAGAACCCAGTAGATACTTATGCTATTAATGTTATGGGAACTGTTCATTTATTAGAGGCAGTACGGCATTGTAAAAGCGTAAAGGCAATAGTAAACGTGACAACAGATAAATGTTATGAAAACAAAGAGTGGGTTTGGGGATACCGTGAGAATGAGCCTATGGGAGGCTATGATCCATATTCCAATAGTAAGGGATGCTCTGAGTTGGTTACCGCTTCTTACCGGAATTCCTTCTTTAATCCTACTGAATATCAAAAGCATGGTGTAGGTTTAGCTTCTGCGAGAGCTGGCAACGTGATCGGTGGTGGCGATTGGGCTGCAGAACGGCTTATACCGGATTGTATAGATGCTTTATTACATGATAGTAAGGTTATAATTCGTAATCCTTTTGCTATTCGCCCCTGGCAACATGTGCTTGAGCCGCTTAGTGGTTATTTACTTTTAGCTCAAAGATTGTATGAAGATGGAGCTTGTTTTAGTGAAGGCTGGAATTTTGGCCCCAATGATCATGATGCCAAGCCGGTAGAATGGATAGTTCAAAAAATATGTGAAGAGTGGGGAAAGAATGCGGCTTATGAAATAGATAAAAGTATACAACCGCATGAAGCTCACTATTTAAAACTGGATTGTTCGAAAGCGAAGTCAAAACTCAACTGGCAACCTAGGTGGGATTTGCAATGTACATTAGGCAAAATTGTCGAATGGGTTCGAGCTTACGAAGAAAAGTCCAATATGCGCGAGGTTTGTCTAAAGCAAATAGAGGCATATATGAGAACAGTGGCAAGTGAGGGTAAATGATGAGCAATATTGAATTAGAAAAAAAGCTAAGACAAGAAGTTATTGAGGCTGCTATCAAACATTATGAAGTAAAGCATAAAAATGAAGTTGATTTTAAACCAGGCGATCGTATTTCTTATGGTGGACGTTTTTTTGATGAAAACGAAATTATCAATTTAATTGATGCCTCATTGGACTTCTGGTTGACGACAGGTAAATATGCAGAAAAATTCGAAAAAGAATTTGCGCAATTTTTAGGAGTTAAGTATTGCTCTTTAACGAATTCAGGATCATCGGCAAATCTACTAGCTTTTATGGCGCTAACCTCGCACAAACTTGGAAAGCGCAAGATTAACAAAGGTGATGAAGTCATTACTGTAGCTGCAGCCTTTCCGACCACTGTAGCACCTATTATTCAATATGGCGCTATTCCTGTATTTATAGATGTAACATTGCCTGCTTATAATATTGATATTACACAATTGAACGATGCTTTATCTGATAAAACCAAAGCAGTTATGATCGCCCATACATTAGGAAATCCCTTTGATTTACAAGCTGTAAAAGACTTTTGTGATCAACATGAGCTATGGTTAATTGAAGATAATTGCGATGCTTTGGGAACAAAGTATTTTTATAATGGTGAATGGAAATATTCAGGAACTATTGGTCATATTGGTACATCTAGTTTTTACCCTCCCCATCATATGACTATGGGCGAAGGTGGCGCAGTATATACTAATGATGTTCAACTAAAGCGCATTATTGAATCTTTCCGGGATTGGGGGCGTGATTGCTGGTGCCCATCAGGAAAAGATGATACTTGCAAGCATCGCTTTACTCAGCAGTTTGGTGAATTACCGGTAGGGTATGATCATAAATATGTTTATTCGCACTTAGGATATAATTTAAAGGTAACAGATATGCAAGCAGCTATTGGTTGTGCGCAGTTACAAAAGCTGCCTTTAATCATTGAAAAACGCAGACAAAACTGGCAGTTACTTCGTGAGGGACTTAATGATTTGGATGATGTTTTGATTTTACCTGAAGCAATGGATAATTCTGAACCAAGTTGGTTTGGTTTTTTATTGACCGTGAAAAAAGCGGGAAGTCTTTTACGTGATGAATTAGTTAAGCATCTTGAAAATAATGGAATACAAACACGTATGCTATTTGCGGGGAATTTAATTAAGCATCCTTGTTTTGATGATATGAGACAAACTGGATCAGGTTTTAGAGTGGTTGGAGACTTGAAAAATACTGATATAATAATGAATGATACTCTGTGGATAGGGGTCTACCCCGGTCTCCAACACGAACAGATACAATATATGATCAAGAGCATTAAAGACTTTTTTAGTAAATAGAGAAGGAATGAATCATATGAAGATGAGAGTTGCCGATTATATTACATCCGCATTATATGATGCTGGGGGAGAGCATGTTTTTGTCATTACAGGCGGAATGATCATGCACTTGACAGATGCGTTGTTGCAACACGGTAAACAAAAATTTACGTGCTGCCATCATGAACAAGCTGCAACAATGGCAGCAGATGCATATGGAAGATATACACAGAAACTTGGTGTTGCTTATGTAACGGCTGGCCCTGGCGCATTAAACACTATTACTGGAGTTGTAGGCGCGTATGTAGATTCTTCTCCTTGTATAATTGTTGCAGGTCAGTCCAAAGTTTCACAAGCTAAAGTTACTGGTCCCAGACAATTTTCGTTACAAGGTTATGAAAATTTACCTATTTTCGAGAAGTTTACAAAATATGCGGTCATGCTTGATGACATATCCAGGGTACGTTACGAGGTAGAAAAGAGTATATATATAGCGAAACAGAATAGGGTAGGCCCAGTATATATTGAATGCCCCATTGATATACAAGCTATGTACTTTGATCCCGATGAATATGAAGGTTTTCAGCCTCCTGTAGAGAACAATATGCCAGCTATTTCTGCAGAACAAGTCAACAAAGTCAAGGAGTTACTGCAAAAAAGTAAGAGACCATGTATTATTGCGGGTGCAGGGATAAGAATGGCTAATGCTATTCAACCATTTTACCGTTTTGTGGAGCACCTTCAGATTCCCGTAGTGACCTCGAGGCTGGGAATGGATCTTCTTGGATTTGAACATCCGCTTTTTGTTGGACATCCGGGTTTATATGGTGACCGTCCGGCAAATTTTGCTGTACACAATGCTGATTTACTACTCATTTTAGGCTCTCGTATGGGGATTGGGACAGTGGGTTACGATTTTCAGGATGTTGCTCCAAAAGCCGTTAAGATATGTGTAGATATAGATGAAAAAGAACTTGTAAAACCAGGAATACCACTGGATATGCCTATACATGGCGACGTCAATGCATTTTTGGAGATGCTCCTTCCAATTACGACTGATTTAAGTCTTGAGACTGATAATTGGGTTGCAAAGGTTCAGGAATGGAAAGTTGCTTATCCGGTTGATTTACCGGAATATCAAAATGAAGTGGATGGGGTTAATTCCTATCACTTGACCAGAGTCTTTTCTGAAAAAATGCGTGATGATGATATTTTTATACTCGATACTGGATCATGCTTTCATGTGTTTGCACAGGCATTTAAGGTTAAATATGGGCAGAGACATATCATTACCGGAGGGTTGTCCACCATGGGCTATATGCCTGGTGCGATTGGAGTAGCTGCTGCAAGTGGCTCTAAAGAAGTTTACTGTATTACAGGAGACGGCTCTTTGCAAATGAATATTCAAGAGCTGCAAACTATAGCACATAACCGTCTACCAGTTAAGATCGTAGTTTTTAATAATAATGGGTATTTGTTAATTAGACAAACACAAAAGAATTTTCAGGATGGCCGCCTTATTGGAGAAGGTCCGGAATCAGGAGTAGGATTTCCTGATCTAAGAAAAATTGCTGATGCTTATGGAATCGGATACTTATCTATACATTCTCTTGCAAACTTGGAGTCAGGTATTCAAGAATTGATAGACTATCATGGACCTGTAATATGTGAAGTCATGACACCTTCAAATCAATTGCTCATACCAAGAATAGCTTCAAAGAAACTAGAAGATGGTACGATGGTGTCTTTACCGTATGACGACATGTTCCCTTTCTTACCACGTGATGAATATAACAGGCATTGTTTGCGTAATAACTGCAATTTGGAATAGACTTTACTGGGAGAGGTAATATGAAAAAGTTAAAAGTAGCTATTCTAGGAAGCGGTAATATAGGGACGGATCTGCTTGTAAAAGCTCAAAGGTCTCCTTATTTAGAATGCACTATGTTTATAGGTCGCAAGCTGGCATCGCCTGGAATGGCAAAAGCTAATAGCCTTGGAGTTCGAATTTCAGACCAAAGTATTGAAGCAATTACTAATAATCCAGATTGCTGTGACTTGGTATTTGATGCTACTTCAGCAGTTGATCATTTGAGGCATGCGCCAATACTGGAGCAGTTGGGAAAGTTAGTTATTGATCTGACGCCAGCTAAAGTAGGGCAGATTTGTGTGCCTGCTGTTAATCTTACTAGTTGTCTCCAATATACTAATGTCAATATGGTAACTTGCGGAGGACAGGCCTCGACTCCTTTAGCATTTGCTATAGGAAAAACGCAGCAGAATATAGATTATATTGAAGTAATATCCAGCATTGCATCGCGTAGTGCTGGTCCGGCTACCCGTGCGAATTTAGATGAATATATTAGCACAACTGAATCCGCAATTCGAAATTTTTCAGGCTGCCGACGAGCTAAAGCAATTCTAAACCTTAATCCCGCTCAACCATGCATTAATATGCAAACTACAGTTTTTGCTAAGGTTGAAAATCCAGATTTAGAAAAATTAAATCCAGTTCTTCAAGAAGTTATTTCAACAGTTCAAAAATATGTTCCTGGATATCAGCTTATTGTTCCTCCCACTATCGAGAATGGTCGAATTGTGCTTATGGTCAGAGTTCTGGGAGTAGGAGATTATTTGCCAAGCTATGCTGGAAATCTAGACATAATTAATTGTGCAGCTATCGCCATGGCCGAAGAATATGCTAAAAATAATAATTAAGGAGCATATATGCGTAAAGTAATAATAAATGACCCGACCTTGCGTGATGGATCTCACGCTATCCGGCATCAGCTTACGGCTGAACAAATTGCTTTATATTGTTCAGCTGCTGATAAAGCGGGAGTTCCCATTGTAGAAGTAGGTCACGGAAATGGAGCTGGTGCTTCATCGCTGCAATTGGGAGAAAGCTTGCTTTCTGATGAAGTCATGCTATCTATTGCAAGAAATCATTTAAAGACATCTAAGTTAGGGATACATATTATTCCTGGATTTGCAACAATTGAACGTGACCTTTCTAAAGCGATTGATTTAGGTGTTGATGTCATACGAGTGGCATCTCATTGCACAGAAGCAGATATAACAGAACGACATATAGGCTACGCACGACGGAGAGGGAAAGAGGTTTATGGTGTCTTAATGATGACACACATGGCTTCGAAGGAAGTATTGGCGGAAGAAGCCCTTAAAATGGAATCATATGGTGCTGAAGGTATCATGTTAATGGATTCAGCCGGTGCATATTTACCTAGTGATGTGTCAGAAAAAATTGGTGTTCTTGTTAATAAATTGAACATACCAGTGGGATTTCATGCACATAACAATCTAGGTTTATCAATTGCGAACTCTCTTGCAGCATTAGAAGCTGGAGCAATAATGCTTGATGGATGTGCACGTGGGTTTGGCGCTGGAGCAGGCAACGCACCCATTGAAGTTTTGGTGGCGGTTTTACAAAAAATCGGATATGATACTGGAATTGACTTATACTCTATTTTAGATGCGGCAGATTTGGCGGAAAAGAAGATATTAAAGGAGATACCTAGCATACAATCGACTAGTGTTGTTAGTGGCTTAGCAGGAGTGTTTTCGGGTTTTTCTATCCATGTTAATCGTGTTGCACAGAGTTATGCCGTTGATCCCCGCGATATATTTTTCGAATTAGGACGCAGGCAAGTAGTTGCCGGTCAAGAAGATATTATAATTGAGGTAGCCTCAGAACTTGCTGCTAAGCGAGGTGTATAGCCATGAGGAAATCTGTTGAAAATCTAATTAAAAATGACTGCCAAAAAGTTTTATCTCATTATCCAAGTGAGTTTCTTAAGAAATACTTATTTTGCTCTCAGAGAGAGCGTATGATTTTGGGCTTAAAGCGCCTCATCTAGTAAATAGGAGAGATATAACTTTACTAACTAAAGATATTGCTGGTGTAATTGATTTACCCGCAGAAATTACTATGATTATACATGCTGCAGGTAGTCCAGATAATCGGCTACATGCATCAGATCCATTAAAGGTCATGAGAACAATCACAATGGGAACAGAAGCGCTACTTAGTTCAGCAAGTCGGTTGCCGAATTTATCCAAAATTTTAAATATTAGTTCAGGTTTAATCTATGGAAGTAGAAATACAGATAGCAGAGAATTTAATAGTTGTGGGCAGGAAAGTTTTAGTTTTAACAATGCATACATAGAAGCTAAGAGATATGCAGAAACATTATGTTCTGTTTATGGTAATCAATATAAGCTGAATATAATTAATATCCGTCCTTATGCCTTTGTAGGACCCTACCAATTAGTTGATAGGCCTTGGGCCATAAACAATTTTATCGGGGATTACCTAAATGATTGCCCTATTCGAATTCTCGGGGATGGTGAGACAGTTAGAAGTTATATGTATCCAAGCGATATGTCACTATGGATCTTAAAATTACTCGCAGATGGTCATGCAGGGCAAAGTTATAACCTCGGCAATCCTACGCCTATAACTTTAAAATCATTAGCAGAAAAGATAGCTTCAGCTATGCATAAAAAGCTACCTGTTCAAGTGAAATATTATCAGGATCATTCATTGCGTAACTCGCGATTTGTACCCGATGTATCCAAAGCACATAATGAACTTGGTTTGAAAGTTACAGTAGAAATTGATGAGGCATTAGAACATACACTATTATGGAATCTTTCCCAATATAATTCAGTGAAGAATTGATAAAGTTAGGTTGAATATTAGTAAATGAAATTAAGGAGGGGAAGTATGAGAAGTAAAATTATTGAAGAGGACTTACAATGGATTATTGATCAGCATCTTCCTTGGGATATTTTAAAAGGGAAAACTATCTTGATAACAGGTGCGAACGGGTTTCTTCCTGCGTACATGCTTGAAACGTTACTATATATGAATGAAGTATTACCAAAGTCTGATAAGGTAAAAGTTATTGGTTTAGTCAGAAATAAACAAAAGGCACTAGATAGATTCTCTCACTATATTGCTAGAAATGATTTTGAGTTAATTATTCAAGATGTGTGTACACCTTTGGTTTTTAATGAAGACATCCATTATATAATTCATGCTGCAAGCCAGGCAAGTCCACGCTTTTATGGAGTCGATCCAGTGGGAACTTTGTCTGCGAATGTTATTGGAACGTATAATTTATTAGAATTAGCGAGAGAAAAACAAGTTGAAGGATTTTTGTTTTTTAGCAGTGGAGAAGTCTATGGGCAGGTAGTACCTGCTGTAGAACGTATTGATGAGCTATCATATGGATATCTTGATCCGTTGAATGTTCGTTCTTGCTATGCAGAAGGAAAAAGAATGGGTGAAACGATGTGTGTTTCATGGTTACATCAATATGATGTTCCTGTGAAAATTGTACGTCCCTTTCATACGTATGGCCCAGGAATGAGTTTAGATGATGGCCGGGTTTTTGCTGACTTTGTTTCTGATATTGTTCATAAGCGCGATATTGCTATGAAAAGTGATGGTAGGGCAATTCGATCTTTTTGTTATTTGGCGGATGCTATAACTGGATACTTTACTGTAATGTTTAATGGTAATCTTGGGGAAGCATACAATGTGGGGAATGATTATGAAGTAGTCAGCATCTTCGATTTGGCTAATGTCTTGGTCGATTTGTTTTCCAATTTAAAATTGAAAGTTGTACAATATCCTGCTCCTAACCCTAGAGAGTATATACAAAGTCAAGTAGTTAGTACGTGCCCTGATATTACGAAACTGAGGTCTATTGGGTGGAGCCCCAAATTTCCAATTCGAGAGGGATTTAAAAGAACAATAGATAGTTTTCTATAAAGGGATATATAATTTTTGTTTTATTCAATGATTTGCTGCATTGAATTATTTAAATTATGTAATAGGATATCTAGTTGAACTCCCTGGTCCTACAGCATCGTTGCAAGGAGACTTCTTTTTATTCCTAGGACACTGGCTTATAACTGGAGGGCCAAAAGATGTTACCAGTTTAACCCGCACTGCAAGAAATGTTTGCAGTGATTTTTTATAACCTATGCTATCATACTGCGAATGCAGTGGGTGCGAGAATGTGCATTATAATGATAAGTGGGAAAAAATATATAACCCCACTAGTTATTAAAAATATGCTGTCAAGTTAACTCTGTTGACAGGAAAGTCGAATTGAAATAAACTGAGTTTAATATTGTAATAGAGCGGAAGGATGAATGATGAACAATGAAATCTGCACTAATAACAGGAATTACAGGACAAGATGGGGCATATTTAGCTAAACTTTTATTAGATAAAGGGTATAAAGTTTATGGGCTTATTGCTCGAAGAGCTACGTCGACAACATGGAGGCTTCAATTTTTAGGTATTGAAAATCAAGTGGAATTGGTAGATGGTGATCTAACTGATTTGTCATCCATTATTAGAGCAATCAACATTGCCAAGCCTACAGAAGTGTATAATCTAGGAGCTCAAAGCTTTGTTGGGACATCGTGGCAGCAGCCTGCGCTAACTGCACAATCTACAGGTGTTGGTGTTCTGAATGTGTTAGAAGCAATTCGTTTGACAAATAGCAGCAGCAAATTTTATCAAGCCTCAACCAGTGAAATGTTTGGCTTAATTCAAGAAGAGATGCAATCTGAAAAAACACCGTTTTATCCCCGCAGTCCTTATGGTGTTGCCAAGTTGTATGGACATTGGATGACGGTAAATTACCGGGAAAGTTTTAATATGTTTGCCTGCAGCGGTATCTTATTCAATCATGAATCGCCACTTAGAGGAATTGAGTTTGTAACAAGAAAGGTCACCGATGCTGTTGCCAGAATTAAGTTGGGATTACAGCCGAAATTAAGTTTAGGCAATATTGATGCCAAGCGTGATTGGGGGTTTGCCGGTGATTATGTTGAGGCTATGTGGTTAATGCTGCAGCAAGCACAGGCAGATGACTACGTTGTTGCAACTGGTCGTACAACTACCGTTCGTGATATGTGTAAGATCGCTTTTGATTATGTAGGATTAAATTATGAAGATTATGTGGTCATTGATCCTAAATTTTACCGGCCTGCTGAAGTTGAAGTGCTATTAGGTAATCCTGCGAAGGCAAAAGATAAGCTTGGCTGGGAAGCAAAAACCAGTCTTGATGATCTGATTAAGATGATGGTTGACGCTGATCTTAAGAGAGTAAAATCGGAAGTCGTTATATGAGAATACTCGTAACTGGTGCAGACGGTTTTGTTGGTCGCTATTTGGTTCAGGATTTAGTAAAGCGCCAGCATCATGTTATAGGCGGAGTTTTGCATTCTAATGTTGACTTAGCAGATGCTAATGAAACAGTCTGTTTTAATATTACCGATAATCACGAGGTAGATGATGTTATAGATAAACTACAGCCTGATGGCATTATTCATCTTGCTGCCCAAAGCATGGTGGGAACTGCATGGAAAAATCCTGCTGAAACTTTATTGATTAATACTATTGGTACAACGAATATTGTTAGATCGGTATCTCAATTCTCCAGAGATACTAAAGTTGTTACAATTGGCTCTAGTGAAGAATATGGACTTACTGGTAAGCTCGGCAGAGCGTTAGTCGAGATTGATCCTTGCTTACCGCAGAACCCCTATGCAATTAGCAAATTTTCTGCCGGATTAATGGCAATACAATTAGCCTTAAAGGACGAGATTAATGTGGTTCATGCCCGGCCTTTCAATCACTTTGGTCCTCATCAGCGGCAAGGCTTTGTTGTGAGTGATTTTGCCAGCCAGATTGCCAAAATTGAGCAAGGACTTTCTGCTCCCATTATTAGTGTTGGCGATTTAGGTGCTCAGCGAGATTTTACCGATGTACGGGATGTAATTTATGCTTACATATTGTTGCTAGAACAAGAGGTAGAGACTGGCATCTATAACATTTGCTCTGGCGAGCCTCATACTGCTCGGGAGATATTGGACATCATGCTTTCAAATACTCAAGTTAAAATTGATGTACAGATTGACAAGGCAAAATTCCGTCCATCAGAAGTTCCTCTATTTATTGGTTCAGCTGGCAAGCTAATGCAGGCAGTTGGCTGGAGTCCAAAAAGAAGGTTTGAAGATAGTATTGTTGAAACACTTAATTGGTGGCGCAACCAATAGACAATAGCTATAAATAGCTATTGAAGGCGTAAAACAATATATTGAGGAGCAGTTGGGAAAGGAGACGTGTTACCTATGTCCACTTTTAAAAGAGATGCTTTTAAAGCTTATGATATTCGTGGTAAGGTGCCTGATGAACTGAATGAAGAACTTGCCTATTGTATTGGGCGCGCTTATGTAGAATTGTTAGGAGCCAAGCAAGTCGTCGTTGGCCGGGATGTTCGTTTATCAAGTAATTCATTAGCTGCTGCGTTGATAAACGGATTAACTGATTCAGGCTGTAATGTTTTGGATATTGGACTTTGTGGTACGGAACAAGTCTATTTTGCTACTTTTCACCTGGAAACCGATGGTGGTATTATGGTCACAGCCAGTCACAATCCTATGGACTATAACGGTCTAAAACTGGTTAAGGCAGGAGCAAGACCAATTAGCGGCGATACAGGATTGAGAGATATTGAGGAGATGGCAGTCACCGGTAAGTTTGCGCATCAATTGCCAGAGAAAAAAGGTATCGTCACCCACATTAGTATTCTTAATGCTTATATTAAACACTTGCTTAGCTATGTTGATGTTTCCCAGCTTCGCCCCTTAAAGATTGTCGCTAATGCTGGCAACGGGTGCGCAGGGGTGGTGCTTGAAGCTCTGGAAAAACATTTGCCTTTTGAATTGATTAAAGTATATAACAAGCCTGATGGCAGTTTTCCTCACGGCATACCTAATCCTCTTCTGCCAGAAAACCGTGAAGCAACCGCGGCGGTTGTTCGTGAGAAGGGTGCCGATATCGGTATAGCTTGGGATGGCGATTTTGACCGATGCTTCTTTTTTGATGGCGAAGGCAATTTCGTTGAAGGTTACTATGTTGTAGGTCTGTTGGCACAGGCTTTCTTACTTCGTCAAACTGGTGCTAAGATTATTTATGATCCTCGTCTTATCTGGAATACCATTGAACTTGTTGAACAGTTCGGTGGCATTGCCGTTCAAAGTAAGACTGGTCACGCCTTCATTAAAGAGCGCATGCGCCAAGAGGATGCCGTGTATGGCGGTGAAATGTCGGCGCACCACTACTTCAAAGACTTTGCTTACTGTGATAGTGGTATGATTCCTTGGCTGCTTGTGGTGGCTGTGATGTGTTCTACCGGCAAATCATTGTCGGTTTTACTAAATGAACGAATGGCTAAATTTCCCTGCAGCGGGGAAATCAACCGTACTGTGACTGATGCCAAGCAGGTGATTCAACAGGTAGAAGATAAGTTTATTACTGCTGATGCCAGAGTCGACCGCACGGATGGGCTGGGGGTAGAATACGATACCTGGCGTTTTAATCTTCGTACTTCTAATACAGAACCAGTGATTCGGTTAAATGTGGAAACCCGGGGCGATGAGTTACTGATGCGAATAAAGACAGAAGAACTATTAGAGTTCATTGACCAACTTACAAAATAAATATTTCAGCGAGTTGAGATAATTAGAATATCATTTTGGAGAAACTTCGTATGAACATTTTAGTAACTGGGGGAGCAGGCTATATCGGCAGCCATACAGTTCATCAACTAATTAAACTGGGACACGCCGTCACTGTTTATGACAACCTTTCTAAAGGCCATGCTGAAGCAGTTCCGGCACAGGCTTCCTTAATTGTTGGTGATATACGCGATGGAGCATTATTAAGTAGAACATTTAAAGAAAACGATATTCAGGCAGTCATTCATTTTGCTGCCGACAGTTTAGTTGGGGAATCAATGCAACAGCCCGCAAAATATTACCAGAACAATGTAGCTGCTACGTTGGCACTTTTAGAAACGATGTTGTCATGCCAGGTAACCAAGATTGTTTTTTCCTCAACTGCAGCTGTATATGGCGAGCTTAATCAATGGCCTATTACCGAAGATATGCCTACGCAGCCTACAAATGTTTATGGACGGACAAAACTGATCATTGAAGGCATGCTTGCAGACTTTGCTCAGGCTTATAAATTATCGTATGTATCGCTGCGTTATTTTAACGCTGCAGGTGCTTTAGAAGGCGGCTCAATTGGGGAGGATCATAACCCAGAGTCTCACCTTATTCCACTTGTTCTGAAAACCGCGCTGGGCCAACGGCCAGCGATCGATATTTATGGTACTGATTATCCTACTGCTGATGGCACCTGCATTAGGGACTATATTCATGTAGTGGATTTGGCAAAGGCTCATGTGCTTGCTGTATCCTACCTGCTGTCAGGGGGAGAATCAAGGGTTTATAACCTAGGCTCTGAGCAAGGGTTTAGCGTGCGTGAAGTAATTAATCATGCTAAAGTTATTACTGCAAGGGACTTTAATGTGAGGGAAATTGAGCGTAGATTAGGTGATCCTGCTGTTCTAGTAGCATCTTCTAGAAAAATTCAATCAGAACTTGGCTGGAAGCCCAGTTGCAGTGATTTAGGTAGTATTATTAAGGATGCCTGGACTTGGCATAAGGCGCATCCACATGGATATGTTTAGAAGTAAAAACAGGCACGGCACTTATCTTGCAAGGTAGTGACGTGCCTGTTTTTTTGTTATTCACTGCGCTAATGCGTTTTTATAAGGCTGGTAAATACGATTCATATGAGTTAATACCATTTGATAGCGGCAAGCCCCAGATACTCTTTGATTGACAGGGCAATATTCGTCAGGGCACTGCTGGACGGGACAAAATCGAACCACGATATCAGACTGTGAACATTAGCCTGGTAGTCGGTCGGCCAGGGGGCTACCTTGATACCTGCCTTTTGAAACTGCAATACGGCACGGGGCATATGAAAGGCCGAGGTGACCAATACAGCCTGGTTAAAGCCATGGTAATCAAGTAGCTTTTTGCTGTATTCTGCATTTTGTGTTGTATTAAGGCTTTGATTTTCGACAATGATTTTGTCATCAGGAACGCCAAGGCCCAGTAGAATAGTTCGGGATATTTCTGCCTCTGTACCGGTCGTTTCCAGCACTTTACCGCCTGAGGTGAGAATGGGAAGCTTATATCTATGATAGAGCTGGGCTGCGGTTAGCAGACGGTTAGCTGCATAGCCGCTGAGATGCCCGTGGCCGTCTATATTAGGTGTATCCATGGTTGCACCGCCGCCTAAAAGGACAATCACATCACCGTTGAAAGCCGCAGGCGGTGAGTAACGCGCCTCGAGAGAGCGGATGACGGGATCAGCAACAGCCGGAATGGTGCATAGGTAAAAGATGATCGTAAAGCTGAGCAGTAACGAAGCGCCCTGCCGTTGGCGGCGGAAAAGACGGATGACAAGGGCAAGCAGCAGGACAAGAAATATTCCCGGTGGAACGAAAAATGTACTATAGATCACTTTCAGGACATAGAGCATACAGTCACCTGCTTCTATAATGTATTGAGTGAATTTTACTACAGGGAGGAAGGGTTTTCCAGACTACAAGGCAAATACTGTAGAAAAGTGAAGTAGGGTACTAATTAAAAGTAGAGAATGATAGGAGCGTGCATCTATGTCAGTCCTAACACTTTCTTCCGGCTTTACCTTCGATTACACCAACTTGTATGGTGACAGCAAAGTGAGCGCTGAGGACCTTTCTGTTGCTGCTGGACAGTTGACTAAGGCTCACCAGGCTATCGTGCATATGCGGACGACAGGCATTGTAAAGGGTCACCTTTCCAAAGATGGTCAATCCGAAAAGGTCTTGTTTACGCAGCTGCCTTATATCCAAGAGGGCCATATTAATTCGCCTCACGTGCTTGACCGGTTAAAAGAGTTTGGCGAGTCACTGCGCTACAAGGTGGACACAGTCATATCCTTTGGTATCGGTGGTTCTTTTCTGGGCAACAAGGTCTTATTTGATATTCATTGTGGTGATTTTTATAACTTCAAATCAATAGAAGAGCGTAAGGGTTACCCTAAACTGTATTTTAGCGGTAATAATCTCGATCCCCGCCGCACTGAGGAATTGATCAGTCATGTGATCAATGAAGCAGCGGTAAAGCAGGGAGAGCCGTACCGGGTAACGCTCGTCGTTATTTCTAAATCCGGTTCTACTTTGGAAACGATGGCTACCTTTATGGTTGCCTACGAGCGGTTCAAACAAACGCCTGGCATTGAGGTCTCCGTTGTTGCAGTTACCGATCCGGCAGAAGGAACTAATGAGACACTGCTCCATAAGCTTGCTAGAGAGCAAGGCTGGCCAATGTTCAGTGTGGCTGACGGAGTGGGAGGAAGGTTTAGTATTTTCTCAGAGGTTGGGCTGGTAACGGCAGCCTGCATTGGCTTTGATATGGATGCCTTTCTAGCAGGGGCTAAAGGTATGGACAAAGCGTGCCAGACGGATAACATCAGGCAGAACCCGGCACTTTTAACTGCAGTGCTTAAATATCTCGGTGCCGAAAAGTATGGCCGGGATATCGAAATATTTATGCCCTATGGAGACTATCTGAAATCTGTGTCCGAGTGGTATATTCAGCTGCTGGCCGAATCCCTTGGTAAACGGGTGAATCGTGACGGGCAGGAGGTTTTTTACGGGCGGACTCCCGTTGCTGCCGTAGGTACTACCGATATGCATGCCCAGACCCAACAGCACCAGGATGGTAAGCGCAATAAAATTGTCCAGTTTGTCCGCGTTGCAGAGTGGGATACGGATCCGGTTATACCCAATTTGTTTCCCGAGACTGCCAAATTAGCGGAGATCGCCGGACTTAGCTTAAGTCAGGGGATGGAGGCCGCGCGGCAAGCTAATGCCCAGGCCTTAGCGAGTGATTACCGCTTTAATGCAACATTTACTCTGCCAAAGCTGAACGCCTATCATCTTGGCGAACTGTTGTATCTGCTTGCGTTATCGGTAGCCTATGAAGGCGAACTGGCCAACGTGGATGCTTTTGATCAGCCGGGAGTAGAAACATACAAGCGTATACTAGGACCCAGCCTGCAAAGGCTGAAAAATAAGAAATAGTACCCAGATCGTCAGTACTCACTGGATTAGATCTGATGAGGTACTAAGATATGGAGCGAAATGGTATCATGAAATTACGAATTTTAGCATCAACTATTGCTGCATTACTGATTAGCGGCTCGACAGCCTTAGCTGAGCATAATTTTGAACAAAAATCGGGCTGGCTTTTTCCCACTATCGGGGCTGGCAGAGGAAATTGGGAAGCCAGCGTGGGACTGTTTGTATGGTCCGATGAATTTAAGGCCCGCAACTTTCAACTGCGTTCAGAAGTAGACTTAGGTCCAGGATTACGGCTGCACAGCATTATTCGCACTAATCGCGAACAGGATACGCTAAAGGGTTTTTCTCCGATCCTTGATGAAGGCTATGTGGAAGGCTTCGGTTTTCGCGAGAGCCAAAACGGTACGGTAAGTGCTAGTTTACGTATTGGTAATGTCCGGTACTTGCATTTCCCTTATCCTGATTCTATCGCTGTTTTTGATCAGGTACCAGGCATTTCTGATTTGAAAGGCGGCGCCAGGACCGGTTACAGCGGTGAACTTTTGACGCTGGACTATAAGCACAAGACTGGTCTAGGGCTCCATGCCACCGGAATTAACTGGGATTTCGACCGCGATGGCGGCGCGCAGATGATCGAAAACTATGTATATTACCAGCAGGATTTCGGTGCCGTCCATTTTGAGACTCATGTAGGTGGGCTGGCTTTGCGTCCTGAGCCTCTGGGACGTAAAACTACCGGGTTTAATACCTTCCTGGGTACAAAAGTAGGCAAATACCAGGTAGGGGTACTGTACGAAAAACTCAAGAACCAAACGGCCTATACGGGGCTAATGGTTACCTTCCCGCAGAACTATGTCACTCGCGCCATGGGTAAGGTGGCGTTTGATTATGACCGCAGCCCGGAAGGGTTTGCGATGCAGATACCGCTCGCTTCCGGTAAGATCGGGGCCCGCATTGCGAAGAAAGCACCGGTAAATGGTATCTTAGTGGGTGAAGTGAAAGCCGAACGCCTGCGTACCTATTGGCAGAATGGTCAGGTTCGCAACTACTACGAACATATTATAAGCTCCTGGGGAGAAGAGAATAAGGCTGAGTTAGTAATGGTAGTGGAAGAGACTCCCTGGTATCTGCAATCAGAAGCGCTGGTCAGCCCCCATACCAATGTGGGCAGCTGGAGTGCGATTAAGCAGTGGGAGAAAGATCGTCAGGGTCCTGCCCAGTTAAGTCAGTCGGTTACCTATCGTTTTTATCGTTTGAAAGAATAAACT
>JAQZAX010000139.1 GCA_029239455.1 Anaerocolumna sp.
TTACGGCAGTTTTCAGGAAGATCTTCATACTTTTTAATTCCGCGGATTTCCTGCTTCCATCCCGGAAGAACTTCATACACCGGTTTCGCTTTTGCTAACTGAACCGTTGTGGGGAATTCTTTTGTAACCACTCCATCAATTTCATAGCCTACACATACTGGAAGTTCCTCTAAATATCCAAGAACATCAAGTACAGTTAAGGCTACCTGAGTAGCTCCCTGCATTCTGCATCCATAACGGGTTGCCACTGCATCAAACCATCCCATACGTCTTGGTCTGCCTGTAGTTGCGCCGTATTCACCGCCATCACCGCCACGTCGTCTTAGTTCGTCTGCTTCCTCTCCAAAGATTTCACTTACGAATTCCCCTGCACCAACAGCACTAGAGTATGCTTTTGCTACAGCTATGATTTCTTTAATTTCATAAGGAGGAATCCCGGCTCCAATGGCGCCATATGCCGCAAGAGTGGAAGAAGATGTAACCATAGGGTAGATACCAAAGTCAGGGTCTTTTAGTGCTCCAAGCTGTCCTTCTAATAAAATGTTTTTGCCTTCTTTAATTGCTTCTTGTAAGAAAGCGGATACGTCACATACATAAGGTTCCACCATTTTCTTATAATCTAATAACAGCGCAAATATTTCCTCTGCATCAATTGCCGGTTTGTGATACAGATGTTCTAACAGAATATTCTTCATTTCGCAGATACTGTTTACTTTTTCTTTTAGAGACACTTCATCAAATAATTCAGAAACCTGGAAACCTATTTTTGCATATTTATCTGAATAGAAAGGTGCAATACCTGATTTGGTAGAGCCAAAGGATTTGCCGCCTAATCTTTCTTCTTCATATTGATCAAAAAGAATATGATATGGCATCATAATCTGCGCACGGTCAGAAACTAAAACCTTAGGTGCTGGTACTCCTCTTTCAACCAATGATTGAATTTCCTTAAAAAGATAAGGAATATTGAGCGCAACTCCATTACCGATGATACTTGTTGTGTGGTTGTAGAAAACTCCGGAGGGCAGTAGATGAAGTGCAAATTTACCATAATTATTAATTATGGTATGTCCTGCATTGCTTCCACCTTGAAATCTAACAATAATATCAGATTCCTGTCCTAACATATCCGTAATCTTGCCTTTACCTTCATCGCCCCAGTTAGCGCCAACGATTGCTCTTACCATACCAAATTCCTCCTATTATTTATATTTTTCCTTTGATATACTCTATTTTCTCTATGTGTCTGTAATATTATTCTACTCTATCAAAGAAGCAAAAAATGACGCTGTAACAAAACAGTTACAGCGTCCTATTACTTTCTTATTATACTTAAAGTAGATTCATAAGTAAAATCAATATTAATTATATATTCCATAATTATCAGTTATATTATACAAATAGTTAGAAACAAAGAATGTGCCTTGGCACATTCTTTGTTTCTAACTATTTGTATAATCAATTACTTTATTCTCTTAGTTACTAAATAACTGTGTGCAATATACCGTTCCGTTACTGTCTTTATAAACACCGATACCAATTTTATTAAAGTTAGCGTTCATAATATTAGCTCTGTGTCCTGGGGAATTCATCCATCCAGTTACAACTGCTTCTGGAGTATTATATCCGTAGGCAAGATTTTCTCCTGCAGTACGAACACTTACACCGTATTCATCAAGTACAGTTGACCACTGTGTACCGTTAGGTCTTGTATGGGAGAACTGAGATTTGATTTCCTGTGCTCTTTTATTTGCCGGTGCTACTAAAGCGTCAGACATGGTAAGTGGCTGTAGTCCACCTTTTGTACGCTCCTGATTCACCAGTTTTAATACCTGGCTTGCGAAACTGGAATCATATTGCTGATTGGTTGTTTCACTGCTTGGCTTTGTGGCAGGGGTAGCCTGGGTAGTTGTTTTACTTGGTGTCACTGGTGTTGTTACAGGTGCTTTTTGTTGCGTCGTAGTCTGTTTTGTTGTAGTCGTAGTTTTATTTTGAGTAGTTTCAGTTTTACTTGGTGTTGTTGTAGATGTCTTAGGTGTTGTTACTGGGGCTTTCGTTGCTGTTGTTGTCTTATTGGATTTTGCAACTGTCGTTTTCTTGGTTGTAGCTTTTTTATCTGCAGCTGCGGTAGATTTTTCTTTCGTTGTCTTTGTAGTCTTTGCTACAGCTGTAGTTTTTGTCTGGGAACATTTTGCCTTTTCTTCCTCTGATAATTGACTTAAAACTTTTTTGCCGTCGATATATTTATAAGCTCTGACGGTATAACAATTCGTATCATCTGTATCTGCGTTTTTATCTACATAGTTTCCTGTTTTCGTGGTTCCAATGCAGGTGGAAACATCATCCTCAGATGTTGCGCGATATACGTTATATCCATCAGCACCATCTACTTTTTCTATGTTTAATTTTATTGTATTTTTTGTGCTTCCAGCTATCTTTAGTGTAGGCTCGCATTCTTTAAAAGAATTTGCCAAAACCGATTCAATCTTAGAATTCTTTAAACAATTTTGTAAATATTGATTTGTATTAGAATTCACATTATTGATGTTTCCTCCAAAGAAACCTGCGATTTGAACGGTTAACAAAGATGTAATAATTAAGCTTTTCATAGCTTACCTCCTTTAAACTATCATCAACAAGTGCTCCCTTAGATTAACATAGGCTACTCCCCTAAGCAATAGTTATATACTGGAAGATCACTATCATTTATCAGTATTTTCACTAAAACATACCAGTATTCACATTACTTTTATATGCAATATTAATTATATAAGTATAGTAGTTACTACTATTATAACCTTGCTTTACATATATTGTAATTCTAAATTTAATCCATTAATTGGTTTTCAATTGTTAAATAAATTTTAATTATATTACAATTATATTAACTCATTCTACCCTTACTCTTCGTTTTCATCGTATCATTCCATGCAAAAAGAGGCTACGCCTCTCCCACGTACTTACGCGAGAGGTAATAAACTCTTAAGACTACCCCTATGACTGTTCTATTGTGATTAAATATTGTGTGAAGTAATACACTATGATAAACTATAGATATTAGAATATTATAAACTCATAAATAGATAAGGAGGAATTCATATGGATTGCAGAGTTGGATGTGCCGCATGTTGTATCGCACCTTCCATATCATCCCCCATTCCAGGAATGCCATATGGTAAACCGGCAGGTGTAAGATGTATTCAGCTATCTGCCGATAATAAATGTAGAATATTTGGCAAAAGTGACAGACCAGCCGTGTGCGGCAGCTTAAAAGCCTCAAAAGAGATGTGTGGTAACTCCTCAGAAGAGGCCTATTTATATCTGGAATATTTAGAAAGAGCAACTCAGTAGATTTAGGCTAAGCAAACTTTCCATCTTCTATCTCCTGCTCTGTCAGTATCTTTATTCCGTGTTCTTCTAATTTGCTGGCAGTGATTCCCTTGCCCTCAATCAATGTACCATCAAAGGTCCCATCATATATCTTGCCATAACCGCATGAGGGACTTTTACTCTTTAATACTGCTACCGGACAGTCTAAGAGCTGTGCGATCTTTAATGCTTCTTCTGCACCTTTATGAAATTAGCTGGTATATTCATTTTCCTCTTCGTCAATTGCCTTATTATCCCTGATTTCCACCGGATTGCGTGGAGTTGTCAGGCCTCCTAGCTGTTCCGGACAGACAGGAATTAAATTATGCTGTTCCTTCAGGTTATACACTGCCGAATTAAATAATCCTGTTCCACAATACCTACATTCAATGCCTAATAAACATGCACTAATTAATAGATTCATACACACCTCTCATTTTGTTGTACTACCAAATCCACCGTTACGCTTCTCTTCCACTTCATCATCAATGGTAATTCCATATTCTACGAATATTCCTTGCATAAACCCTGTTCCTGCTGCAAGCTTAACAGTTTTGTCTTCCTTGGTGTCATTGGTAATCTTTGCAAATATATGTCCTTCATTATCAGAATTAAAGTAATCACTGTCGATAATTCCAACCGTATTATTCATTTGCAGGCGGTACTTAAATCCCAATCCACTGCGTGGGTAACATTTTAGTACCCAGTTCTCTTCCATCGATACACGGATTCCGGTTGGTATTTTAATTGTCTCACCAGGAGTTAAAGTTACCTCAATTGGGGTATAAAAATCATATCCGGCTGAACCGGTTGTTGCTCGCTGGGGCAATTTTATTTGGCTGTAAATACTCTGTATCATAGCTCCACTTGCTTCAGGAAACGTATCTTTCCAATCCTTACGAAATTGTTCCTCGCTTACTTTATGAAATTTTGCTATTCTTCGTGCTGTAGTACGCTTCATTCTAATTTCCTCTCTTCTCATTCTAATCATTATATTAACATAGCCAATAGCTGCTTTGCAGCCGATGACATCGGATTTTTATCGCTGGTGATGATGCAAAATTGTCTCCTTGGCAATCGTTTTTTAAACTGAAGTTCAAATAACTCCCCACTTTGCAAGTATTTCTCTGCAAAATTTTTAACCACGGAACCTACTCCCAGATTCCTTAAGGTGAACTGTACAATCATATCACTGGTTGCCAGCTCAAATTCCGGAGCTAAAACTACACCATTACTTTTCAAAAAATCATCGACATAAGATCTTGTACTGGTGTTACCTTCTAAACATATAATCGGCAGGGTTTCCAAGTCGGAATACTCCAATTCCTTATCTTTTAAGCCAAGGAATCGGTTTCCTGCTACAAATACATCTTCAATCACCTGGACTTCCCTGTAACTTATCTCCTGTTTTGCCTGAAATGGCGCACTTACCACCCCAAAATCAATTTTACCCTCATACAGGAATTCTAACGTCTCGGGGGTTGGGGCATTGGTCACATTTACTTTAATCTTTGGATACTTCTGATGAAATACTTCTAAATTGGGAAGAAGATAATATTGCAAGGTCATATCACTTGCACCGATACGAATTTCACCGGTCTCAAAGTCAATCATCTTCTTAAACTGTGTCTCTCCTAATAGTATACTCTCATATCCCCTTGCGATATAGGAATAAAGTACCTCCCCTTCTGGAGTTAGTTTTACTCCTTTTTGGGTTCGAATAAAGAGATTACTCCCTAGGCTGTTCTCCAGTAGTTTTACTGCCTGGCTGACTGCCGGCTGAGAAATACGTAACACTTCTGCCGCCCCTGTAAAGCTGCCTGACTTAGTCACATAATAAAATATTTTATAATATTCTAAATTGATATTCATGCTTCCCCCTAAGTTGCTTTTGATTCCCAGTCTTTTGGTCCTATTTCTTCTATTCCCAAATCTTCTATTTCTATTTCTTCTATTTCTAAATTTTCTATTCCCACTCTTTCCATATCTCCGGTTTATATCCAACAGTAGCCTGTTTTCCATTTCTTACGATAGGAGTTAAAAACATTTTTGGATTCTCCAATAATTTTTCTTCTTTATCTGCATCGTCTGACAGATATTTTACATAATTATCTTCATATTCTTTTGATTTTTCATCAATTAAAGCTGCCATACCGCCAACTGCTGTCTTCACACTTTTATATTCCCCAAGGCTCATACCATGCTTACCAAGGTCAATTAATTGATACTTAATTCTTCTCTCTTTAAAATACCGTTCTGCTTTTTTTGTATCAAAACATTTATTCTTACCAAATATTTGAATATTCATAGTACCCCCTAATAGATAGGATTTGAGGGTCAAAAGCCTCAAAATTTATATATGATGAATAGTGCTGTATATATATTCGATTTGGCGTCGACCGGCCGAGAACACTGTTCCTGTATCGTCAAGACTCTAGCCAAAAATCATGCCAGCTGGCTTGATTTTTGTGCTGGTAAGAGGCTTGTAAGAGATATAGTGTTTGAGGGTAAGGCAGCCAA
>JAQZAX010000140.1 GCA_029239455.1 Anaerocolumna sp.
ATCACCAACCATTGCCACTTTCTTACCTTCTGCCTGCAGTTTTTTCACTTCGTTGGCTTTATCCTGTGGTAAAACTTCTGCTAGTATTCTGTCAATTCCCACCTGTTTTGCAATGGCTTCGGCTGTTCTTTTATTATCACCGGTAATCATTGCTACTTCAATCCCCATATGGTGAAGTCTTTCAATGGCTTTTCTACTGTTTTCTTTTACGGTATCAGCAACTGCAACAATGCCGGCTAATTGACTATCAATAGCTATATACATTGGTGTCTTGCCTTCACTGGCCAGTCGGTCAGAGGTCTCTTCGAGATTTCCAAAGGCAATATTATTCTGGCCCATAAGCTTTTTGTTCCCTGCTAAAATATTCTTGCCATCTATCTGAACTTCAATACCATGTCCCGGTATAGCCTTAAAGAAGTCAACTTTTTTTAGTTCTAAAGATTGCTCCTCGGCTCCTTTTACAATGGCCTCTCCCAAGGGATGCTCTGAACCTTTTTCGGCAGAAGCCGCAAGTTGCAACAGCTCTTTCTCTGTAATACCATCTGCTACTACGATATCTGTTACTTTTGGTTTACCTTCCGTGATGGTACCTGTTTTATCAAATACAATGGTCTGTATTTTGTGTGAAACTTCTAATGCAGTTCCGCTTTTAATTAGTACTCCGTATTCTGCACCTTTGCCTGTACCTACCATAATGGCAGTTGGAGTTGCGAGTCCTAAGGCACAAGGACATGCAATTACCAGGACAGAAATGAAAATTGTAATTGAAAATACTGCAGTTTCCCCACCTAAGAAGTACCATGACAATCCTGAAATTAGCGATAATATAATTACGATTGGCACAAAGTAACCGGATATAATATCAGCCAACTTAGCAATTGGCGCCTTTGAACCCTGGGCGTCCTCCACAAGTTTAATTATTTGTGCCAGCGCAGTGTCCTTACCAACTTTGGTTGCTTTATATTTAATCATACCATTTTTATTGATACTCGCACCAATAATTTTATCACCCATATTCTTTTCTACCGGAATACTTTCTCCAGTCAGCATGGATTCGTCAACGGATGTGTTTCCTTCGATTACTTCACCGTCAACTGGCATTTTTTCACCAGGTTTCACTACAATAATATCTCCAACCTCAACTTCATCAATTGGGATTTCTGTTTCGACTCCATTTCGATCGATGATTGCAGTTTTAGGGGCTAATCCCATAAGCTTTTTAATAGCTTCTGAAGTTTTACCCTTTGTAACGGATTCCAAATATTTACCAAGTGTGATTAAGGTAATAATTACGGCTGCTGATTCAAAATATAGGTTTTTGTAAAAATGGATTTCTCCATCCATAATTTTAAAAACTGCATATATTCCATACACAACTGCTGCCGATGTACCTATTGCAATTAATGAATCCATGTTTGGACTGCCTTTTAATAATGTTTTAAATCCAACTCTATAGTATCTGTTACCGGCAATTAGGACCGGAGCCGTTAAAATTAACTGTAATATAGCGAAATTCACCGGATTCATCATTGGGTCCACTGCTTCGGGAAGTGGAAGCCCCATCATATGGCCCATGGTAATATAGAGAAGTGGAATGGTAAAAATTGCAGAAATAATAAATTTGTTCCACAATATTTTTATTTCTTTATCTTTCCTTTCCTTATCTGCGTCTACAGACACTTCTTCTTCCACTAATTTATAACCGGCTTTTTCAACGGCTTTCTTAATATCTGACATCTTTACCTTAGAAGAATCGTAACTGATATTAAGTTTTTCTGAAGCATAGTTTACGCTGGTCTCTGTTACCCCTTCCATTTTGCCGGTTACACGCTCTATTGCTTTGGCGCACGCCGAACAAGTCATACCCTCTACTTTTAGAGACTTACTGGCTGCATCATTCACCGCTTTATAGCCGGCTTTTTCTATTGCTGCCTGTATATCTGCAAAAGAAATTTGCGATTCGTCAAAATCAATACTCAGTTTCTCAGTTGCTAAATTCACATTAGACTCTGCGACTCCTTGTAGTTTCTTTGTGGTTTTTTCTACGTTTCTTGCACATGCTGCACAGGTCATACCCTCTATTTTATAAGATTTGGTAGCCATTTTGTTCCCTCCTTCATTTTATAGAATCAGTAGGCAATTGCGAAACTAGTATTACCTAGTAGAATCATTTTATAAACTATATGCCCCACCCCCGAGGGGTGTAAGTTACAATCAAATAATACTACTCCTATTTTAACCTGTCAAGTTATTTTTATTCTAATGTTTATTAATGTTATTTTTATTTGGATGTTTATAAATGTTATTTTTATTTGGATGTTTATAAATGTTATTTTTATTCGGATGTTATAATTTTAGGGGATAATTCCCAAGTATGAATAAATAATGATTAGATAGCCGAATGTTTTTAATCATAAATATAAACTTCGCAACAATATGCTATCATTCATAATAAATCTAACGTCCGACCTCTAATCATATATCTTAATTTATTAATTAATCCATCTGTTTGTATTCATTCATTATAAGCCCTGCAAATTCAGGATTTTGTTTTGAGACATTTACTATGTAGGACAAAACATTACCTGGGTAACCCACCAGATTCTCAACGAAGATACCCTCTAAAGATTTTCTTGCTAAAGAAATGGTGCAAAATTCATTATGCAGTTCATTACAGTTCTTGCATAATTTACATATAGATGCAACACTTTGTGCAATCAAAGTGTCGTCATAATATTTAGTATCTTCATTGGGAATGAGCAGAAGGCCATCACTTATAGTAGAAGGACCATTTATCTTCATATCTTCCACCAATTTTAATGCGAATCCAACATTACATTTTAATTTTGAACATCTATTTGTCTGGTAATTCTCGCAATTGGCACATACAAGTTCAAGTTTCTTAATAGCATTTTCTATATCGTTCATTTTTTCTCCTCTTTTGTAGTTAGTATGAAATGATTAGTTATTATAGCAAAATCATTAACAAATATCAAGTATCTATAAAATAGTTTTTAAGTTTAATTTTTTCACTTTATATATTTAAGTAACTAAAGTTTATAAATAATATATGGAATGGCTAATTGTAATTTATTGCAATCTATACTATAATTAAATCCATAATACTTGTTCAAATTTTACTTAAAAATTAAGCTTTAGGATAGTCAAATCTATTATAATACATAAGAAGGTTATTTTTATGAAAGATGCAAGCGTTCTTAAATCCCTTTATATACTAATAATAACTGCTTTTGTTATTTTTTTGTCTGCTTTCTTTAGCTCAAACCTTGAAAAAGCAGTACTTTTTGATGAAGATGTTGTAATGTTTAATGAAGGATGGCGTTATAATCAATCCGGAAATGATTCCAGTCTTCTAACACTACCGGCTAGTGTAGAAATATCCAATGATCCAACCGTAGCTATCACTAATACTTTACCGGAGGATTATGTGCCTGGCATGTCTTTATCAATTGCCACTACCTTACAAACTTTAGATATCTATATTGATCAGGTTAAGGTTTACGAGTATGGGAATGGAAAAGAGACTATTTTTGCAACCGGTGGGGGCAGTGCGTACCATATTATTCGTTTGCCTGAAGATTCGAAAGGAAAGGAGATAACTATTCAACTGTCGTCTCCCTATTCGACCTTTCGGGCTAGAATACCTTCCGTTGCCTTAGGTAGTAAAACTGCTAATATATATCACATTATTAAGATTCATTTATTCCCTTTCGTCATTTCGGTCATAAGCCTTTTGGCAGGTTTGGTATATATTTTCTTTCATTTGCTTATTAATAAAATGTTAAAGAGCAGTAAGAGTCTATTATATCTTGGACTTTTTGCTGTTCTGGCTTCTGCCTGGTCAGCAACTGAAACTCAAATGCTGCAATTTATAATCCCTTATGAATATACAGTTAATCTAATTCGTTATCTTACACTGATGTTATGCCCCATTCCGGCATTACTTTTTGTAAAGGGAATTACACATTCCAGTAAGAATAAACTTATTAAGGCTGTCCTTATTCTACAAATTTTCAATTTTATAATTACTAACCTATTTGCCCTATTACATATTGCAACTTACCACACAATGCTTCCCCTTACGCACTTTGCCATGTTAAGTACGGTTATTCTCTCCATTTATCTTATTTGGAAAGAAATGTTTTATTATAAGAATCGGGAATCCTATATTTATGGTATCTCTATTGCAATTCTAGGATTTTTTTCTACTGCAGAAATCGTTCGTTTTAATTTAATTAGTGTTGAGGATGCTTCCGGTTTCTTTCGTATTGGAATGTTATTTTTTATTATTTTAACCGGTTTCTCTGCAGCAGCTAAAGTAATTGATACTTTAAAGATGGGTATCAATGCAGAGACAATTCAGGATCTAGCGTATGCGGATGTTCTTACCGGCTTAAGTAATCGTAATGCATATATGAAGGATATGGAAGAACTGAATCGAAAACTTACACAAAATTCAAATATTGTGGTAGGCATGTTTGATTTAAATAACCTCAAAGAAGTAAATGATAACTTAGGACATAAAGCTGGGGATGTATTACTGATGAAAGCTGGCCTTTGTATAGCTAATTCTGTTTCATCCTATGGACAGTGTTACCGTATCGGCGGTGATGAGTTTGCAGTAATAATTATCAACAAAGATTCTGATATCATCCCGAAATGCAAACAGGAATTATGGAATCAGATGAATGCCTACAACCAAAATAATAATGTGCCTCTTGTAATTCCTTGTGGGTATGCGGCTTTTGATCCAGTGCAGGACAGGGATTTGTACGCAACGTTTAATCGAGCCGATCAGCTGATGTATTCAGATAAGGAAAGAACAAAAGAGATAAATGCAGTTGCAACTTTTGAATAAATTTTTCAGTCACTGCAAAATGTTCACAAATGTAGCATACTAACTTTTTTCCTTCTTCGTTTCCTAAATATATATAAAATAACTCATCTGGTTACATCTAAATTTTTTACCTATTACATAATTCAAGCCACAGAAGTACTCTATTAAGTTACTTCCGTGGCTTTCTAAATTAATATATATTCATTTAAATAATTCGATTTCTCTCCTGCTCCAGCGCAGCCTGCGCAAGCAGATTCAGGTAATTCCAAGGGCGGTCAAAGTGTGGCTGGAAGAAGAAATCCACATAAGCTAAATCTTCAACCGTCATTTTATTCTGAATTGCAAGGGATAACGTGTTCGCAGACTGGGTAATATCATATTTTGACATCACCTGGCCTCCTACAATACGATTGGTACCCTCTTCATAAACTAACTGCATTAATACTTCTTCGTTGGTTGGCATAAATTCCGGACGATAATTATCTTTTAAAATAACAGAGCGAACCTTAAGCCCCATGGAAGGAGCGCTGCATGTAGTAACACCTGTTGAACCAATATTATAATGAAATAATCTTAGTCCGGAAGTTCCCTGGGTTCCCCTGTATTTTACTTTCGGTTCTACTATATTCTTTCCTATGAGCATACCCATACGTACTGCATTGGTAGCAAGAGGAATATAGGCACTTTGTCTATTTGGATTATAGTGTACGGCACAGCTGTCACCAGCTGCGAAGATATCTGGGTTGCTTGTTCTCATATAATCATCAACGACAATTGCACCATTTGGAAGCATATTAACTTTACCTTTTAACAACTCATTGTTTGGCTGGAATCCTACACAAAGAATCACCATATCCGCTTCATATTCTCCCTCTGAGGTTACAACAGAGGCTACCTCATGGTTACTGTTTGCTGTAAATGACTTAACCGTCTGGCCTAAGGCAAGTGTGATTCCA
>JAQZAX010000009.1 GCA_029239455.1 Anaerocolumna sp.
ATAAGACTATTATGAGACAAAGAAAGGCAAAAAGGAACCCCCTAATTCCCCTCATGAATGAGGGGCTAGGGGAGCTGATGTGTCGAAGACACTTTTTTATATCGAGATTCCAACCTAAATTGATTACAAAGATGTACCGGAACCCTTAGGGAGTCCGGTATTTTTGTGTCTTTGGATAGTTCTCCGATTATCCCGGTTAAATAAAAAAAACTTCGGTATGGATGGGTATATTTTATTAGGTAAAAGTACACAATCTTTTTATACGGAGTTCTAAAGTTGTGTCTATGAAACAATTTGTTAACAAATTGCAATGGTAAATATGCATAAAAACAGCTTTGAAAATATGTTATAATTGTATAAAACGTGTAAAATTGAAGATAAAACAGGAAAACAGAACCATTGAATGCAAAAAAAGGCGAGAAAAAGAGGTTGATTTTTACGTTGGTTATGTTATACTTATTAAGTAATTGTTAACAAAATGTTACTAACTATTTTGAAAATATAAAAAATAAAAGCAAAAATTATTACGCAGAACGGAGCACAGAATGAAAGCAAGAAAGTTAATAATGTGTATGATAATGGCAGTGAGCTTTATGCTTGGAACTACTTCCATTGCAGCATATGCAGAAGAGACACTCAATACTGCACCTGTGGAAACCAGCAGTAATACAAATGAACTGAATACGACGGAATCTAATATAGATGAAGCAGAGCAATCTGATCTCTCTGAACAGGGTGATGAGGAACTAACGGAAACCGCTGAGACAGAAGAAGCAGAAACTACCAAGGAAACCGCTGCTGAAACAGATGCAGAGGAGACTGAGGACGAAAAAGTTGTTGAAGAAGCAAAACAAGATACTACAGCAAAGACAGAAGAAAAATATACGAAGGCTGAATTAAGACTTTTATCCGCCCTTGTATTCGCTGAATCAGGAAACCAATCTTATAAAGGAAAGCTTGCAGTGGCAAATGTAGTAATCAATCGTACCACCAGCAAACAGTTCTGGCATGTAGATACCATCAAAGAAGTAATATATGATGATAAGTGGGGAATTCAGTTTAGCGTTATCAAAGACAACAGTGATGGTGTTAGTCCAATGGACCGGGCATTAAAATTATATGATACGAAGAAATATTCCAGTGATGCGCAAAAGAAACAGATGGAACAGTGTATTAAAGCAGCGAAAGCAGCTTTAAATGGAGAAAACAATATAGGTGATTATTTATTCTTTACAAGATATACCAAGAGTATTGCCAATAAGTATCCGGATCATGTTGTAATTGGAGCACATATTTTTTATAATACAAAATAATTAATTTTTATTTGCCCTATGAGGTATGAACGTACCTTATAGGGCAAAAATTGTTATATAAACATATGACTAATTAGCCAATATCTGCTTTGACTATTAAAAATAATTGTGGTATTATATACCTTATTGAGGTACTGCTTTGAAGGAGGAACTGCCATGGACAATGAAGGCAAGCTAACAAATAATGAAGATTTAAGGATTGATGAAGAAAATAAACAGGAGACTGTTTCCAAGAATTTTATAGAGCAAATGATTGAAAAAGATATTAAGGAAGGCCGTTGTACAACTGTTATGACCAGATTTCCTCCCGAACCAAACGGATATCTGCATATTGGACATGCCAAGTCTATTATTTTAAATTATGGATTAGCCATGAAATACGGCGGTAAATTTAATCTGCGTTTTGACGATACGAATCCTACGAAGGAAAAGACGGAATTCGTAGAGTCAATTATTGAAGATGTTAAATGGATTGGCGGTAACTTTGAGGACAGGCTGTTCTTTGCCTCCAATTATTTTGACCAGATGTATGAAGGAGCAGTTAAATTAATTAAAAAGGGTAAAGCTTATGTATGCGACTTAACACCGGATCAAATAAGGGAATATCGTGGTACCTTAACAGAACCAGGTAAGAACAGTCCATACAGGGATAGAACCGTAGAAGAGAATCTGAAATTATTTGAGGATATGAAGAATGGCGTATATGCAGACGGTGCCAAAGTTTTAAGAGCTAAAATTGATATGACCTCTCCTAATATTAACATGAGAGATCCTATTCTTTACCGTATTGCAAGAATGTCACATCATAATACGGGGGATACATGGTGTATTTATCCGATGTATGATTTTGCCCATCCAATAGAAGATGCCATTGAAGGAATCACCCATTCTATCTGCACGTTGGAATTTGAAGACCATAGACCTTTGTATGACTGGGTGGTAACGGAATTAGAATATGAGAACCCACCAAAGCAGATAGAGTTTGCGAAGCTTTATTTAACCAATGTCATTACAGGTAAGAGATATATTAAAAAACTTGTGGAAGATGGTATCGTGGATGGCTGGGATGACCCAAGACTTGTTTCCATCAGTGCTTTACGAAGAAGAGGATTTACTCCGGAATCCATTAAGATGTTTATGGATTTGTGCGGTATATCAAAGAGCCAGAGCTCCGTGGATTATTCCATGTTAGAGTACTGCATCAGAGAAGACTTGAAATTAAAGCAACCAAGAATTATGGCTGTATTAGATCCAATTAAATTAATAATTACAAATTATCCACAAGATCAAATAGAATATGTAGATGTAATTAATAATCAGGAAAATGAAGAAATGGGTGAACGAAAAGTTCCTTTCTGCCGTGAATTATATATAGATAGAGAGGACTTTATGATCACGCCTCCTAAGAAGTATTTCCGTCTATTTCCTGGCAATGAAGTACGACTAATGCATGCCTACTTCGTTACATGTACAGATTATATTACAGATGAAACAGGAAAAGTAACAGAAGTACATTGTACGTATGATCCTGAGACAAGAAGCGGCTCCGGTTTTACAGGACGTAAAGTAAAAGGAACAATTCACTGGGTTGCAGCTCCTACCGCAAAAAAGGCAGAAGTCAGACTGTATGAGAATATTGTTGACGAAGAAAAAGGTGTCTATAATGAGGACGGAAGCTTAAACCTTAATCCAAACTCTTTGACCATATTAAAGGAGTGCTATATTGAACCAAGTATTAAGAATGCAAAAGCTTATGATAGTTTTCAATTCCTAAGACATGGATACTTCTGTGTGGATGCAAAAGATTCAGAGGAGGAGCATTTAGTATTTAACAGAATCGTATCACTTAAGAGTTCTTATAAACCAGTTTAGAGGAGGAAACAGATGGCTAATTTATTTTCAGGGTTAGAAGCTTTTGGACTTGGCAAGATGTCTGACCTAGATGTCTATACATCAAATGATAAAAATAGTAATCAGACACAGGATAGTGCTGAGAAAACCGTAATAACAGAGGCTGATTTTTTATTTGAAAAGGGCCATAACTGTCCAGTATGCGAAAAAGAATTTAAAATGAAGACTGTAAAAACAGGAAAGGTAAAGCTTGTTTCCGCAGATACAGATTTAAGACCAAAGTATCAGTTGGTGGATTCACTGAAATATGATGCAATTGTGTGCCCACACTGTGGATATGCAGCATTAAATAGATTTTTTAACTACATGACTATGCCTCAGGCAAAATTAATTAGAGAAAATATTTCATCATCTTTTAAAGGTCTCTCTGAAGAAGGAGAGATTCTTACATACGATGAGGCGATTGTAAGACATAAACTTGCCCTGGTTAATACAATAGTAAAACGAAGCAAGTTAAGTGAGCGCGCCTATACTTGCTTAAAAACAGCATGGCTGATTCGTGGAAAAGCAGAACAACTTGCAGCTGAGCCAGCTGAAGGTAAGGGAGATAATTCGCAGGCAATTAAGGATTTGCAGAAGGAAGAAACAGAATTTTTAACCAATGCTTATGCCGGATTCGAAGAAGCTTTCTCAAAAGAAATGTTTCCAATGTGTGGAATGGATGAGAATACAATTACCTATCTTATGGCTGATTTAGCAAGAAGAATTGGAAAGTATGATGAATCCAGCCGTTGGATTTCTAAAGTGCTAATATCAAGAAATGCAAATGAACGAATCAAATCGAAAGCAAGAGATTTAAAAGAACTATTAAAGGATAGATAATGTAGCGGAAACACAAGTGGATATGTATACCAGGAGGAAGTCAATGCAGGTTTATCCGGGTGATACATATCCACTTTTGCTTTATAGAATTACGTAATATAAAGTAAATTCTGAAATATACTCTTACTATGATTGAAATAAATTTTTTTGGGTATCTTTAAATATAGTAAAACTGTATCTTTAGATTTAAAAAAGTTAGAAAAACAGAGATAAACAGAGTAAAAATGAGAAAGTAATGAATTTTATCGGAAATCAAAGATATTTAAAACGGAAGTAAATTTGCATATTAAATGCAAATTTACTAATATATAGTTTATCAGTTAGCACTCAATTGAAGCGAGTGCTAATAACATAAAAATCAAGGCAAACATTCGGTGTATTAATACGAAGCCTTTAGAAATTAACTAAAAGTTTAAGGAGGAAATTGATATGAAGTTAGTTCCACTAGGAGACAAAGTAGTTTTAAAGCAGTTATTAGCAGAAGAGACAACAAAGTCAGGTATTGTATTACCAGGTCAGGCAAAAGAAAAACCGCAGCAGGCTGAAGTTGTTGCTGTTGGACCGGGTGGAGTAGTTGACGGTAAAGAGGTTACTATGCAGGTTAAAGTTGGAGATAAGGTAATTTACTCAAAATATGCCGGTACTGAAGTAAAACTTGGTGATGAAGAATTTATCGTAGTGAAACAAAATGATATAGTAGCTGTTGTTGAAGAATAATAACAAATAATTATTTAGGAGGAAGTTAATATGGCAAAAGAGATTAAATACGGCGCAGAAGCAAGAGCTGCACTTGAATCCGGTGTTAACCAATTAGCGAATACAGTAAAGGTAACATTAGGACCTAAGGGAAGAAACGTAGTTTTAGATAAATCATTTGGATCCCCATTAATTACAAATGATGGTGTTACCATTGCAAAAGAAATTGAATTAGAAGATCCATTTGAAAATATGGGCGCACAGTTAGTGAAAGAAGTTGCTACAAAAACAAATGATGTAGCAGGTGATGGTACTACTACTGCAACTGTATTAGCACAGGCTATGATTAATGAAGGTATGAAGAACCTTGCAGCAGGAGCTAACCCAATTATCTTAAGAAAGGGTATGCAAAAAGCTACAGAAACAGCACTAGATGCTATTAGCAAAATGAGCTCTAAAATATCCGGGAAAGAGCAAATTGCAAGAGTAGCAGCTATCTCTGCTGGGGATGACGCAGTTGGTGAGATGGTAGCAGACGCAATGGAGAAAGTATCGAATGACGGCGTTATTACCATTGAAGAATCTAAAACCATGAGAACAGAGTTAGACTTAGTTGAGGGTATGCAGTTTGACAGAGGTTATGTGTCAGCGTACATGGCAACAGATATGGATAAGATGGAAGCAAATCTTGAAAATCCTTATATCTTAATTACAGATAAGAAAATTTCTAACATTCAGGAAATCTTGCCTGTGTTAGAACAAATAGTGCAAACAGGAGCAAAATTATTAATTATTGCAGAAGATGTAGAAGGGGAAGCTTTAACTACATTAGTAATCAATAAGTTAAGAGGAACATTTACTGTTGTTGCAGTAAAAGCACCTGGCTATGGCGACAGAAGAAAAGCTATGTTACAGGATATTGCTATCCTAACAGGTGGTTCTGTAATCTCTGAAGAATTAGGATTAGAGTTAAAAGAGACTACCCTAGATCAGCTTGGACGTGCAAAATCAGTAAAAGTTCAAAAAGAGAATACCATTATTGTTGATGGTGAAGGCCACAAAGACGATATTAAATCAAGAATCGTTCAAATTAAAGCTCAGATTGAAGAAACTACATCTGATTTTGATAAGGAAAAATTACAGGAAAGACTTGCTAAGTTAGCAGGTGGTGTAGCTGTTATCCGTGTTGGTGCTGCTACAGAAACAGAAATGAAAGAAAAGAAACTCCGTATGGAAGATGCACTTGCAGCTACAAGAGCAGCGGTAGAAGAGGGTATTGTTGCAGGTGGTGGATCTGCATTTATCCATGCTACGAAAGAGGTAGCTAAATTAGCTGCAACTTTAGAAGGCGATGAGAAGACTGGCGCTAACATTATATTAAAAGCTTTAGAAGCTCCTTTATATAGCATTGTTTATAATGCTGGATTAGAAGGTTCTGTTGTTATCAGTAAGGTTAAAGATCAGAATCCTGGAGTTGGTTTTGATGCATTAAAAGAAGAGTATGTAGATATGGTTGCTAAGGGAATCTTAGATCCTGTTAAAGTAACAAGAAGTGCACTTCAAAATGCAACAAGTGTTGCTTCAACCTTATTAACTACTGAGTCAGTTGTAGCTAACATAAAATCTAATGAGCCTGCTATGCCGGCTGGCGGAGCAGGAATGGGAATGATGTAATTCTCACTTAAAGAAATAACAATAAAAATATGCTCCCTTGTCTTATGGCAGGGGAGCATATTTTTATATTATAGGAAAGTTCTAACTTTCCTATAATATAAAGCCCTCCAGGCTGGATGCCCATGACGCCATAATGAAATTAATCACAGAAGTGATTCGCATCAGCGCTAGATTCTGGTAAACCAGAATCTTTCCTGTTATTTAAATAATGCTTTCTATTTGATACTAATTTTAGTATAATACCTAATAAGGGAATAGAGAAGAAAGTAAGCTATTAAGATTAGCTTAAGTGGAGGAGGATTGCTAATGAATGAAATATATGCAGAAGCAGGAGTAAAAAAGGAAAAAAGCGCCAGTGTGGTTACAATACGATTGATTATGCTATTTATTGTAGTAATATCAGTAGCGTTATCGTTTATTAATACAATTGCGCTTATGGTTGCAGTAATATTTATTGCATTGACCATATATTTTTACCCAAAACTAAATGTTGAATATGAATACATTTATTGTGACGGTCAGTTAGATTTTGATAAGATTATGGGTAATTCCAGACGTAAAACCATAGTACGAATTGATTTTGAACAAGTGGATATTATGGCTCCAGAAGGTTCTCATGCACTTGATAATTATAATAACGTAAAAACAGTGAAAGACTTTAGTTCTGGAAGGAAAGACGCGAAGCGTTATGTTATTATAGCCAAAGGAGAGGCAGATAAAATCAGGATTATATTTGAGCCAAATACCAATATGATTAATTGTATTAAAACTAAAAATCATAGAAAAGTTAATGAATACTAATGTATCAAAACGGTATAATATAGAAGGAATAGGCTAAGGAATAAGCTAAGGAATAAGCTAAGGAATAGGCTAAGGAATAAGCTAAGGAATAAGCTAAGGAATAAGCTAAGGAATAGGCTAAGGAATAAGCTAAGGAATAAGCTAAGGAATAAGCTAAGGAATAGGCTAAGGAATTATGGGAATATACCATATTATAGGGCCGATATGGAATGGTAAGACAGAGAAATAATAAAAGAGAGAAATAAAAAAAGAGAGAAATAAAAAAAGAGAGAAAAAAAAGAGAGAAATAAAAAAACAGAGCAATAAAAAAACAGTGCAATAAAAAAACAGATTAGTTCAGATAACAAAAATTTTTAGGTATCACATTAATGATTTATATTAATAAAACATATTAACGAAATAGATGAATCAAGCAGTACATAGTAAGTTTATAGCAAACTATGTACTGCTTTTTTTAATTCCATTATCCTACGCATACAAATGTGCGCAGTACGCGGAATAAGCTGAAATGTGTATTTGTGAAAAAGACTATTATTCCATGATTAGTAGTTGACAAGCCTAATTTTATTCGTTATACTTTTAAAAATCAACAAAAAAGGACTGCTAACAAGTATATAATAAGAAAGAGAGGATACGTAAAATGGGAACTATTATCGGTGAAGGAATTACGTTTGATGACGTCTTACTAGTACCGGCTTACTCGGAAGTAATACCAAATCAAGTAGATGTTTCTACCTATTTAACCCAAACAATCAAATTGAACATTCCAATGATGAGCGCGGGTATGGACACGGTTACGGAACATAGAATGGCTATCGCTATGGCTAGGCAGGGTGGAATTGGTGTTATCCACAAGAATATGTCAATTGAGCATCAAGCGGAAGAGGTTGATAAGGTAAAACGTTCAGAGAACGGAGTTATTACAGATCCCTTTTATTTGTCACCAGAACATACATTAGAAGATGCCAATGAACTAATGGCAAAATATAGAATATCCGGCGTACCGATTACGGAAGGCAAAAAATTAGTGGGAATCATAACAAACCGTGATTTGAAATTTGAAATGGATTTTACAAAAAAAATTAAAGAATCCATGACCTCAGAAGGTTTAATAACAGCACCGGAAGGAATAACTTTAGACGAGGCAAAACAAATCCTTGCAAAGGCTCGTAAAGAGAAACTCCCAATTGTTGATAAAGATGGAAATTTAAAAGGTTTAATTACAATAAAAGATATTGAAAAGCAGATTAAATATCCAAGTTCCGCAAAAGATTCACAAGGCAGATTGCTTTGTGCCGCTGGTGTGGGCATTACTGCAAACATATTAGATCGTGTAGATGCGTTGGTGAAAGCAAAAGTTGATGCTATTGTAATTGATACTGCTCATGGACATTCTGCTAATGTATTAAATGTTATAAAAATGGTTCGAAGTGCATATCCAGAATTACAAATAATTGCCGGCAATGTTGCAACAGCTGAAGCTACAGAAGATTTAATTAAAGCTGGTGTAAATGCTGTGAAAGTTGGTATTGGACCTGGTTCTATTTGTACTACTAGAGTAGTTGCTGGTATTGGTGTTCCACAGATTACTGCAATTATGGATTCCTACTCTGCTGCTAAAAAATATGGAGTTCCGGTTATCGCTGATGGTGGAATTAAATATTCCGGTGATATAACGAAAGCTATCGCTGCAGGTGCCAATCTCTGTATGATGGGAAGCATCTTTGCCGGTACCGATGAGAGCCCTGGAGAATTTGAATTGTTCCAAGGTAGAAAATATAAAGTTTATCGTGGTATGGGTTCTATTTCTGCCATGGAAAATGGAAGCAAAGATAGATATTTCCAAACCAATGCGAAGAAACTAGTTCCGGAAGGTGTAGAAGGACGTGTCGCTTATAAAGGTACCGTTGAAGATACTGTATTCCAATTAATCGGAGGATTAAGATCCGGTATGGGATATTGCGGAACAGCAACCATAGAAGATCTTAAACTAAATGGAAGATTTGTAAAAATAACTGCCGCTTCCTTAAAAGAAAGTCATCCACACGATATTCACATTACAAAAGAAGCACCTAACTATAGCGTAGAAGAGTAAGCGCTTAGAACCATTCATAATAAATATATAGGGACTACTGCAAAAATATATTTCTTGCGGTAGTCCCTTTGTAAGTCATTGGATAGTTTTCTAAACTATCCGCGTTAATTCTGAAGGACCTGACTCTTTCTTGTTTTTAGCATTAATTTGTTACTAATCCTGATCATTTTCGAAAGAATCTGAAACTGTGTTCATTACATCTTCTTTTAGAGTAAGCCATGCATCTTCATTATTAACATAATAAAGTGGGCAGTTTTTGCCGGACACATCATAATGGCGTAATATATCTTCTTCGGATAGGGAATATTCCTCACAAACCCATGCAGTGAGTGCAACAAGAGACTCATAAGTTTCTAAAGAAAACTCACCGGTTTCACCAGGGTGACAGCATTCTATAGATATGGTATCACCGTTGCGATTATTAGAAGCAAAAGAAATCTCATTCAGAGGGATACATTGAATGATTTGTCCATCCAAACCAATGACAAAGTGACTGCTAGCATAAGTAGTATGGGATGTTTTTAAGTTTTCAAAATAATTGCGGTTAGCTTCTGCATCAGTCCCTGGGTTAGCTGTATAATGTATGACCACACTATTCACTTCCCTAAGTATGGTTTGGGGGCGTGAGTAGGGATTTGGTGTCAATAACATTTCTTTTACTATTCTGTTACCAACGGAATCAATCATTACAGGCAGGTTAGGAGTTTCAATTGATAAACCAAAGTTTCCAAAATTACTTGTAAAGGAATAAGTCGTTAGTAAAGTGAAAGTGAAAAATCCCAGGATAAGCATACTAAATGATGTCATCAGGATCAAAACCAGTCGATTCCTTTTGCGTTTTTTACCATATTGTTTCTTGCGTATGTGTTCCATGTTCCGGCTCCATTTCTGGGGTTAATGTGTCCTTGTGATTGCTATCTAGAAGTATCTGTAATTAATCTGATACTAAACATTTTTTCACATAATAAGTAAAATTACAAGGGAAGAAAATCTTAAAAAATATTAAGAATTTTTAATTAGTTAAGAGACGAATAGTGTTTGATGAAAACATCATGACCTTTGATACATTAATTAAGAATTGGTTTCCAGAATGCATTGTAACTTTTGAAATAAAGAACAAAAAATGGGGCTGACGAGGCAGCCCCATTAGTAATTATAAGGAAAGTATAATATCACGATGAATAGGCTCATAAGCGCGATAGGTAATGCCGGAGGAATCAAACATTCGTTTCGCAGCTTTTACAGCATCGGAGTCCCCATATTTATCACTCATATATACAATTTCTCTGATTCCTTTTTGAATCAGCGCTTTTGTGCATTCGTTACATGGAAATAATGTGACATATAATTTAGAACCTTTCATATTTGTACCAGTGTAATTAAGAATAGCATTCATTTCAGCATGACAAACATAGACATACTTTGTATCTAGCGCACATCCTTCTCTCTCCCAGGGGAAATCATCGTCGGAACATCCAATTGGCATACCATTATAACCAACGGAGAGTATTTTGTTGTCATCGCTGACGATGCAAGCTCCAACGGTAGTATTAGGATCTTTACTGCGCTGTGCTGATAATAAAGCAATCCCCATAAAGTATTCGTCCCATTTTAAATAATCAAGTCTTTTCATATGCTGCCCCCGCTTCTCATCTTACTTGTGCAATTAGTTATTTAATGTATATTCTAGCATAGGACAAAAGAAAAGTAAAATTTTTTGTAGAATGATATAAGGTATTTAGTATGGTCAAAATGTATTAAATTAAGCTACTTTACAAAAACTTTACATTAGAGCAATAACTATATAACAATTAAGGTATAAAATTCGACTAGTAGTAAAACATAAAAAGAAGAAATTAGAATCAAAATTGGTTTTCCAAAACAGGAGGAAGAAATGAAAAGAATTAATTTAAAGAAAATCTTTGGTTTAATGTTAGCTTTTGCTATGTTATTCACTTTAGCAGCTTGTGGGTCAAAAGATGACTCTACAAACGAAACTACAACATCAGATGACACTGAAGCAACAGGAGATTTGGCAGGAACTGTTACAATTACAGGTTCAACTTCAGTAGAAAAGATTTTATTAGATATGGCAGATGAGTTTATGGCATATAATCCGGATGTTACTGTTAATTATACTGGAACCGGTTCTTCAGCAGGCATTGAAGATGCAATAGCAGGAGCCAATGACTTAGGCGCTTCATCCAGAGCATTAAAAGAAGAAGAGACAGCAGAAGGCTTAGAAGCTGTAGAGTTTGCATATGACGGTATTGCAATCGTTGTTCATCCATCCAACCAGTTAGCTGATTTGACAATGGAAGATTTATTAAAAATATATAGTGGTGAGATTACAAACTGGAGCGAAGTTGGCGGTGCTGATGAGAATATTGTTGTAGTATCAAGAGAAGGTGCGTCTGGAACAAGAGGTGCGTTTGAAGAATTAATCGGATTAGAAGACATCGGTTTAACGGAAAATGCTACTGTAGTAGAAGGTAATGGTAATGTACAGGCTTCCGTAGCAGGTAATGAAAATGCCATTGGATATGTTTCATTCTCTTTCATTGATGAGACAGTAAAAGCATTAACTTTAGAAGGTATCGTGGCAAATGCAGAGAATGCAAAAGAAGGCTCCTATCTTCTAGCCAGACCTTTCTTATTAACTTATAAACCTGAAAACTTAACAGATGTAGCAAAAGCATTTTTAGAGTATGTTGTTACATCTGATGCACAAGTATTTGTTGAAGATCACGGAGGCATTCGAGTAGACTAATGAATAATGCAGGCAAAGAAAAGATGGTAACAGAAAACGCTGCCATAGGGAATCAGGCAGTGGGTAATCAAAAAGATTATAAAGATTTGGTGTTTCGCACTATATTCTTACTATGTGCACTACTTAGTGTACTAAGTGTAATCGCCATTATAACCTTTGTATTTACAAAAGGTTTAAAACCTTTCTTTGGTGAAAATGCATACAGCTTTTCAGATTTTATAACCGGATTAAAATGGGATCCAGGCAAAGAAGTATATGGAATATTCTATATGATTGTCGGATCTATTATTGCAACCCTGGGCGCTATTATGCTCGGGGTTCCCATAGGTTTAATGACAGCTGTATTTATTGCGGAAATAGCACCAAAGAAGATGGTGGCAATTATCAGACCGGCCATTGAATTATTAGCCGGAATTCCTTCTGTTATATATGGCGCCTTTGGTTTAGGCGTAATTGTACAGTTAATTAAAAAGGTATCTCCTACCGGTCAGGGTGAATCTTTATTAGCTGTTATTTGTGTTTTAACAATTATGATATTACCTACGATTATTACATTAAGTGAAAGCAGTCTTAGGGCTGTTCCAAAATCCTACCGTGAAGCATCTTATGGACTAGGGGCCTCTAAAATTCAGACAATATTTAAATCAGTTGTACCTGCAGCCCGTTCAGGTATCCTTTCTGCTACCGTACTTGGTATCGGCAGGGCTTTAGGTGAAACAATGGCTGTCATGATGATTGCCGGTAATAATATAGGGGGATTACCGGGAAGTCTCTGGGATAAGATTAGGCCGTTGACGTCTAACATTTCCATGGAAATGAGTTATGCTTCCGGAAGACATCAAGACATGTTATTTGCTACGGGAGTTGTACTCTTTTTATTTATCCTGGTAATAAATTTACTATTAATTAAGATTACCAGTAAAGTGGGAGCTCAGGGTACAAAAAATTAATGTATTAAAATCTTGCTTGGCAGGGAAGAGGAAAATTAGATGAAAAATAATCAAAGGAAATTTAAAGATGGTATATTACAAGGCTTAATATATGCTTCTACGTCTGTAACCATAGGAATTCTTATCATAATCATAGGATTTGTATTATACAAGGGGTTGCCTGGTGTTAATTATAATTTCTTGACACGTATGTGGGATAGCCAAACTACAATTGTAGATATTGATAGAAATTCCGTGACTGGTGGCAGTGCAGAAGAAAATTACGTAGAATCCTTAGGTATAACCATTGCCTTAGATGATGGATATATAATAATAAAAGATATTAAGAAAGATTCTCCTGTAGAGAATGCATTGAACATAAAAAAAGTCCCATATGAGTTAAAAGAAAAAGATGTGATAGCTAAGGCGGATTCTACAACATTTCGCGATATTACAGCAGAAGAGGCGGTTGAAGTTCTGAATGAAGGAACCGGTGCAATCAGGTTAAAAGTAACCAGGCCAGGTGGCGGAATTGTACCAATGGTTATATCAACCGTATATATCATCTTATTAACATTAATGATAGCAGCACCAATTGGTATCTGCGCAGCTATTTACTTAAACGAATATGCAAAACCAGGTAAAGTACTGAATGTAATCCGCTTTGCAATTCAAAACCTGGCAGGAATTCCGTCCATTATCTATGGACTATTCGGTATGCTTGTATTCGTTCAAAACTTTAAGATGCAATATTCAATTTTAGCCGGTGGATTAACCCTTAGTATTATGTTACTTCCCACTATAATATCTACAACAGAAGAGACACTAAAGGAAGTACCTAATGTATACCGTCAGGGTTCTATGGGACTAGGGGCAACTAAACTGCAGACGATAAGTAAAATTATATTGCCAAGTGCGCTTCCTGGTATCTTGGTGGCAATCATATTAAGTATCGGAAGAATTGTAGGTGAATCAGCGGCTCTTATCTGGACAGCGGGCACGGTTGCGCAAATACCTACCGCATTAGTCGGCAGTGAAGCAGGAGCGGCGACACTCACTACTAAGATGTACTGGCTGATTAAAGAATCCGCTGACTTAGAGTCAGCAACTTCTATTGCAGTAGTACTGTTAGCTTTAGTTATTTTGCTTAATTTGCTTTCTAAGATAATAACGAAGAGATTCTTAAGAAATAGAACAGGTAATTAGATCATTATAAGAGGATAAGATAACAGGAGGAAACAAAGTGAACGATATAACGAAATTTTCAGTGAGTGATTTGAACTTGTTTTATGGCAGTTTCCAGGCACTGAAAAATATTAATATGGATATATATAAAGGTAAAATCACTGCATTTATTGGACCATCCGGATGTGGTAAATCCACATTTTTAAAGACAATAAACAGAATGAATGACTTAATTGAGGGGGTAACAATTAACGGTACCGTTACTTTGGATGGTGTAGATATCTATAAGGAAATGGATGCAATCAGTCTTAGAACCAGAGTAGGAATGGTATTTCAGCAACCGAATCCATTTCCAATGAGCATTTATGATAATGTTGCTTACGGTCCTAGAATCCACGGTATTCGCAAAAAGAGTACTTTAGATGAAATTGTAGAAAAATCTTTACGACAGGCAGCTATCTGGGATGAAGTAAAGGATAAATTAAAAAAAAGTGCACAGGCAATCTCCGGTGGACAGCAGCAAAGAATCTGTATTGCAAGAACATTAGCCATAGAGCCTGAAGTTATATTAATGGATGAACCAACTTCTGCCCTTGATCCAATTTCAACACTAAAGATTGAGGATTTAGCATCGGAGCTTAAGAAAGATTATACCATAATAATTGTAACCCATAATATGCAGCAGGCCGGAAGAATCTCAGATAAAACAGCATTTTTCCTGACTGGGGAAGTAATTGAATATGGAGATACCGAGCAAATCTTTAATAAACCAAGCAACAAAAAAACGGAAGATTATATTACTGGTAGATTTGGCTGATATAGCTTGAAAATATTAAAAAAACTGGTAAAATTATAATATGTTTACGCTTGTAACGCAAGCAGGAAGGGAGCCAGTATAGAATGCGACAAAACTTTATAGCGCAATTAGAAGAATTAAACCAAGATGTAATTAAGATGGGTAGTATTTTAGAATTATCAACAAATGAGATGATTGTGGCATTAGATAGTTTCGACACCAAAATGGCCAATGAAATCATTGACAGAGATGATGAAATAGACTTATTGGAGCAACAGATTGAACGTGAGTGCATTAATATTATTGCCAAACAGCAACCCTTGGCAAGTGATTTAAGAAAAATAACATCCATCATGAAGATAATAACTGATATCGAAAGAATAGCGGATCAATGTGCAGATATTTCAGAATATATTCTAAAACTTGCTGCAATGCCAAAGGTAAAAGCACCAGTACATTTACCTGATATGATTGAAGCAATGAAAGTTATGGTTATTGATACCATTGACAGTTTTGTGGAGTCAGATCTTGAAAAAGCAAGAAAAGTTATGGATGCTGATGATGTTGTAGATGCTTATTTTACAAAAATAACAGGTGCTTTAATTGAAATGATTCAGGAAGATTCTAAAACTGCGCCACAAGGGGTTTGCTATCTGATGATAGTAAAATACTTGGAAAGAATGGCAGATCATGCAACGAATATAGCAGAGTGGAACAGATTCAGCCTTACCGGTGATTTAACACTGGGTTAACAAGTAAATATAGAAAGTAATAAATCTAGTTGCTCTGTATCCCATTACAAGGCAACTAGATTTATTGCAAAATATGATAATTAGGAATGAAAAAATAGTACCTGGAGGTGCCCTGCGATATGAGAACCATACTTGCTGTTGATGATGAAGTACATATTTTAGAATTAGTGTCTTATAACCTGGAAAGGGAAGGATACCAGGTTTTAAAGGCGGAAACCGGTGAAGAGGCACTTGATATATTGTCGAAGAATAGAGTCGACCTTATATTATTAGACTGGATGCTTCCCGGTATGGATGGAATTGAAGTATTACGAAGGATACGTGCAGACCAAAATAAGAGAAAACTTCCTGTCATCTTATTAACTGCCAAAAGTGATGAAATCAGTAAAGTTGTAGGACTCGAAGTGGGCTCTGATGATTATCTGGTAAAACCATTTGGAATCTATGAGCTGTTAGCAAGAATTAAAGCGGTTTTAAGAAGAAGCGAAGGAGATTTTGTTCCAAAGGAAGAAGAAAAAGAAGAAAAGATAGTGATTGATTATCTTGAGATTAACCGTGCAAGAAGAACAGTAACCGTACATGGTGAATTAGTTGAATTATCTTATAAAGAATTTGAACTATTATATCTGTTAGCCAAAAACAGAGGGATTGTATTTACCAGAGATAACCTGTTAGAAAAAGTGTGGGGATATGATTATATCGGAGAGACAAGAACCGTTGATGTTCATATCAGTAACTTAAGGAAGAAAATTGAGGCAGACGAAAGCCAACCGGTATATATCAAGACGGTGCGTGGAATGGGTTACAAATTCGCTTAAGGGGGTAAGTTTGTGCAGAAGCGATTAATACTTAGTTATATTACGATTATATTTATAGCAATTGCCATATCCACCGCAATATTTTGGAATAAGGGCTATGTGTTTATATATAATCACAGCCAGGATTATTATTTGTCAGAGGCCGAATTATTGGGAGATTTATTTTCGGAAGCCGAATTAACAAATAACGCCGACTATAACGAATTCGTGGATACGTATTCTGAAAAATATAATGTAAGGATTACGTTAATTGACAGTAATGGTGAAGTATTAGCGGATTCAAGCACAACCCAGGCATTAGAAAATCACGGCACCCGTGAGGAAGTAATCAGAGCCTTTCAGGGTGAAAGTGTTACGGTCAACAGATATTCAAGTACAATGAAGCAGGAGTATTCCTATAGTGCAGTTCCTGTAGAAAACCATAACTTTCAAGGAGTCCTTCGTATATCCCTCCCCCTTTCTGATCTGGAAGGACTGCAAATTGATTTAATTGGCTCCACCTTTGTTGCAGCTATTATATGTTTTGTAATAGCAACGGCTGTGGCACTTATCTTCTCGGGAGTAATTACCAGACCGATTAATGACGTTGCTAAGGCTGCAGAACGCATATCAGAAGGTAATTATAATACGAAAATATATACAAGAGAAAAAGCAGAGATCGGAAGACTTGCCAGTGCCTTTAATATCATGAGTTTGAATATGAAGGAAACGATTGAAAGCCTCACCCATAGAAATGCAGAACTAGAAGCTATTTTAAGCAGTATGACCGGTGGAGTAGTAGCTATAGACGACTCCAATGAAATACTTTTCTATAACAAAGCTTTTCACGATATTATGGGAATTAATAAAGAAATAAATGGACAGCCTTTATATAATATTGTTAGAAATGCAGCGGTATTTGATATTATTGATAAAGTTAGGGAAAGCAATACAAGTGTAACAAAAGACGGAATCCTGCTCTATGGAGGAAATCGCAATATTCGAATTACTGCTACTCCCCTTGGTAGAGAAGGCGAAACGTGGTTTGGTGTATTGTTAATTATTGAAGATATTACGCAGATTAAGAAATTAGAGAAGATGCGCACGGACTTTGTATCAAATGTTACCCACGAGTTAAAGACACCCCTTACTTCCATCCGGGGATTTATTGATACATTAAAGAATGGAGCAATCAAAGAGGAAGCAGTAGCGAGGCGGTTCCTTGATATTATCGATATTGAAGCAGAGCGTTTATTTAACCTGATTCAGGACATATTATTATTATCTGAAATTGAATCTAAGCAGGAAAAAAATACAATTCCCTGTGACATAAATAAACTGGCAGTAGATGTAATCGAATTATTACAGCCAAAACTGACAGATAAGGTGAAGATTGTATTCCAGCCAGAAGAAAACCTAGAACCATTAAACTGTAATCAGGACAGAATCAAGCAGCTTTTTATCAACATAATTGATAATGCAATCAAATACACAGAAGAGGGTACCATAACGCTGGAATGTAAGGAACAAGATAGGGCACTGATGATTAAAGTAAAAGATACCGGCATTGGAATGGAACCAGAACACCTCTCAAGAATCTTTGAACGATTCTATCGTGTTGATAAAGGAAGAGCAAGAAAACAGGGAGGTACCGGGCTTGGACTATCCATTGTAAAACACATTGTAGAACTTTATAATGGGACTATCTGGGTAAATAGTAAATTGGGCGTAGGAACAGAGTTTGAGATAAAGATTCCTTATTAGGATTTGAGGGTCAAAAGCCAAGTTTTTGTTGTTCGATGAATACCGCTGTATCTATATTCATCAATTAAAAATTTTGAGGCTTTTGACCCTCAAATCTTATTAGTGAATTATAAATTAAAATCTTGAGAAATTTCTTCTTCCCTTCCGCCTTAATAAATGTTTATACAATAAAGCTAATAACAGACTACCAGCTAATACAAATGCAATAATAACAAGCAGTGCGTGCAGGAAAAAAGTATCCGGCAGGATAGTTATCACTGGGTCGGTGGAAGGGTCAAAGAGCCATAGATCATTTCTAAAAAAGATTTTATGAAATATAACAAAAGCTGCATCAAAATTTATGGCACTCCCTAAGGCCACTATAACAGGAAGAACAAGAACGGTTATGGAAGAAATAAGCAGATACTTATAATCCCGCTTATGTTTCTTGTAAAAAATAACGATTAAGCTGGCAATCAAGGAAATGCCGGCGATAAAATAAAAAGCTATAAAAATATTTTTGACTTCAACAAAATGCTGCAAGCCGTCGGCTGAGGCAGCCAGACCTGGAAACTGTAATTCTCCCCGAAAGAATGGAGAATTATAATCAATCAGTGCATCGTAATTCTCAGTGATCGTAGCTTTGTCAAAACCGGAACTTGCTACTATATTTAAATGATCAATATCAAAATAATATAGACCCCTGAAATTAACAGCGGCTATAACGCCAACCGAAATAAATAACAAAGTAAAAATAATGCCGATAAAAATATCCGTAATCTTAAATCTCTTCATAAAAAGTTTATCTCCAGTCATGATATATTTTAATGTACGATGTATAGACAAAATAATATTGAAATATAGAACAAATTATACAGCATTTCTGGGAACAATTCAAATATCTTATGGTATTTAATAGACGTAAGAACAAGTATCTATGCTAGGAAATATTATTTATAGTTCCCCTTACTTAGCAATCCATTCATATAAATAATTATGCATGTAGTAAATATAAATTTAGTTTAACATAAATGCATTTTACAAGCTACAATAATTTATAAAAAATCCTCTTGAAAAATCGATAAAAATAAGATAGACTAATAATATATTTGTATGACTGGCGGAAGTGGGAGATTACCCACAGGGAGTACAAAAAATAATAACATGCCGACCGCCTGGGCGACCTTTAGTAACCTGACAACTATGTTAGAAGGTTTACAAGGTTACCTGGGCGGTTTTTTATGTAACATAAAGTTTTCTACTTACCGATGACATAAAAAAGCCCTCCAGGCAGGATGCGATAGCACTAGAGGTCATGCAATAGTAAGTCTAAAATAGGACATACTAATATCTAATCTAACTATTAGGTAATTGCGAAACCAATAAATATTCTGAATTTGAGATACAACTTATACAATTCCACCGCTCCAACGCTCCTTCCGCTTAACTTCCGCTTCGGAATTGTATAAGTTGTATCTCAAATAGTGTAAGCTTTGGAGTTTCGCAATTACCTAAATCTAACTATTTATAAGAGGAGAAAAATATGAGAGCATTAATCAGTGTATCTGACAAAACCGGCATTGTAGAATTTGCAAATGAATTAGTTTCTCTTGGTATTGAAATTATTTCTACCGGAGGAACCTACAGTAAGTTAAAAGAAGCAGGAATTCCAGCAATGGAGATTTCAGAGCTTACAGGGTTCCCGGAATGTTTAGACGGACGTGTGAAAACACTACATCCAATGGTACATGCAGGACTACTTGCAATGAGAAGCAAACCGGAACATATGAAACAACTGGCTGACTTAAAGATAGAGACAATCGATATAGTTGTAGTAAATTTATACCCATTTAAAGCAACCATATTAAAGGACGGAGTAACCCGTGAAGAGGCAGTTGAGAATATAGATATCGGTGGACCGACGATGCTTCGTTCAGCGGCTAAAAATTATCAGGATGTTGCTGTTGTGGTAGATCCTAGAGACTATGAACAGGTGCTCGGGGAATTAAAAGCAAAGAAAGAGGTATCCTTAGATACTAAGTTTTATTTAATGCAAAAAGTATTTATGCATACTTCCAATTACGATACCATGATTGCAGATTATCTGAAGAAAGAGCGCGGTGATAAAGAGCTTCCTGAAACTTTAACCATGACATTTGAGAAAGTTCAAGATATGAGATATGGTGAGAATCCACATCAAAAAGCTGCATTCTATAGAGAAATCGGCAAAAAGAAAGGCTCCCTAACAGATGCCGTACAATTAAACGGTAAAGAATTATCCTTTAATAATATTAATGATACCAACGGCGCTTTAGAATTATTAAAGGAATTTACGGAGCCAACTGTTGTTGCCTGCAAACATGGCAATCCATGTGGTGTTGGAAGCAGTGATACTATCTTAGAGGCTTGGAAGAAGGCCTTTGAGGCAGATAAAGTATCCATCTATGGCGGTATTGTTGTGGTGAATAAGGAAGTTACGTTAGCACTTGCAGAAGAGATGAAAAATGTATTTCTTGAAGTAATCGTAGCGCCAAGCTATGAAGCTGCTGCCCTTGAACTACTACAGACAAAGAAAAATGTACGTGTCCTGGAATTAAAAGAAATTGAGGTACCTCAGGATGAAAATGCATATGACCTAAAGAAAGTGAATGGCGGTCTTATCGTTCAGACGATTGATAGTAAACTGTTAGATGAATCCGAGCTAAAAGTTGTGACTGACCGTGTTCCTACGGACAAAGAAATGGAAGATATGATGTTTGCATGGAAAGTTGCAAAGTTTGTAAAATCCAATGGAATTGCTTTGGCTAAGGATAAGCAAACGGTTGGTATCGGACCTGGTCAGGTAAACCGCGTATGGTCAACCATCCAGTCAATCGAACATGCTGCCGAACTAATCAATGAAGATGCAACCAAAGGTGCTGTGCTTGCATCGGATGCTTTCTTCCCATTTGATGATTGTGTTGAAGCAGCCCAATCGGCAGGTATAACAGCAATTATCCAACCTGGCGGCTCGATTCGTGATGAGGATTCCATAAAGAAATGTAATGAATATGGAATCGCCATGGTATTCACTAATATGAGACATTTTAAACACTAGGATATCATCCTCAAATTAACTAGACCAATTACTTGTCCAAACTTTCAGATGCGGCATTCAAAAAGCCTCGGTGTAGCACCACTATTGAGAAGTTAGGACAGCATTCCTTTGAAATAACAAAAAAACAGTCATCGGTATACGATGACTGTTTTTTTGTTATAACCCCTATTGTACTCATAAATTTATGTAACTATATTTATGTGAAATTCTTTTAGAAAATTCATTCGCGTACGATTATAACAAGTTTTTGATTCATACAATTGGTTTAGAATTATAATTTAGTAACATTGGCAGCCTGAGGACCTTTTTCTCCGTTGATTACATCGAATTCAACAGCTTGTCCTTCTTCTAATACTTTAAAGCCATCCATGTTGAGTGCTGAGAAATGTACAAAAACATCATTTCCCGCATCATCAGATAAAAATCCGTAACCCTTTTTTGCATTAAACCATTTTACTGTACCTTGTTTCATAAATTAAAAATCCTCCTAAAACTATAAAAAGTGCAATTACCGTAATTGGTAATGTAACTTTAATTTATCATAAAAACAATAAAATGTCAAATTATTCTTAAAATGTAATAAAATGTATTGCATAATAAAATAGCGGAGCGTTTTTACTTTTAGGACGCAATTTCCTATAACATAAAAAATTGCCCTACACATGAATGCAGGGCAATTGGCCAGATTATCATAATTCTTTTGCTTGGGACTAATAATTAATCTTCCGTACTATCATCAAGTCCACTTTCCACAACGGTGACTTTACACAAATCAAATTTACCATTATCAATAGAAGCAAATACATAAGTAACACCTACTACTTTTGCAGTAACCTTGCCTCCTATGCTTACAGAAGCAATGGAAGGATCATTACTTGAGAACTTTGCTTCTTCAACAGTATTGTTAGGTTTTAGGATGGCTGTCAGATTGGTTTTGCCACCAACCGCCAGAGTAATCTCTGATTTTGTCAGCTTAATACTAAAAGCAGAAGGACCTACAGTTACTACACAATCTAAGGTAGCAATTGTCTTATATCCATCTTTTACTGTAACTGTGATAAGTGCACTGCCGAAGTCTATTGCACTAATTTTGCCATCCTCATTTACTTCAGCTACATCGCTATTATTCGTTTTAAAAGTCACTTTTTGGCTGTCACTAATATTATAAACTTTTAGTTCATAAGAAGTATCTTTTACCAATGCAATGCTTTTTACATTAAGTTTAATATCGCTTTGAGTTTCGTAAACTTGAGCTGCACTAGCTGTCATAGGAAAGGGAACTATCGAGAGAAATAAAATCAAGCCTAATGTCATGAAGCACCGATAAAAAAAGCTATTTTTCATGGCAGCGTCCTCCTAAAGAGAATATTTTCATAATTTATTTAAATAATTGAAATTGAAATAATAAGCATACATAAACAAATTATGAATTAATTTTATTCTTTTTGATTATATTTATAATATAATTGCTTTTTGTCAGAATGATGTCAAATCTTAAAAAAAACGTAAGAATTTAAAAATAACTTAAGGCATATTATTAGTATTTGCACTTGTTTTTAATCCATAAAATAAGATATAATAAAGATTGGAAATGTTAATAAGAATTGACATTTATCGTACTTTGGCAAGGAAATGGATTTTTATGGAAGAATAAAAATATAAAAAACAGAAGAGATGCATTTAATATACAAGAATAATATGCAGCCACAAGGAGGTCAACATGCAATATATTTTAATCGCAGATGACAATCATGATATTACGGATGTACTTTCTAATTACACAAAAAAGGAAGGCTATGAACCGATTGTTGCATTTGATGGAGAAGAAGCTTACCGATTGTTTGAAAATTATAATCCCGTTGCAGTACTACTGGACGTGATGATGCCAAAAGAAGATGGGTATGAAGTGTGCCGAAAGATAAGGTCAAAATCCAATGTGCCAGTAATATTAATTACGGCCAGAGGCGAAGATTTTGAACGAATTATGGGGTTAGATATAGGAGCAGATGATTATATCGTAAAACCATTTAGCCCAAGCGAAGTTATGGCCAGGGTGAGAGCTGTATTAAGAAGAATGACCAGGACAGAAAAGGACTTAAAGTCAGGTAATACTATTGCAGTCAGCAATATGATTATTAACCTGGATGAATATACATTACATATTGATGGGAAGAAAGTGGCACTAACGAAAAAGGAAATTGAGACGATGTGGACACTTGCAAAAAATCCCAACAAAGTATTTACCAGAGACAATTTATTAGACAGCCTTTGGGGCTTTGATTATTTTGGTGACAGTAGAACGGTTGATTCCCATATAAAACGTTTGCGTGCTAAATTAGATAAAATCGAACATGGGAAATGGGATATTAAAACAATTTGGGGTGTTGGTTACAAATTTGAAATAGAGGAGTAATCTTTGAAATAAAATACATACCAACCGATTATGGGAGCCAAAATGAAGAATACGAAAAATGTTAGAATTAGGAATCGTCTTTTCTTCGAAGTGTATATAAATTATGCAATCATGCTAACAATGTTTGCTGTGCTGATAGGATTAATTTTTATGAATCTGTATGAGACAGCCATAATGAATGACTACCGGTATAAGCTGGAAAAGCAGGCACTTAGTATAGCAAAAAGAATGCAGCAGGCGATTATTAATGGTGAAGAAGAAAGTTACTTAGAATATTTAGTAATACTCGGCGAGCTTGACGATGAAGTTCCCGATGTATATACCATATCTAACCCCAATGCCAGTAGCCCTATGAATAAAAGCATGGAGAATGTTGTACTTGATGATGTAGAGCTGCCGAAGGACAGCATAGAAGTGATAGACGCGGCATTTAATAATCAAACACAGTACCGCAGCGGATATTATGAAACCTTTGGCGGAGTATCAGCAATTGTAGGCAATCCCATTAATGTGAATGGAGAAGTGGTGGGAGCAGTTTTATTAATCTCTCAAGTGCATGGGCAGGATGATATTATTAACAGCAGTATGCATTTGATTTTTTTAAGCGCAATTGTTGCCTTATTTATCTCCTTTATTATTGCAGCACTATTTGCTAATGGAATCTCTGCACCCATATCTAAAATGAGAAGAACCGCCCTTGAATTAGCGGATGGCAAATATCAGTGTAAAACGGACATTACCAGGAAGGATGAAATTGGAGACTTAGCCAGAACCATAGATGTGTTAGCGGATGAATTAGCGGAAAATGAGAAGGAGAGACTGGACAGGGAGCAAATGAGAGTGGATTTCTTTGCTAATGTATCCCATGAACTTCGCACTCCTATCACTGTAATAAGGGCTTACACAGAAACGCTGATTGACGGTGTAGTTACGGATAAAGATAAAGTTGCAGGGTACTATGACAGAATCTTATTGGAATGCAAAAGCATGGAGCGCTTGGTAGGTGATTTGCTGTTGCTTTCAAAAATGCAAAACCCTGATTTTGTAATTGAAAAAGAACCGGTAAATATTACACAGATATTTGAGGATTTAATTCGAAGTATGCATGCCATAAGCGCTGAAAAGAATATAGATTTGGACTTTGTAAAAGACGAACCGTTTTATATGATGATGGGTGATTATGACAGGCTAAGACAGATGTTTCTTATCATATTAGATAATGCGATAAAATTTACAGAAGAAAACTCCACCATACACATAAAACTTTCAAAAAAGGACAGACTAATTGTATCGATTCGTGACGAAGGCATTGGTATTTCCGAAGAAGATCTACCAAGCATCTTTGATAAATTCTATAAATCGAAACTAAAGCAAAATGAAAAAGGTTCCGGCTTGGGGCTTGCAATCGCCAAGCAGATAGCCTTAAGACATGACGGAGAGATTGAAGTATTCAGTGAGCCAGACCTTGGAACCGAGTTTGTTTTCTATTTCCAGTGCCTTGAAGACTATGTAGAAAAACTGGAGCTTTAATACAATTCTCAAGCAACCCTCAAGCAATTTAAGTACAATTTATGACATAAAGAACTTGAATATTGTCCGTGATTCATGTATAATTAAAGGGTGATAAGGTTCCTGGAATGTTCGACAAACCCTGATATTTTGAACCTACATGATTTAAAAGGGACTCCTAATCTATAAGATTATGTCAGGCCACCGTTTGCAGTGGAAGACAGAGGCTTATATGCGGAAACCCACCTAGCTTTGCTAGGAGTCAAAATTCAGGAAACGGCGTTCTGGGTTCATTAACGAAAGATAAAGGGCAGCAGTAGCTGCCTTTTTTTTAGAACTTGAATGGAGGATCTTATGAAATACGGTTTTGTTAAGGTTGCTGCTGCGACACCTAAGATTCAAGTGGCGAGATGTAATTATAACGCAGACAGAATTATGGAATTAATAGATCAGGCAGAGACAGAACAGATTAAAGTACTGGCTTTTCCCGAACTTTGTATTACCGGATATACCTGTGGAGAATTATTCTTACAGGATACTTTATTAAACAGTGCCAAGGAACAGCTGATACGTATTGTAAAGCATACAAAGGGAATGGATATTCTGGCTGTAATAGGATTACCACTAACCAGAGAAGGAAAGCTATATAATGTGGCAGCAGTCATACAAAATGGCGAGTTACTAGGTTTGGTTCCTAAAAAACATTTGCCAAACTATTCAGAATTCTATGAAACCAGACATTTTAATCCGGGAAAAGAAACACCGGTTACTATAAAGATAGAAGATAGAGAAGTTCCTTTTGGAATCAATTTGTTATTTCAGTGTAAAAACATGAACTCCTTGGTAGTAGCTGTTGAAATCTGTGAGGATTTGTGGGTTCCCATGCCTCCAAGCATAGGACATGCCATGGCAGGGGCTACGTTGATTATTAACCCTTCGGCTAGCGATGAAACTACAGGAAAAGACATTTACCGCAGTGAATTAATCAAAAGTCAGTCCGCAAGACTGGTATGCGGATATATTTATGCAGATGCTGGAGAAGGAGAATCTACCACGGATTTAGTTTTTGCCGGGCATAATCTGATTGCAGAAAATGGAATCCTATTAAAACAAACGAAACGTTTTACCAATGAATTAATCTCAACAGAACTGGATACCGGGAAACTGTTAAATGAACGCCGCAGAATGTCTACATTTACACCAGGAACACAGGAAGAATATGTGGTGATTGAATATTCATATCCTAAGATTACCAGCCTGCCAGAAATCAGTTTAACGAGATTCGTAGATAAATCTCCCTTTGTTCCAAGTGCAAAAGGGGATAGAGACAGACGTTGTGAAGAGATAAGCAATATACAGGCATTTGGCTTAAAGAAACGATTAGAACATACTGGTTTAAAACATACGGTAATTGGTTTGTCCGGTGGGCTAGACTCTACCCTTGCACTCCTTGTTACCTGCAGGGCATTTGATTTGTTAGGACTAGACAGAAAAGGTATTGTGGCAGTAACTATGCCTTGCTTTGGAACAACGGATCGCACTTATAATAATGCAGTATCTCTTGCCAATCATTTAGGGACCACACTAAAGGAAATTCCAATTGGTGAAGCAGTTATGCTCCATTTTAAAGATATCGGACACGATAGTAACAAGTACGATATTACTTATGAAAACTCTCAGGCCAGGGAACGAACTCAGGTTTTAATGGATACAGCCAATCTGTATCATGGGTTGGTAATTGGAACCGGTGATATGTCGGAGTTAGCACTTGGTTGGGCTACTTATAATGGTGACCACATGTCGATGTATGGAGTCAACGCTTCCGTACCAAAGACGTTGGTTCGATACTTAGTATCTTATTTTGCAGAGACAGCGGAAGAGGAGAACTTAAAACATGTGCTTTTGGATGTGTTGGATACCCCTGTGAGTCCTGAACTTTTACCACCAGTAGAAGGTGAAATATCACAAAAGACAGAGGATATTGTAGGACCATATGAGCTCCATGACTTTTTCTTATATTATATTATGAGATTTGGGTTTACTCCTTCTAAAATATATCATCTTGCTAGAGTAGCATTTGATGGGGATTATGATAATGAAATTATTTTAAAATGGCTGAAAACCTTTTATCGCAGATTCTTCTCCCAACAGTTTAAGCGTTCCTGTCTCCCCGATGGACCTAAAGTTGGTTCTGTAGCAGTTTCTCCAAGAGGAGACCTTAGAATGCCAAGTGATGCCAGTGCTGCCTTATGGCTGGAGGAGTTGGAGAGGATACAAATATAAATAGATAGAACGAAATTATAAAACATTATTTCCCCGATAAAAGCCAGTATTGTTTATCATAATGGATACGTTTTGTTTAGGAATATGAATTAAGCTCATAATAAAATAAAGCCTTCTTCACAGGAGCATTTTGGGGAGAAAGCTTTATTTTTATGTATCTATTCTTCGGCTGCTACAACTGCTTTATCTAATGCTGCTTCGATTGCATCAAGGATTACGGTCTGGGTAAACCTGCTGTCATCGGATAAGGTTATGGAATCAAGTTCTACATCGTCATAAAGCTGCTCGGCTATTTCATCTAACGCCGGTGCTACTAACGGAAACATGGTAGTAGTGACCTCATCAATATTTACTAATCTTACGGAGTTAATGTGGTCTTCATCCAGTACAACCTCCAGATTCAGAGCGTTATCATTTAGAACTATGGTTGAAGTATAAACTCCCGGTGTGTACTTCGGCCCTGTCATTGTGGCAGCGCTATCATCTTTCTTATTTAAAAACATTATAACGAGAAGTAGTATTAAGAGTATGCCGAGGCCCACAAAGATTGCCGTATAGATTATTTCTTTTAGATGGAGTACGACAATTTTGGTTTTGGACATATAATCACCATGCCTTTCCTGGTAGTAGTTCAGTTTTACTTTATATATCTTATTACATTTCTTTAAATTTTATGATTACTATTATTAACTTATTGAAACATAAGTGGGTTCGGGTTATAGTATTATTAAGTCGGCGCAAAACAGGGTATAGTTACACCACACTTATAATAAATAAATTATTATTTAAAAGGGGAGGTAAAACATGGCATTACAACTTATTCTTGGTAGTTCGGGTTCAGGTAAGTCCTACCGGCTGTATAAAAAAATGATTTCTGAATCTATGGAAAAGCCAGAAAACAATTATCTTATTATTGTTCCGGAACAGTTTACTTTGCAAACACAGAAAGATATTGTGACCATGCATCCAAACCATGGAACCATGAATATTGATATTCTTAGTTTTATGCGTTTAGCCTACCGGGTGTTTGATGAAGTAGGGGGAAATGATATTCCGGTGCTTGAAGATACCGGGAAGAGTATGGTGCTTCGGAAAATTATCACCAAGCATAAAAAAGAGTTAGAATTGTTTCAACACGATGTGCAAAAACAGGGATTTATCAATGAATTAAAATCTCTTATTTCAGAGATTTTTCAATATAGTATTACAGAAGATAAATTAAAGGAGATGGAGGCACTGGCGGCAAATCGCCCCATGCTGCAAAGTAAACTCCATGACATTATTATAATCTATCAAGGGTTTAAAGATTTCTTAAGGGAAAAATACATAACAGCAGAAGAGATTTTAGATGTTCTTTGTCAGGTTATTGATAAGTCAGAGCTAATTTCGGGCAGTGTAGTATGTCTGGATGGATTTACGGGATTTACCCCTGCCCAGTATCAGCTATTAACCATATTAATGAAAAAAGCAAAACAGGTATTAATTACTGTTACCATAGATCCCAGAGAAGATATTACCCAGGCAGATGAAGAGTATAAGCTGTTTCACCTGAGTAAAAAAACTATCAGCCGCCTTATGACCATCGCGGAAGAAGAAGGAATTAAGATAGATAAGCCTTTCTATGCAGAAAATGAGATGCAGGTGCCTTTCCGTTACCGAAATAGCAAAGCCTTAGCTGCACTAGAGCACAATATTTTCCGCTATCCTATCAAATGCTATGAAGCAGAACAGGAAAATATCAGTATTCATGCAGCCAGGGACAGGAAGCAGGAAGTACAGTTTGTGGTAAGGGAAATAAAACATCTGATAAGGGAAGAACAGTACCGATATAAGGATATTGCAGTAGTCACAGGGGATATTGGTAACTATGGACGTCTCTTAGGACAAGAATTCGATAAAGCCGGAATTCCCTGCTTTATAGACCATAAGAGGGATCTGATGGCTAATCCATTTATTGAGTTTTTGCGTTCTACTCTGGATATCATGAAGAAAGACTTCGATTATGAAAGTGTATTTCGCTATCTTAGAAGCGGTATGGCGAATGAATCCCAGGAAGATGTGGATATTTTAGAGAATTATATCATTGCTTTGGGGATAAGAGGTCATAAACGCTGGCAGACGGAATGGACCAGAGTTTACCGTGGGCAAAAAGAAGGGGAACTTACCCG